>CAMEIT010000025.1 GCA_945918795.1 uncultured Clostridia bacterium | reverse complement strand
AAAGCTTCATGAATACAGGTTTTGTCGTGACCTTTTGTACCGCACTCGTGACTTCGGCTGCCGATTTTTCGGATGTACCGAAGCTCATTCCGCCGCCGTGTACGTTGGGGCATGAAATATTGACTTCAAACCAGCCTATCTGTTCCTCGTCATTGAGCTTTTGGCACGTATATACATAGTCTTCTATCGAAAAGCCGCTCACATTTGCAATGACAGGCTTTGAAAATACTTTTTTGAGCTTCGGGAGCTCTTCATTTATTACGGCTTCAACTCCCGGGTTCTGCAATCCGACGGCATTTATCATGCCTGCCGTACATTCTGCAATGCGCGGAGTAGGATTGCCAAAGCGCATATTGCGCGTTGTTCCCTTGAATGAAAACGTTCCGAGACAATTTATATCGTACAGCTCGGCAAATTCATAGCCATAACCGAATGTTCCCGACGCCGGTATTACGGGATTATCTATTTCTATTCCCGCAAGATTTACTTTTGTGTTCATATCAATAACCGTTACTTTCTTTTGAATTCGCAGTTTACTATTATATTACCATATTATTTCTTCTTTTACAAGTACGGGGCCGTCCCTGCATATTCTTTTATTGCCGTACTTTGTTTTGCACGAGCAACCCATGCACGCACCGAAGCCACAGCCCATGCGTTCCTCAAAGCTGAACTGTCCGCTTGTTTTGGATGCGTTATAAACAGCTTTGAGCATCGGGAGTGGTCCGCACGTATAGAAATACGTATATTCAATATCGGGCATTGCATTCGTAACGAAGCCTTTTATTCCAAAGCTTCCGTCTGCTGTCGTAACAAGCACGTCCGCACCGAGCTTTGTAAATTCATCCAAAGCGAATATTTCAGTTTTCGTATTGAAGCCGAGTATTACGCTTGGCTTTTTGCCCTCTGCAATAAGCTTTTTGCAGAGATTGTAAAGCGGCGGTATTCCGACTCCTCCGCCTATCAGAAGCGGTCTTTCTCCGCTTTTTGACGTATCATATCCGTTGCCAAGCCCCACAAGCACGTCAAGTGATACGCCGCAGGCAAGCTTTGACATTGCCTCGGTGCCCTCACCCACAACCTTGTAAATAATAGTTATACTTTCTTGTGTATAATCGTATACGGATATAGGTCTGCGCAGGAAAAGCCCGTCAAGCTTTATGTTTATAAACTGCCCCGAAGCACTTATTGCAGTGGTGTCGCCTTTGAGCGTCATGCGGAATACGTTTGGTGCTGTATTTGTATTTTCGGTTACGGTGTATATACCTTGCTTCATTTTGACTTATGATCCTTTCATGCGTCTATTGTCGATATGCAAAGTGTTGTTTCCTCGAGCACATCAAGAAGCACCTTTACGGTATCGAGTGCCGTAAACATTGTAATATTGTTTTCCACGGCGCACTGACGTATTTCATGTCCGTCCGAAAGCACGCCCGACGAATTCATATCGCGCGTATTTATTACGTACGTAACATAGCCGCCTCTTATCGCCTCAAGTATCTCTTCGCTTCCGTCGCTTATCTTCTTAAGCGCATGAGTGCGGATTCCGTGCTCCTTGAGGAATTTCGCCGTGCCCTCTGTTGCCTGTATGTTAAAGCCCATGTTGTAGAAGCGTCTTATGAGCGGAAGTGCTTCCTCTTTGTCCTTGTCGGCTATCGTGGCAAGCACTGTTCCGTAATTCACAACGCTCATTCCCGACGCCTGAAGCGCCTTATAAAGCGCTCTCGTAAGACTGTTGTCATATCCGATTGCTTCGCCCGTCGACTTCATTTCAGGTGAAAGATATGCGTCGAGTCCGCGCAGCTTTGAGAATGAGAATGCAGGCACTTTTACGTAATATCTCTTTTTCTCCGGAGGATAAAGAACGTTGATTCCCTGCTCCTTGAGCGATTTGCCGAGTATTGCAAGCGTGCCTATATCGGCAAGGCTGTAACCCGTCGCCTTTGAAAGGAAAGGAACTGTTCTTGATGAGCGCGGATTTACCTCTATGATAAATACGTTTTCATCGGCATCAACTATGAACTGTATATTGTAAAGTCCCACTATTCCGATGCCTGTTCCGAGCTTCTTTGTATAGTCAAGTATTGTATCCTTTACTTTTTGGGATAGGCTGAATGACGGATAAACGCTTATTGAATCTCCCGAATGTACGCCCGTTCTTTCCACAAGCTCCATTATTCCCGGTACAAACACGTCTTTGCCGTCGCATACCGCGTCAACCTCAACCTCCTTGCCCTGAATATATTTATCCACAAGCACAGGCTTATCTTCGTCAATTTCAACCGCCGTTTTGAGATAATGTCTTAACTGCTCTTCGTCCGCAACTATCTGCATTGCTCTTCCGCCGAGAACAAACGACGGTCTTACAAGCACGGGATAGCCTATCTCTTTTGCCGCATTAACGCCGTCCTCAATCTTTGTTACAGCGCGGCCTTTAGGCTGAGGAATGTTGAGAGAGTGAAGTATTTTTTCAAATGCGTCGCGGTTTTCCGCTTTTTCTATTGCGTCGCAGTCAGTGCCTATTATTTTTACGCCGCGCTTGGCAAGAGGCGCCGCAAGATTTATTGCCGTCTGTCCGCCGAGAGACGCTATGATGCCTATCGGTTTTTCCAGATGTATTATATTCATTACGTCCTCAACGCATAAAGGCTCAAAATAAAGCTTATCCGACGTTGTGTAGTCTGTCGAAACAGTCTCGGGGTTATTGTTTATTATTATAGCCTCATACCCTGCTTGCTTTATTGTTTTTACGGCGTGAACGGTAGAATAATCAAATTCCACGCCCTGACCTATTCTTATAGGTCCCGAGCCGAGAACGACAACCTTCTTTTTATCGGAAACTATCGACTCGTTCTCGTCCTCATACGTCGAATAGAAATAAGGTATATAGCTCTCAAATTCCGAAGCGCAGGTATCTATCATCTTGTACACGGGGAATATATTGTTTTCCACCCTCATGTTGTATATATCAAGCTCATTGCATTTTCTGAGGCGCGCTATATATTTATCCGAAAATCCCATTTTCTTTGCTTCGATAAGCATATCGATGTCAAAATCGGACTGTGCGATTTCGCGTTCCATGTTTATTATGTTCTTTATTTTCTCAAGGAAGAACATATCTATTTTTGTCGCATTCCATATCAAGCCCAAATCCGCACCGTGCCATATAAGCTCGGCTATCGCGTAAATTCTGTCATCCGTGCCGTCCTTGATATATTCCATGAGCTGTTCGTACGTATACGAATTGAACTTCTCCATATATATATGGCACACGCCTATCTCAAGTGAGCGCGTTGCCTTGAGCAAGCTTTCCTCAAACGTTCTGCCTACGCTCATGACCTCGCCCGTTGCTTTCATCTGAGTTGAGAGCTTGTTGTTTGCAGAAGCAAATTTATCAAACGGGAATCTCGGCATTTTTGTTACAACATAGTCAAGGGCAGGCTCAAATGACGCAGGAGTATTTGCTATCTGAATTTCATCAAGCGTCATTCCCACGGAGATCTTCGCGGAAACTCTTGCTATCGGGTATCCGCTCGCCTTTGAGGCAAGAGCCGATGAACGCGATACACGCGGATTTACCTCGATAAGATAATAGCTGAATGAATTCGGGTCGAGCGCAAACTGAACATTACAGCCGCCCTCAACCTTGAGTGCGCGGATTATTTTAAGTGCGCTGTCACGCAGCATATGATATTCCTTGTTTGTAAGCGTCTGTGACGGACACACAACTATGGAATCGCCCGTGTGTATTCCGACAGGGTCAAGATTCTCCATGTTACATATCGTTATTGCCGTATCATTTGCGTCGCGCATTACCTCGTATTCGATTTCCTTGTAGCCTTTTATGCTTTTTTCAACAAGGACCTGGTGTACCGGCGAAAGCTTCAGCGCATTTTTAAGCAGCTCACTGCATTCCTTTTCGTTTTCGGCAAAGCCGCCGCCCGTGCCGCCCAAAGTAAACGCAGGTCTGAGCACGACAGGATAGCCTATTTCCTCTGCCGCCCGAAGTCCCTCCTCCATTGACGACGCTATTTGTGACGGAAGCACTGGCTCTCCGAGGCTCTGGCAAAGCTCCTTGAACATTTCTCTGTCCTCGGCCTTTTCTATACTTTCTGACGACGTTCCGAGAAGCTCCACATTACATTCTTTCAGTATGCCCTTTCTTTCGAGCTGCATTGCAAGGTTGAGTCCCGTCTGACCGCCTATTCCGGGCACAATTGCATCCGGACGCTCGTAACGTATAACCTTTGCGACGTACTCAAGCGTGAGCGGCTCCATATATACTTTATCGGCAATGGAAGTATCCGTCATAATCGTTGCCGGATTTGAGTTGCACAAAACAACCTCGTATCCCTCTTCCTTGAGAGCAAGACACGCCTGCGTTCCCGCATAATCGAATTCTGCTGCCTGACCTATTACTATCGGTCCGGAGCCTATAACCAATATCTTTTTTAAATCTGTTCTTTTCGGCATATTATTTATACGGCCTTGTGCTGCAAAGCCTTCCTTTCTTTAAGTATTGTTACCTGCGGCATTGCTTGTTGTTCTGCATATTGCGAATAAACTTATCAAACAAGTATGCGCTGTCCTGCGGTCCCGGTGCGCTTTCCGGATGATACTGTACCGAAAATACGCAGTCCGACTCGCACTCGACGCCCTCAGCCGTGTTGTCAAGAAGATTTATGTGAGTCAATTTCAAGCCTGTATTTTCAAGCGAATTTATATCAACAGCGTACGAGTGATTCTGCGACGTAATTTCGATTTTACCCGTTTTAAGGTTCTTTACGGGATGATTTCCGCCTCTGTGACCGAATTTGAGCTTGTACGTTTTTGCTCCGTACGCAAGAGAAATTATCTGGTGTCCGAGGCATATGCCGAATATGGGATACTTGCCCTTAAGCTCCTTTACAAGCTCCTTTACCTCCGTCACGTCCTCAGGATTGCCCGGACCGTTTGAAAGGAATATGCCGTCCGGATTCATTCTTTCCACCTCGCAGGCAGGCGTATTGTACGGCACAACCGTTACATTACAGCCTCTCGCATTCAGAGAGCGCACAATATTGAGCTTTATGCCGCAGTCAATCGCGATAACGTTAAAGCGTGCGTTTGACGTTCTCGAGTACCACCTTTTCTTACAGCTTACCTTGCTTACGGCGTCCTTTGGTTCGGGAGTATTCCTTATTTCTTCAAGAGCCTTTTCGGTAGGCGTTGAGGCTGATGTTATCATCACGCGCCTGCTGCCGAGATCTCTTATGCTTCTTGTCAGTTTGCGTGTGTCTATTCCGGATACTCCGGGGATGTGATATTCACACATTACCTCGGAAAGCGTTTTTGTGTAGCGGAAGTTTGAGGGCTGGTCGTTATACTCTCTTACAATAAGACCGTCTATCGTAGGTGTTTTTGTTTCAAAATCCTCATCTGTGATTCCGTAGTTGCCTATAAGCGGATACGTCATTACAACCGCCTGATACGTATACGACGGGTCCGAGATTATCTCCTGATACCCCACCATTGACGTATTGAACACGATCTCGCATATTTTATCGCACTCGTCTCCGAAGCCGTAGCCGTAATACTCGCTTCCGTCCTCAAGAACTATTTTTCTGTCTTTTTCTTTTATCATAATACCGATTTCCCTCCGTATATAGTGGCTATGTGCGCTCCCAAAACGCTCATACCCGTGAATGGAGAAGCTTTACCCATAGACAAAAAGCTCTCCGATTTGATTTCATATTTATTTTTTACGTCCCATATGCACCACTCGTCATCATTCAAAGGAATCCCGAATCGCTTTCGCGGATTTACGGCAAGCAGTTCAATGAGCTTTTCAACCGAGATTATATTTTTTTCAGCAATCTGTGTATACAGCACCGGAAAAGCCGTCTCAAGCCCCACAACTCCCATAGCGCTTTTCTCAAGTCCGCGTGATTTCTCCTCAAAGCTATGCGGTGCGTGGTCTGTTGCTATCATATCTATCGTTCCGTCCTGAATGCCCTCGATAAGAGCAAGCCTGTCCTCTTGAGAACGCACGGGAGGATTCATTTTGAATCTGCCCTCATCGCGAAGCATCATATCATCGAGCACGAGATAATGCGGAGCAGTCTCACACGTAATATCAACGCCGCGTTTTTTTGCATCTCTTATGAGCGCAACGCTTTCTTTTGTCGAAATATGGCATACATGATAAGGCGCACCCGTTTTTTCCGCAAGCGCAATGTCTCTTTTGATCTGCCCCCATTCCGATTCGGAGCATATGCCTCTCATTGAATTGAGCCTTGCATACTCGCCGTCGTGAATATATCCTCCGCGAAGAAGCTTATTGTCCTCGCAGTGTGCGGCAATAATCTTGCCGAGGCTTTTGGCTTTCAGCATTGCGCGCTCCATTATTTCAGGCTCCTGGACTCCTCTGCCGTCATCGGAAAACGCCACAACGTCCGACGCAATCGATTCCATATCGCAAAGCTCCTTGCCCATTTCGCCCTTTGTTATCGTACCGTAGGGATAAACGGCAATTTTCGCATCCTTTTTGATCAGCTCAAGCTGTACGCTTAAATTTTCGGCACTGTCGGGAGCGGGATTCAGATTCGGCATCGAGCATACCGCCGTATAGCCTCCGTGAGCCGCGGCGGCAGTTCCGCTTGCAATGGTTTCCTTATAAGAAAAACCCGGTTCTCGTAAATGTACATGTACATCACAAAAACCGGGAAAAATCATACAATCGGAAACAATACGAGCACAAGAATCATCGCCGTGACCGGAAGTATCTGAAAAACGGAAAACACCATCCCCTATATAGGCATTGCATCTCATCATTTTACCGTTTTTGTAAACCGCCGCATTGTCAAGAACAATGTTCATTATAATATTCAGCCTTTCCGTATATTCGGCACTGTTGCATACAGATAATGCCTCAGGCCGTTTTGCTTTCGTGATATTATAACATGAATCCGCCCAAATGTCAATCGGTTTACAAAAATATAACAATTTTCCGTTCTTTTTGATATATCACATCAATTCAATCCGCACCGAAAACACGGTGCCGAAACGCACTTGAATACAGCCTCGGGCAATATTTCCCGTTGAAAAAAGATTACGAAGTTTTCAACATTCACATGTGAACTTTTCAACGTAACACATATTTTCAACATAAAAGTGCCCAAAATCTATTGTTAATTAATGATATATGCAAAAGTTTTCGACATTTTAGGTTGAAAACCCTGTTTTATATGTCGAAAACGATGTTTTTCGCGTTGAAAAAAAGAATGAACCGAATCAAAGTTCACTCTTTTTCAACATATAACAAATTTAACTTTTTATTCCGTCACAGCATCAAGCGCTTTTTCTCTTTTTCTCGAATTTATATATTTGGTCCATTTGATGTAACCGTATGTCGTGTTCGTCAAATATCCCAGCTTAAGAACGAGGAGAACAAACTGTCCCGACAGAATATTTATCGCAGCTTCAAGAATAGCGCATATATACCATGCTATCCATTGCTCGCGGAATCTGAACAGAATAAACAATCCGTTTGCAATGCCTACCGCAGAAGCACACGCATCGATGTAGCATACCGCATTTGCAAGAGCCTCGTCTCCGCCGAAGAGGTCTGTTGAAATATCGAGTCCCGAAAGCAAATATCCTATAACAAACGTCCACACAAATATTCCCGTGATGACGAGCACCGCGCCCCAGCCGCTGAGCTTGCGCACTTCGGTAAGTTCTTCTTCCTTCTTATCCGGATGACGGTGCCAATTTATAAAGCTTATAATATCAACAGGCAGCCAGAAGAAGAGCGTTGTTGCCATTGTGGCAAATCTGTATGCAAGAAGAATACATATAAGTATCTCCGTTATTTCAACAAAAACAGAAACAATAAAGTTCCATTTGCTCTGCTTTGATATGAGCAGCTCGCAAAGTATGTTAAGGAATGTATCCAAAAGATACAGCGCCATTATCCATATACCGTTTATACCGTTGCAATCCTCTTCCGGGAACAGAATTGAAACTATGGACGCAAGCACAAGAATGCTTATAAACCATATCTTTTCATACGTCGTAAAAAATCTTGCCCAGAATGTTATAACCGCAAGGCCTATTGCCACAAGTATAAGTGCAATTGCCGCATTGAAGTTTGCTCCCTGCATATCGGCATAAAGGTCTTTTGCCGCCTTGAGGATCTCTTCTTTGTCTGCTTCATGAGCAAATGCAACAAAATTTCCGTCGTCAAGCTCATATACATAGCCTGTTATGGTGTCTTCGTCAAGCTCCAGCCATTCCTCATATGTATAATTCACTATACAGGTATATTCCCCGTTTTCGGATTCATATTCCACTGCACAAACAGTATCGTCTTCCGAATAATCCTCTTCCTCGGCAGTGGTCGTTCTTATAAATTCACAGCTTTCCTTAAATTCATAGCCTTCCACTGTACGATTTACATTGACAACGCCTATGGCAGTCAAAATCGCCGCGGCAAGAGTCAACAATACCATTGCCGCAATTTCTGCATAAAACAGAATTTTATTCTTTTTCACAGCTTAGTTTACCTTTCACATTTTATATAATTAAATTATTTCGATTTATAAGCTTACAAGGCCTTTTTCATAAAGCATTTCAAGGCTCATCATAATGCCGAGCTTTGCATGAGGCCACGTAAGTCCGCCCTGGAAGTAAATAGCATACGGCGCGCGAACAGGTCCGTCTGCACTGAGTTCTATCGAAGAGCCCTGAACAAAAGCGCCTGCCGCCATAATTACATCAGAGCTGTAACCCGGCATTGCGTACGGTTCCGGCGTAACATAGCTGTCCACGGGAGCCGCTTTTTGTATTCCCCTGCAAAACTCTATCATTCTCTCTGCCGAACCGAGTTCCACAGACTGTATTATGTCATGTCTCGGCTCCACAGCATCTGGAACAACGTTAAATCCGAGCTTCTGATATATATTTGCGGCAAAAATAGCACCCTTAAGCGCGCTTGCAACAACTGTCGGTGCAAGGAAAAGTCCCTGATAAAGTGACGTCATAACGCTCAGGCTCGCTCCGACTTCTCTGCCGAGACCGGGTGCGCTGAGTCTGTAAGAGCATCTTTCTATACATCTGCGACTGCCGCATATATAGCCGCCGATAGGTGCGAGTCCGCCGCCCGGATTTTTTATCAAAGAACCTACCGTCATATCGGCGCCCACATCGGAAGGCTCGATTTTGTCGACAAATTCTCCGTAGCAATTATCAACCATACATATAACATCGGGCTTTATTGACTTTACAAACGCAATCAATTCGCCTATCTGCTTTACGGAAAATGTCGGTCTCATTTGGTAACCCTTTGAACGCTGAATGGTAACGAGCTTTGTTTTGTCATTGATGGCTTTTCTTATTCCGTCATAATCAAATGTTCCGTCCGGAAGAAGGTCAACCTGTCTGTATACAACTCCGTATTCGGCAAGCGAGCAATCAGATTTCCTTATTCCTATTACCTCTTCAAGCGTATCGTACGGCTTGCCCACAGGCGACAAAAGCTCGTCGCCCGGCAACAGATTTGCCGAAAGTGCCGTTGCAAGAGCGTGTGTGCCGCACGTTATCTGAGGACGAACCAAGGCCGCCTCGGTATTAAAGCATGAAGCATACACGCTTTCAAGAGTGTCTCTGCCTATGTCGTTGTAGCCGTAGCCTGTCGTTCCGGCAAAGCACGCCGCACTGACGCGGTTATCCTGCATAGCGCGGATTACTTTCATCTGATTGTACTCCGCAGTTTCATCTATCTTTTTGAATCTTTCCTCAAGCCCGGCAAGAATTTCTTCCGAAAATTCCGTAACCTTATCAGCTATGCCGAACTTTTTATACATATCATTCATTATTAAGCTTCCCCTTATCTGTTTCATCCAATATTTCCGCGGCAATATTGTTTATTACCTCGGGTTTTGTAACTATTATTCCTTTGTCGTCATTTCCGAGCACAAGAAGAGTACTGCCGGGTTTTATTCCGAACAGTTCACGAGCTTCCTTCGGTATAACTATCTGTCCCTTTTCGCCGACCTTCACGGTCCCGAATATGTGGTTGCCCTTAGGCATTCCCAGCACATGCTTGCCATTTGTCAAATACCGACCCTCCGTAAATTCATACTTTTCATACAAGTAGGAATTATACCATATACATACATTTTTGTCAACATAGGATTGAATAATCCAACCTTTCAATGAGTTTCGGCAATTTTCGTGTTGCTATTTCCCTGTTTTTATGTTACAATATTCATAATTCGTCGGAAAACGTTGAGTTGTATTTTATTCAGCCGTAGTATAAAGTTTTCCGCATCGGGTTTTTGATTGCAATATTCTATTCTCATTAAGCCCCAAAAATTCGAACGATAATTTGTGAGGTAATAATATGTCCTTTTCAAACGCAAAAGCCTATCTTGAAACCAAAGGCCTTGCAGACAGAATAAAAGTATTTTCAGAATCAAGTGCGACAGTCGAGCTTGCCGCAAAAGCTCTCGGATGCCAAGCAAAACAAATTGCCAAAACAATGACGTTTTTTGTTGCAGGCGAGCCGATAATGATCGTATGTGCGGGAAATGTCAAGGTGGATAATCCGAAATACAAAGCTTATTTCCACGAAAAAGCAAAAATGATACCATTTGCCGAGGTTGAAGCTTGTTCAGGGCACGCGGTCGGCGGTGTTTGTCCGTTCGGAATAAAGCCCGGCGTTAAAGTTTATCTGGATGTATCGCTCAAAGAAAATGAGATCGTATATCCTGCTGCCGGAGATGAACACAGTGCAGTTGAGCTTTCGATAAAAGAGCTTGAGGACTGTGTTGAAATAACAGATTGGGTTGACGTATGTAAGGAAATTGTGTAATAAAAGTCTCACGCAAAAACGTAATGTTCTTATCGGAGAAATCATCAAACGATTCGTTCTAATAAACAGGTTAGCTTATTTTGCTATACAGTAAACCAATAAAACCCCGGCAGTTTTTTCATGGTCTGCCGGGGTTTCTGCATGATAAATCCAAATTTATCGTTATAATTGATTTAGAAATTCATCAGCTTCATTTCGAGTCTTAAAAATATAAATATCTTTATGAGAATATTTATCCAACAATTCCATTACCTTAGGTCTGCTTTGGCAATTATAGTTTTTTATAAATTCAATAAACTCCGCATCTTCTTCATTTTCGTCTTCTATCCACGGCATATCAGTTCTGGCTTTCCCTCTTCTCTCTTTGATACCGTCAAGACAAACATTTAATGGATAATCCAAAAAAACAACAGTATCACATGCTTTTAATCTCAATTCCATTGTAGAGCCATAATTGCCGTCAATTATCCATTCATCCTTTTGAATTGTATTTGACAGCCGTTCCAGAAAGACAGCTTTATCCACACAAGTTCTATCCGAGTTCCAATTCATCAAATCCAAATGAAAAAGCGGAATACCTGTCAATTTATGCAGCTTTCCGGAAAATGTGCTTTTACCGCTTCCGGGACAACCGATTACCATAATTCTTTTCATATTTTCATACCATCAATTCTTATTTATCGCTCTGTTTTTGCCGGTTTCAAACAAACCCCATACTCCTATTTTTCTGTGCTTAATTCTTCGTAGTACCAACGAATCGGATTATTTGCACAAACTATGTCTGCGATCGTAGGGCGGGGGCTTGCTCCCGCCGCCTCTCTAAAGCGAAAACAACACGGATGCGGTTTGGCGTAATTACATATTGCTCAACCGATAAGTATGTATATCGGTCTTCGAGTGATAACATCTGTTGCTCTGCATCTTCCCAAATGAGGTGTATTCCATACTGCTTATTTCGGCGGGAGCAAGCCCCCGCCCTACGACAAGACCGGAATACTTTCATTGCGGCAATTTTTTCTTTATCCGTTTTCATCACCTGTTACATTATAACACAAATCGGCAGAGAAAAACAATCTCTCTACCGATATTTTTGCTCTTGCAAATTCTCCGTTAAAGATAGTAGAAGAAGTGCGTGTGAGACTTTTTAATTATATCAGCTTCATAATATAAAAATTCAGCCTCACCACAAAGCCTATGTACCGAAAAATCATTTACACTGCAGCAAACAGCAAAGCTATATCGGTGAGAAATATAATGTCCTGATAACATTCCTCTCTTTCCCTCGTGTAATTCGTTCATTTTTGCTTTGCATTTTTCAGAGGCGTGTTCAACGAGGAAGTCCCGCAAATTATTTGTAAGGTGAATTGCATTTCCTTTTTATTGTTTTGTCGTATTTTGTCAAAAAATGTTGACAAATCGTGTATTTTATAGCATAATATACATATGAGCAGATAAAACAGGCAAACCAAAACAGCTGTTTTTATGGTGTATTGTCGTTTAATCTTTTATATGTGTTGTTGTAAGGAATATGTTTTTGACAGATTGCTTTGAAAATCATGTAAGGAGTCAAATAATTCGCTGATGAATAAGTCTACGACATCAAGTTTTGTTTTAATTATAAAACGAGTGCTTAGTTTTTGTTTTGCTCTGATGTTGTGCATCGGAGGCACTCCCGCCAACGTCAATGCCGCAAGTAACTTTTCCATTGAAAAAGAGGCTATTCTCTCTGCGTTATACGAAGCGGACATAGCATCGTTGCGAGAGGCTATCGACCTTGGTATTGTTTCATGTGAAGGGTTAACCGATTATTATTTAAAGCGCATATCAGCATACAACAAGCCATACAACTGTTTTATTACAATATGTGACAATGCTCTTGAAGTTGCCGGACAACGTGATAAAGCTTTAGCTGACGGCACCGCCACAGGTCTTTTGTTCGGTATCCCCATTGTTATTAAGGATAATATCAATTTGCAAGGCTATCACACAACAAACGGTCACACAAAAACAAGCGATCAGATTGCCGCTCAAAATGCCAAAATTGTGGATTATCTTTTAGCTGAAGGTGCCGTCATTATTGCAAAAGCCAATATGAGCACCGATGCACAAAGTGCTCGCGACAGTATCAGCAAAGCCGTAGGGCAAACTAAAAACGCATACAATACATACCTTTCTTCCGCAGGATCGTCCGGAGGCAGTGCTGTATCAACTTCATTGAATTTTACTGCCGCAGCTTTGGGCACGGACACCAATTCATCACTTCGTTTACCTGCCGTTTATGCAGGATGCGTCAGCTTGAGAGGTACATTCGGTCTTATTCCCATGGACGGTGTTACTCCGCTTAACAGTACACGTGATATTCCCGGTGCAATCACCCGCACGGTTTATGACCAAGCAATAATGCTTGATGCACTTACCTGTGGCAAATATCAATACACAGATCAGTTAAACGGAAACGTTTTGCAAGGGCTTCGTATCGGCGTTATGAAAGAACTGAGTTATCCTGTTGCAAACCGCACTGACAGAACAGAAGCTAACATCGATCCCGAAATATCTGCCGCATTCGCCAATGCGCTGGAGGAATTGAAGGCTGAAGGTGTTGAATTGGTGGAAGTTTCTATGACAAATATTTTCTCATTGTATCAAGCAACTATCAATTCGAATGCCGCCGATAAAAAAGAGGCTCTATACACAGCGTTCACCAATATGCTTGCAAAATATAACGTCAGCGCAATAGTTTTTCCCACCTACTTGACAACGCCCCTTCGTACAGGCATAGATTCCGACGGAAATTCATGGAACGTATGGACACAGACGTTTATCAACAACTGTGCAATATTATCACCATCCGCAAGTCTGCCTGAAATCAGTATTCCGATCGGACTTCACTCCTTGGGATGTGGCATCGGTATGGAAATAGCAGCACCCAGGAATCAAGAACAGCTTTTATTGAATATTGCATACTCTTACGAGCTGTGCTGCAATCATCGTACAGTACCCACAGGTGCTCCCGACACATACGAATCGTCCAACGTGGGCACATTGAAGCAGATTATAGACCTCTATAAAAATCAATCCTGGCCACAAACATCCCCCGCACCGACACCTGCGCCAATACCTACGCCTACTCAAACTCCTACCCCTGCTCCAACTCCTGCTCCTACCCAAGCTCCGATTTTTCCAACTGCCACGCACACAGCAAGCAGTAAGCCAACGCAAACGATAGCACCCACCCGGACACCGCCTGCCACTCCAATACAGTCCGGCGAGTCAGGTAAAGCGAATAGAATTCGTGTCATGGTAGGCATTATACTTGCGGTTGCAATTTTGCTCTTTATCATCGTTAGTAAAACAGCCCCAAAAAGAAGGTATAAATAATCTGTTAAATTTCGTATCCGAACGTCAAATAAACCGGTACCGAAAAACAAGCGGCAGAACCAAGTCAGATTCTGCCGTTTTTATGTTAAATTGCGAATGCGAGTTTAGTGAAAAGTGAAAAGTTAATAGTGAAAAAGTAAAAATCCCGAACACTTTCGCATTCGGGATTTTGGTGGGAACAATAGGGCTCGAACCTATGACCCTCTGCTTGTAAGGCAGATGCTCTCCCAGCTGAGCTATACTCCCAAATAATTTCTCCGGCGTTTTGAATCATCATCAGATTCAAACAATCAGGAGAACTTTTTAACAGTGATATTATAGCAAAGTTTGGTTGCAAAGTCAATAGCATTTTTAATTATTAATAGAATGTTCACACTTTTTCTTTATTACTCATAGCATTATATCATGGATGCTTTCATAAATCATTCGATTTATATCCGTCATTACCGCCGATGTATGTTCTCTGCTATTTTACCTCATAAGCACATTTCTTGAATTTCCAATCCCCTATTTCAAATTTATTGCCGTCAATTCGCTTTGCAAGCTGTCGGGTTTCCATAAACTCGTCCGTTTTTATTCTGTACCGTTTTTCTTCTTCCGATGTAACAACGACTAAAACAGGGCAAGAGCCTTGAAATACAAAGCTTTGCCCTGTTTTTATTTCATGCGCTCTGCCGATCTGCCACCATGTCGTATGCGGCAGATACGTTTTTTCGATGCTTCTGCTTATTTTTCTTGTATTGAAACATCTCCCGATGTTGTTTTAATAACAATATCTGCACTGCCGTCGCCGCATATGTATGAGTTGCCGTTCTTTTTCAATGCAAAATCCGAGTCAAAGTCACCGCTCGTTGTTTTGACGTTTGCAGTAAAGCCGCAATCCTCGGGGAGAACGAGTGTAACCTTGCCCGATACGGCATTAAGCTTACATTCAGACGGTGCCGCATCAAGCTCGCAGAAAATTTTACCGCTCGTCGATTCCGCAGTTAAAGAATCAACCTTACCTGCCGTCACATCAATTTTGCCGGATGCCGATTCAAAGCTTGCCTTATCGGCACAGCCGAGATTTACATCTATTTTCCCTGAAGCGGTGTCAACTGCAATATCACCTGCTTTATCCTCTTGCCTCAGTTTAACATTTCCCGATGCGCTGTTGAGCCTTATCGTGTTTGCCGCACAGTTAATGTCCATGTCGCCCGATGCAGTCGAAACATCGAGTGTTTCTGCCGACAAATCGCCGATATTGATTTCGGCAGATGCGGCACGGATTATAACGTCATCAAAAGAGAACTCTTCCGGTATTGTCAATGTCAAATCCTTATGCCATGCCCCGAACAACTGCATACTTGCGCCGGAAGCCGCATACTTGACATGAAGTGTTGTGCCCTCCAGCCACCAATGAACGCGGAGATCATCCGATATTCCGTCTCCCGTCTTTTCCGAGAGCAGGAAAGTGCTTTCCGAATGAGAAGCAATACTTACGCTTCCGCTTTGCCAATCAATTTCAATGTTTTCAATCTTCTCGTTAAACTCCGTATCACCCACGGAGTATTTGTCCGAATTTGCGTATGTGAGCGAGCCGAAATAAGTGCAGCCGGACAAACCGCATACAGCTGAAAGCGCAATCACCGCCATTGTCGCAAACACCAATACTTTTTTCATTTTTGTTTCCTCCTGTAAATTAATCCGATTGTAATAAAAACAATACCCAAAAACACACCGACAATCAGCGACAGCCACTTCACATTTCCGTCAATTGTGGCAAAGTTCCACAGAAACGGAGAGAATGTCGGAATATGAACAGACAATCCCAAAAGCAAGCCTATCAAAGAGTCGGCAAAGAATACAAACACGCCGCAAAGCATAGTGCAAAGACCTGCTTTTATCAGACCGTTGTTCCCGACATAACGTATCAATACAAACATTGCCCAGGCAAACGCAATCAGCGGAAGTGAAATTGCTGCTGAGGCCTTAAAGAAATCAGGTTCTTTCGTGTAAAAACCGATGCTGAGCATCATCAATACATATAAAACCGTGTCTGCGGTCATGACTGTCAGACCTTTTTGTCTTTTCAAAACGCTTGAGAGCACTCGGCTCCTCACGGCAAACGGAAGAAAAACCATTCCGATCCCGAAAAGCACTGACGTGCCTGCAACAAAGAACCATTTGCCGCCCGTATATATGCAGCATACACCCAGAAGCAATATAAGTGAAGCCGAAAACGTGCCGAGCGTCCACAGAAGCTTGTTTGCAGGTGCCACAAGCGGCACAACCGTCAGTGACGCCGCCACAAGAAGCGAAGCAAGTACAATAAAAAACCATGTCAGGCCGTCACCGTTTGCCAGATTGACTATAAGGCATATGAGAATCGGTATCATGAAAATTCCCGCAAGCACACTGCCGACAAGCGCGGACTTTCGTTTGAATATCTTTTTCTGTCTCGCAATCACATCTGTTTTTTCTTCTTTTACTTTGATTTCCAATTCGTCATTCTTCATTTGAGAGAAAAGTGCCGAGCATTCTTTGCACTCCGAGAGATGCGCTTCAACCATTTGTCTGCTTTGTTCGCTTGCGATGTCATCCAAATACAGCGGCATCAAATCACGAACTATTTCGCATTGATATTTCATTTTGCATCCATCCTTTCCTGAATTTTCAGTTTGGCGCGATGATAGGTTACTCTTGCCCAGTTCTCTGTCTTTTTGAAGATGGTACCTATCTGCTTGAAAGACAGCTCACCAAAGCATCTGAGCTCAAAAACCTCTTTATACGGCTCATCAAGCTCATGAAGCACAAGATGAATCCGAAACGATGTATCGGCATCCGCAACGGCAGCCGACGGGTCATCGTCTGTATCAGGCATATCCACTGCGTCTTCTTTGGACTGTCTGCTCCGTTTTCGCATTTCATCATAGAACAGATTTTTGGCAATAGCGCACAGCCAAGTGAATGTATCACTTTCGCCGCGAAATGTCTTTTGGGTCGTGAAGGCACGAAAGAACGCTTCCTGTGTAATCTCCTCTGAGAGTGCTTTGCTTTTTGCCAATGTCATAACGAAGGAATACACCTTCATATAGTAAGCTTCATACAGCTGTTCTGAGATTTCCTTATCCGTAATCATCGCCCCCCTTTCCTGAATTTTCATCGGTTAGACGAAGAGTAATACGTTTCGTTACAAAAAAATAAAAATATTTCTAAAAAAAATTTCAAAGCTCGCCGAAGGGAACAATTCCCCACGCGGGATAAAATAACCTTTACTGTACGGCTCTGTACCACTCCAAAATTCCCGCAAGATTTTCCGCACTGACGTAGTCTTAATCCTTGCTCAACAGCTCAAGCATTCGCTCGTCTTGGAGAGAGCACCGGGGCATACTTCAAAAGCAGGTTCACGATCAATAGCTTTTTCATTCTGATTTTACCTCGTTTATTTGGCGCCGAAAGCGCTTTATTTCAATGTCGGCAAACCGAAAGTCTCCTATTTCTTTGCGCAATATGACTTTAAGCATTGCAGTACATATCATAAACGATATAACCGTGTATGCCGTCCAATGAGCCTTTATACGTCTCCCGACACATCATGCAACGAGGTTCTTTCATCGGATACCCGCTTGTCGGGAAAATGTTATATTCCGATGATGTTCGAAATCCGAGTTTATTATAAAAACGATAATTTCCCTCAACGGTTATTCCCTTATAGCCCGATTCTCTCACTTTCTCGATTCCAAGCGTTAACATGGCGGTTCCGATTCCGCGGCGAAAATAATCCGCATGAACAGATACGGGTGCCAACATAACGATTCCGGAATCTGTTTCATCATTATGTCCGCCTTTACTTGTTGGCGACAGCGGAAATTTTGAAAACAAAAAGTGCCCTACCACCTTGTTATCCAATTCGGCAACAAAGGACAACTCCGGAATATAATATTTTGAATCTCTTATTTCCTCCACCAATGCAATAATATCGCTTCCGTCTGAATAGTCTGTTCCTTCTTGAAACTAACGCAAGATCAAAGAAACAATACTCTTATAATCCTTATGTTCTTCCCGACGAATTGTAATATTCTCATTCATCATACTCAATATATTCTCCCCGAATACTTATTCGTTTTTCTTTGATATGAAGTAACTCGGCAATGCAAGTGCAAGCCTTTCCGACAATACTGCGCCCGAATTATCTTTTACAATGTTGCAAACAGAGAACTGCCCTTCTTTTTCAGCCAAAAATATAGTACTGCACACAAAGCAAGCGTTACCAGAGCAAAACAGCCCATATATCCCACAAAGCCGAGCTGCCAGCCATACATCATAAACCCTGCGCACAATAATGCGGTATACACAAATCCGCCAAACAGAGTTATCATTACACAAGCGCTCTGCTTTATCGGCGTTATCTCGCTCGTCCAATTAAGGTTAGGCATTTTAAGTCCCAAAAACAAGCCCAATAGCGCAAAGAACAACACAAAGGACACCAACACGAGCACCGTCAAAAGCAATTCAAGCGGAGTATAAGGATATATAAAAGCAATGCACGCCGCGCAGAACAGCACGGGAATACCCGTCAAAAGCAACTGCACACCGAGCTTTGCACGAAGTACCTGCCACGGCGTTACAGGCAAAGACTGCATAAGCCACAGGCTCTTGCCCTCAAGCGAAACCGAGGGTGCCGCCATATCGTTCATGGATGCAAGCATACATACCGCCGAAGAGAGTAATATAGGGGTGCAGCCCGACCGTTCACCGAACAACTCGTTTAATACCGAAATCACAGTCCCGCCCTGCCAAAGAAGCAGTATGCCGCAAATCGGCAACAGAAAAACGCCCAGACCGCAGTTGAGCATATAGTTTGGGCTGGAAGTAAAACGTCCGAATTCCTTTGCCAAAAGTGCCGCCGCAACGCCTTTCTGTTTTGTTTTGCTTTCTTTGTATTCCTTTTTGGCAGTACGTCCCGAGGACGTCGCTATTTTCAGGAAGCTACGTGATATGAGTAACCACATCAGCGCAAAAAGAGCCAATATTACTGCCGCAACGAGTGCCATTGCAAGCGCGTCACCGACACCGACTCTGCCGAAAAGGTAAAGCGGATATGCCGCACCTTTTATTTTTTCTCCGTAAGCACCGGCATTTGCAATCAAATTCTGAATCAATGTCTGGGCTTTGAAATAGAAGAAATAGTATCCTCCTATAAATGCCAAAGAAATCACAACCGTGATAAAGCTTTTATTCTTCAGCTTCAGGCTGATTTTTGCTACCACCCAGCCCAAAGCACATGAAAGCGTCAGAACAAAAACAGAAATCAGAAACATCAAAAGTAAGCATCCGAAAATCGCTTCTGCCGACGCCGAAACAGTGACCCAATATACAATGACTGCCGGGAGAATGATAACAAGCGAATACATAAGCCCCATGAGATATACGCTCAGCAAACGTGATGCCATGATTACATTAACCGGTATCGGCATCGACAACAAAAGGTCGTTGTCTTTTGATAAATACAGGCTCGAATATGTATTAAACACACTGCCGAAAACGCCGAGCAGTATAGCCAAAAGACCCATTATCGCAAAGTAGAGCCAATCCATGCCGGCAGCCGACAGCGCTCCGCATATTGACAAAGAAAGAAATGTAAAAATTCCGCCCAGCAAACCGATCATTATCGTCATAAACAAGACGATGTAGGCAGCTGTTGCCGCTTTGGAGCGAGCCTTATTCTTTTTGGCATCGTAGAAGTAACTGCGGAATATTTCTGCCATTTGTTTTTTCAAAAGAATGCTCAGCATGATTCTCCCTCCAATTCGAGGAATACTTCCTCCAGAGAGTCGTCGCCCTTGACCTCCTCCATAGTGCCGGAGCGCACAAGCTTTCCTCCCTTTATGATTGCCACCTTGTCGCAGAGCTTTTCCGCCACCTCAAGAACATGAGTGGAAAAAAAGATTGCTCCGCCTGCATCACAGACTTCGCGCATCATGCCCTTGAGCAGATGTGATGCTTTAGGATCAAGGCCAACAAACGGCTCGTCCATGATTATGAGCTTCGGCTGATGCAACCATGCCGCAATGATAGCCAATTTCTGCTTCATGCCGTGGGAATAAGATGCGATAGGTTGAGCCAAGTCCGCTGTCAGCTCAAAAAGATCGGCGTATTTGCGAATGCGCGTCTTGCGATCTGTCTCGCTTACCTTGAAAATGTCCGCGATAAAATCAAGATATTTTATTCCCGTCATGAAGTCATACAAATCCGGATTGTCGGGGATATATGCAATGTCACGTTTGCATTCGAGCGGCGCTGTTCGAACGGATTTCCCGTCAATCAAAATCTCGCCCTCATCAAACTGCAAAATACCCACAACAGCCTTAAGCGTTGTTGTTTTGCCTGCGCCGTTGTGACCGATGAAGCCGTATATCTCGCCCGGCTTGATATGTAAGTTAAGATCGTCAACGGCTTTCTTCTCACCGTAGTTTTTTGTCAGATGTTCAATTTTAAGCATTTTACTTTCCTCCGATTGATTTTTATTTATTCCGCAAGCGGCATTTATTGTGCCTGTCGTTTTTTCTTATTGATGCTTTATATCACCTTACGCCTATATTATACAAGAGTTTTCCGAATATATATAGGTAGTTTTTATATCAATATGTGTCGGTTCTTAAGGTGTGTAGATATATTTTACATTTTCCGAGTTTTCACTGCCTGTCGTTCGGTAGTATATGGCTCCAAAATTAAGCGGCAATACCCCAAAAGGCACAGCCGCATTGCCTACGCAAATTCCTATTTATTTACTTCTTTTTCTTGGGCTTGGGTGTCGGCAAGTCGTCATACATAGCACGAAATAATCCGGTTAAAAATGCTTTGTCATCCACTTCCTCAACCAACAACATTTCCTTTGCCCCCGCATATGGCGACTCATATTTGACCGTCGGCATATAATCAACAGCTGAACCTACCGGTTTGACAAGTAATCTGTCATCGTATATACCACCGACGATTTTGTCGCGATAGTAAATAATGAATTCTCCCATCATTTCACGATATGTTATTTCTTCCGGCTCAGATAGCTGTTCTAAAATATATTGTAAGTATTCTCTGCTTGATGCCATTGCGCCACCTTTTGAATCCTGTCTCCTTATGGATTTCCTCAATCCTTTTTTGAAATACAACCGTCTGTTCTTTCATTGAGATGTTTTCCTTGACCCACACCCACAAAACATCGTACTTGCTTATAAAATCACAGTGTCTTCGGCTGATAAATCTTAAAAAACTGCCGTATGTGCTTTTCCACAAGCTCCATAACCTCCGTCTCGCGCTCCGGTTGCCTGTCGCAAAGGTTGCTCCATACCGAAATCGGCAGGCAAAGCTCGGCAGCCATTATTTCCGAATCATATTCTGCCAGAACGCCCCGATGAATCAACTGCTTTATTAGTCCCGTGAAGTATTTAAGAACATCGGAATAATTCTGCTTTGTCTGAAGCTTTGCAAGCTCCGTATTGCGGAACTGCTCGATCGTGAGCATTTTCCGAGCCTTGCTTATATGTGGGTCATGAAGAATATATCTTATCTGCCCCCGAATCATTCGCACGGCGTCATCAGCACTCAAAGGCAGATTTTCTGTATCTTTCTCCCAATCCGTTCTTGCAAAAATCGAATGCTCCGCATATTCTTCCAGCACTTCTTTTACCAGAGCATCCATAATTGCCTGTTTATTTTCAAAATGACTGTAAAGCGATGCCTTCCTGATGCCAACAGCGTTTGCAATTTGGGAGAGAGATGTGGCTTCAAATCCGTATATGGAAAACAGATTCAGCGATACTTCCAGAATCGCCTGTTTTGTGTTGCCTCGTTCCATTGCAAAATCTCCTTCAATGTGATAAAAAACTCGCTCAGCGTGCCTTAAATACAATACAAGCATATTATAACAAACTACCGTTCGGTTGTCAATAGCAAAAATTTATTTCTTTTAATTCTCCGACAAAATATACCACGCGGAAAAACGTATGCGGAATCACTTTACGGGAATCTGTATTTCGGTAAGCCATTCATTTTCCGTTTCTTTATTCCATACTCCGTCTATATAAGACTCTCTTATATTGCCGCAAATCTCATATCCGTTTTCCTCGATGTACCTCAACAGCATTGAATATGAGTTATGCAATGTATTATAAGAGCCTTTGTGAAAAATACATGCCGCCATAGGTACTTTTGGAAACACCTTAAATACAATATCGCCCGAATCCTGTTTTTTCTCCGTGACAGCCTCGCAAATTTCCACAAGTATATCCTCTTCCTTGTATTCCGGCTCCAGATAGTGAGTAAAGCAGTACGCCGGCTGAGCACACTTGCAGTCTGACAGCTCCATTTGTGCTCCCATTTGCGGCATTAATTCAAACAGTGCGTCATATGATTTTATTCTCCGTTTCATGGTACAGACAACCGCCTCAGGTATTTCCTTGATAAGAACGGGAGCCGACAAATTAACGCTTTCTTGTGCAAGATAGCTTTCAACCTGTGAAAGCTTGTCGGTAAGTACCGCAATTTCTTTCAGTATTTCCCGTTTCTTTTCAAGTAAAAACGATCTGTCACTGTCACCGTCTGTAATTCTTCGAATATCATCTATGGAAAATCCCATGTTTTTTAATGCAATTATTCTGTGCAGCTGTGCCATTTGACCTGCCGCATAATAGCGGTAACCGTTCTCCTCATCCACGTATACCGGAACAAGCAGTTTCTGCTCGTCATAATAGCGAAGTGTCTTTATTGTTACGCGATTCATATTGGCAAACATACCAATCTTGTATAACTGCTCTTTTCCATTCCGATTACAGCTCGGATGCAGTTGATTCATTTTCATTTCTTTCATATTTGCCTCATGTTCTCTTTCTATTCCCACCTGAATGTCTTGACCGAAATCACCGTGCTGACAGCAGTAATACCCACAAGCAGCAAAACAATTTTCCATACATTTTCCAATTCAATTCCCATGGAAACTGCCTTCATAAGCTTAATTCCCTGCGTTAAAGGCAAAAAATTTGCAACCTTTTGCAATCCGCTCGGGAACAGTTCATACGGAATTGTTGCACCCGATAAAAACAGCATCGGGAAATATACAAGAGAAGTAACGGCATTTACCGATTTGATTGTTCTGCATAAGCTTGCCATTAAAAGTCCGATGCTGAACATTGACACCAGCGTCAAAAGCCAGGAGCCGATAAACGCGAGGATATTTCCCATCATTTCATAGCCCAGGAATACAACCGAAACGAGTGCCACGGATACAGCAGACAAAAGTGCCGTCACGCCTCCGCACAGCATATCACTGCCTAAAATCCACACGGGACTGCACGGTGTGGTAAAGAAATGCTTCAATATTTTCTTATCACGATAGTCGGCAATAGTAAGAGGGATCCCCATAAATGCCGCCGCACAAATGCCCACCGCAATCAACGATGCAAAAGAGCTTTGCAAGTAAGTAAATCCCTCTCCTGCCTGCTTTTGCCCTGCAATCATATTGATCAATATCATAATTCCTACCGGCATTGCCACACCGAATATCAACATATCACCGGAGCGCAGAGCCAATTTCTGTTCAATCACGTATAATTTCAAAAATCTTTTCATATTGCGGCCTCCTCTCCCATATACCAAAGATACGCTTCCTCCAAATTTTCATAAGGGCTGCTTTCAATAACTTCTTTTACAGTCCCTTCCGTAATCTTTTTGCCGTCCTTGATAAGAAAAATGCGGTCGCATAAGCTTTCTGCTTCTTCCATATAATGTGTTGTCAGAAAAATTGTAGTTCCTTTCTTTTTCAAGTCCTTTAGATGTCCCCATACTTCTCTTCTTGCCGCCGTATCAAGCCCCGTTGTCAGCTCGTCCAAAAACACTATTTCCGGATCGTTTATAAGTGCCAATGCAACAGACAATTTTTGTCTTTCTCCTCCCGACAGCTTGTCTACGCGCGATTTTTCAAGCTTTTCAAGCGAAAAAATCCGCAACAGCCTACGGTAATCCTCCGGATTCTCATATAAAGCCGACATTTCTTTGCAAAGCTCATCTACGCGAATATTTTTCTGATAGTTTGATGATTGCAGCTGCACGCCAACGCGCTCAAATACCGCCTTACGGTTCGTGCTCGGCTCCAAGCCGAATATTGTTCCCGTGCCGCAATCGGGCTTTTTTAATCCGAGCAGCAGATCAATGGTTGTGCTTTTTCCTGCACCGTTGTGCCCCAAAAGCCCGAAAACCTCTCCTTTCTCCACGCTGAAAGTAATTCCGTTTACAACCGTTCTTCCGTTAAAGGACTTTGTTAAGTCTTTTACTTCAATGCAAGTATTCATTATATAGCCTCCTTTTTTGATTGTGAGACTATGATACAACCTCCCCTAAGGGACGAGTCAAGCATTTTTTCTTTTATTTTACAAATTCATTGCACTTTGTTTGAGTATTTTAATTATTCTCTTAAAACAGCTGACCCGGAAGCTTCAATTTTTCCTTTTTCGGGAACTCTTTATCAAACATTTCCACAGCTTTTTCATCCACAAAATACCCCCGAGGCGTTTGATACTCACCTGTGACTCCGTCCAAATATCCCGGAATCAATTCCTTGCACAAAAAGAAAGATGCATCTTCGCCCTCCGGCACGCCATGATAACGAATGCCGAAGCTGCTTGCATAAGTAAATCCGCTCTTTCCGTAAAAGTCAATATTTCCCTCAAAGCAGACGGCTCCGCAGCCGAGCGCCTTTGCTTTTTCCAAAGAATAGTCCAACAATATTTTTCCGTATCCCTTTCTTTTGAGGCTCGGAGTAATACAAATAGGCCCCATTGTCATGATCGGAATATCTCTTCCGTCATCAGCTTTTATGTTTGCCCGCATAAACATATTCTGACCTATAAGCTCGCCCTCCTGTTCCATAACAAAATCAAGCTCGGGAACAAATGCCGGATCATTGCGAAGCTGATTTAGCACGTAATGTTCATAGCACCCCGGACGGTATACATTCCAAAAGCTTTCTCTTACCATGTTTTCCACTTCTCGATATTCTTCTTTCTTCTCCAAACGAATCACAATATTGTTTGTACTCATATTATTTTACCTTAACCTCTCTGTTCTTTAATTATTCCGCTTCTTGTGAAAGTGAACGGTCGTTTACATTAATTATAGTAAACGATCGTTTATTTGTCAATAGTAAAAATCAAAAAAGGGACAATTATCACATTATCCGCACAGGGCGCAAAAATGAAAATGACGGCAAGGATTTTTCCCTGCCGCCTTACAATTAAATTAATTACTCTTGAAAAACAATGTTTATTGCTCCTATGCCGCCGTCGATTTCAATATGATTTTTACCGGCGCCGTACACAGAATCATCTCTCATGCTTTCACCCTCGAGCTTTGCCTCGCCTATCCCTTTATCTATTTCTATCCGATAGTCCTCACGGCTACCCAAAAGAGTAAGCTTGGTTTCGCCTATTCCGTTGTCAATGTAGCTTTGTCCCTCAATACGGCTTTTGAGTATCAGCTCGCCTACACCCATATCAAGCTTGAGATTGCAAAGCCTGCCGCCGTTTATGGTCAGCTTGCCTGCACCGCCGTCAATATCGGCACGGGAGCTTGCCGTCAGGTTTTTAATTTGTGCTTCACCTGCGCCGAGAGATAACGTTAAAACGTCCGCGGAAAGAGAGTTGATTTCAACCCTGCCTGCGCCTGTCTCAACGGTTGCTTCATCAAAAACAAAGTCCTCGGGAATACTCAATATGACCGATACGCCTTTCGGATGAACCGAAAAGAGCTTTTTCGTTTCGCTGATACACAGCTGCCCGTTTTCCGTCTTTACGGAAATATATTTGTGATTGCTTTCTACCGAAAATTTATCAGCGGTTTTTATTGTAAGCTCTGCTCCGCTGAGGCTGATAGAAAGAGAAGAAATATCTCCCTCAATCGGATACACCTGCATTTCACCGACAGCATCATCATTTTTGCCTGAAAGTATATACGAAATTCCGGTAAGCCCCATAATTATTCCGCCGATAATGCTGACGCTCAGGAATATCGCAAATGCCAATGCAAGATATTTGATTACTTTTTGTGCCGAATTCATTTGATTTCAACACCCCCGAACACACATGTCGCGTTGATGTATACGGTAATGGCACCCTGAATTGTCGGGCGGTGATACTTGTCGGAAACTCCGCCGAAAATTGAATTCGAGTTGATTTTGATGTTTACGTTATCCGGTACCAAAATATCAATTCCGCCGAAAATACTTGTTGCCGTAATGGCACAGTCTTTATCGATAATCGCGTTCCTGATGTCGCATTTTACGCCGCCGAAAACAGCCGTAAGCTCAGCTCCGTTGAACTGTTCACCTGCAAAGTTGAGATCCTGACCCGAAAATGTTGCACAGCCGCTTTTGATGTTGTCACCGTTTTGGCGTGATGTTGCAATTATTTTTGTCGCCTTGTCGCCGAAAATCGAACCGAAAATGAGCTTTATGCCGATGATGACAATAATCGCCGGAATGGCAAGCTTCCAAATCATATCAAAGCCCAGCACGTTCTGACAGCAAAGCAACAGAAATACACCTATTGTAAGCCCTATAATATTGCCGAGCTTTTCTCTTTCACTGAAAATTCCTATCAAACACGGAACGATTATAAACAACGTCCACCAGCCGTCAAAGAAAATCTCTATATCGGTGATTCCGAAAGCGTTCAAAGCAAATATTACACCGACAGCAATAAGTACAATACCCCATAAAATTTTACTGATCTTTTTCATTTTTAACTCCTCCGATCAAAATACCGAAACATATTAAATATGTTCTTTTGTCTTACATAACTTTTTACACGTATATTTTACAGCTTATCTTCCGTTTTTTATAGTCTGCTTTTTGAGTAGTTTGTGTCAGTTTTATAGATACCGCGACTCATCCGCAACAGTTGCATTGAAATAACCGTTTTTACGTATAGAGCTTTGCAAGTCCGCCCGTGGAGGTCTCTTTATATCCGTCTTGCATATCTTTACCTGTTTTATACATCACTTCAACGACTTTATCAAAAGAAATCAAGTGTTTGCTCTCCAAGGATTTTGCCAGCATCATTGCGTTAGATGCCATACAAGCCGCCATTGCATTTCTTTCGATACACGGTATTTGCACCAATCCCAAAACAGGGTCACAAGTCAGCCCCAAATGATGCTCCAGCCCGATCTCGGCAGCACATTCTATAATGCAAATATCCAATTCGTTTATTTGTGCAAGCGCTGCGGCAGCCATTGCGCAAGCAACACCGATTTCCGCCTGACAGCCGCATTCCGCACCGCTGATTGAAGCATTTTGCTTTACAACATTCCCAATCATTCCCGCAACGGCAAGCGCTTTTATTATTTCATCATCCTTGACATGATAATTCTCGCTCATATAGTATAAGACAGCAGGAACGACTCCGGCAGCGCCGCAGGTTGGAGCAGTGCATATGGTTCCATTGCTTGCATTTTCTTCGGCTACTGCGAGCGCATAAGAGGAAAGCTTTCTGTTTTCGGTGATAATTGCGTTTTCATATCTGCCGTCTTCTTCAAACAATTCTTTTGCTTTTCTGTATAAATTTAATCCGCCCTTCAATTTTCCGTCGGTATTAAGGCCTCGAACCACCGACTCTTTCATTGTTATCCAAACTGTTTTTAAATATTCAAAAACATCGGTTTCAAACCTACTTACGTATTCCGCCAATGTGATTTTATTATCTATACAGTATTCTTTGATTTCAGTAAAATGATTGTGCGGATAAATATCAGGGCCGGCACAAACATCGACTCCGTTGATAACAACATCACCGCCGCCAATGCTTAAAGCATGCACCACCTTCTCTTTTTTGTGATTCTTCACTATATAAATATCCATTGTGTTCGGATGCTCTAAGTTTTTTTCTGTCTTATTGTAAACAATATTTGTGTTGCTCCCCAAAATATCCGTCAAAACCCTGTCTGTTCCGTGCCCGATGCCTGTTAAAGCAAGTGAGCCGAACAGTTCCACTTCGTAGTCCTGATTACCAAATTGCCGGATGGTATATTCGGCAATTCTTTGCGGTCCGATAGTGTGCGAGCTTGACGGGCCCTTGCCGATCTTATATATATCTCTGATGCTTTTCATGAGAACCTCCTTGACTTGATAATATTCCGCTCCGTTTTTCTTCTGCTTTATTATATCATATGAAAGACCGATGTGCAACTTGTAAAATCGGAAAGATGGGAGAATATGCGACAAGAGAGTATCAATGCCGAGCTTTGCACAGGCATTTTTCTTCCGGGGTACGTAAATAAGCTCGTGTCTGTTCCCTCTGATGTAGTGTTTCTATGTATGAAGGAATCGGGAACCCGAACGAGTGTTTACATACTGTAATAAGTGTTGTTAATTCTCGCATTGTTACTCCTTTTTGTGATAGAAACAGCCACCCGACTCCAAAATCAGGTGGCTGTATAGTGTTATGGTTAAGCAGACAAATCGGAAATTAACGTACAATAACAGTAAGTAATACTGAATCCTCATTACCTGTATTGATAATACCATGTTCAGAACCCTTTACAAATGCAGCAAATTCCGTTTCCGTCAGGTGCTGTCTCCGCCGCAATACGTGCTTTTGATGTGTCATAAAAATATCTTACCGCATTCCCACGGTGTCGTAAGTATTGTAATCGGCTGACCGACTATTATGCCACTGCATATTCGAGGATTGCAACCATGCTACTTTGCAAAAGGGCTATTTGCATTTGGCAAAGTATCTCTTATCGATTTCAGAATAAATTTTTTCTCCCCGTTTAGCATCATCTGTGCTGTTTCATTATTCGGATTTAATTCACATAATTTCTTTCTGAAATTATACGAAGGCATATCAAACGCGCCATTCGACCAACAACAAATAAGACTTATAACAATATCGTCCTTTCCGATCACATTAAGAAGCGTTTATTCTTCCGCATCTGCATCTAAGGACCGATCGATTATTGCTTCATGGATTTTATTATCAGCGGTTTGAAGAATAAGTACTTGTTTCTTTTCAGCCCCCGCAATCCGTTTGACAAATTCACGACTGCATTTTACTATCATATCATATTCTTTTGGAATATACTCTACACTGTCATTGTCATTTGCAGAATAGAAAGTTGTCATCATCTTCCCTCCTTTGTGCATTTTTAACCAAATCTGAAGTTAGAGCTTACTTTGCTGCCCGTCACATGGCAATATCCATTGGACACATAAATGTTGTGTTCGCCCAACAGAATCGAACCGTAGATAAAATTTGACATTTTATATTGCGGTAAACTGCTCACTTCGCTTATCTGTTCTGCGATAAGTATATTCATCATCTCCACAACCCTGCAAGACAATTTCATCATCGTTGTACCGTTTTACGCACCACATAAGCCCCTTGCTTGTTCTGAGGCACTTTCCAAGCTCACATTCCTCGGTCGGAATTTTTATTTCTCTTGGTTCATAAGAAAAATCGCAAAGGAATCCACACCACTTCTCGCTATTGTCCTTATAATTTCGTATTCTGAAGAACTGTCCACCGCTAAACAAACCGAGATCAAAAACAGTGTTGTAGGATGCACCGCAATATATGTTTGTATCTTGAACATTTATTGAGAATATATACTCGGTTTTACCTGTACACAAGTAAAAGTTAAAATTGTCATGCGTTGCACAATAACTGTCAGCCATTCTCCAAACGGTGAGGCATTGAGGAATTCCCGCTTCCTTTACAGTAGGCAAAGGCACATCGCTGTGATCCACCATAAAGGATTCCAAACGGCGCATTGAATTTTTTATATCGGGATCCCAAGCCGTACTCAGTTCCGACACCAATTCACTGTTTGTAATAGCCGTATGTGGAGCACTGTCCTCAACTAAATAAGCAAATTTAGTTTTTTCTTCAACTAAATCTCTTTCACAAACGGCAACAAGGCTCTTTTTGTTTTCGTATCCTTTATATAGTTTTGCTCCTACAATATTTTTGTCGGAAGAACAGTAGAGCATAAGTGCAAACTTTTCAGTCTCCACTATCTCGCAATTGATACCGCGATAAACACCACAAGTAAAATATTCAACATCAGTATCAAACGTACTTATACCGTCTTTTAATATGGAATCTGTGCTGACCAAAAAAATCCTGCTGATAAGTACGATCTTAGCTACTTCGGGATAGGTCTGATCAAGCTCCCATCGTGAAACTGTCTGTCGAGTCGTGCCGAGCTTCTCAGCGAATTCTTCTTGTGAAAGACCATGATCTATTCTGATTTGTTGTATTCTCTGCCCTAGTGTCATAACGATTGCCTCCCTGCCCGTCATTTCAACTTTATTATATCATATTCTCAATAAAAGGTCTACCAACCGAACACGGAAATTTGTCACGCAGAGCGTGACACGCAAAATTGTTTTATTCATTAAATATGATTGCTTCTTCTCTACTCAAATCACGAACAATAACCGGGAGAGTATC
>CAMEIT010000024.1 GCA_945918795.1 uncultured Clostridia bacterium | reverse complement strand
CTTTTTCAAAAGCGTCCAAGAGGGTTTGGGGACTTTTTCAAAAGTCCCCAAGAAAAGAGTCCCCGAGAAATCTGAAGCTGTTTTTATTATAGTCGATGATATGTTCTTTTTTCATTTTCGAGAGCTCGCGTGAAAGGGCGCTTCTGTTAACATTCAAGTATTGAGCCATACCCTCTCTATCGAACGGCACGGAGAAGGTATAATCAGAGGCAGCGTTTGTCGAAGCGCAATCTATGAGGAATTCGATTATTCTGTCTCTGAGGCTCGGAATAGACATATAGCGAAGTTTTTTTTCGAGTCTGAAGTACTGAGCGGACATAAGCGAAGCGAGATTTTTGAACACGGCAACGCCGGGTTTAGAGCAGAGGACATTATCCTTAAACAATTCCGAGTAGCTTATGAACATGATGACGGTATCCGATTCGGCGACAACATTAACGGGGCTGGGTTGAGCGCTGTGGCAAGCGAGCAGCTCGCCGAACACGGAGGATGCGGTGTGTTTGGCAATAACTGTACTGCCGCCCGAAGTATTATATCTTACCGCCGTAACGGTGCCCGACAGGACTATGCCGAACTTATCCAGAAGCTCATCCTGGTGTATAATTATTTCGCCATTGCCGCACAGCTTTGTATGCGCTCCGATAATCTCGGTGAACGAAATTATATCATTTTCATTAACATTTGCAAAGAGGGCGCATTCCGACAGCTCTTTAATATATTTTTTCACGGGATTGTTGCTCATAAGAATTGTACAGTCCTTTCATGCTTGTTTGAAACAGGGTAAAATGTTGCCGAAGCAACATACTTTATACCGAATCGTATTATAATTAGCATATAAATTATAACACAATTAAACGTTATTTGTTTAATTGAAATAAATTATTTTCATATAATACGAAAGAGGTTTTAAAACATGAAGAAGAATGCTGTTTTGGCAATAACGAGAACCGCTGTTATGATAGCGATACTCGTTATGATTCAGTTTATTACAAAGTCATTCGGACAGTATGTTACAGGCTCGCTTGTAAATCTTGTGCTTGCTGTGGCGGCGCTTACAATAGGCTTGTGGGAAGGCATAATTGTTGCGGCGGTTTCTCCGTTTTTCGCATTTATGTTCGGAATCGGACCTGCGTTTATACAGATAGTACCGTTTGTTGCTCTCGGAAACGCAGTGCTCGTTGTGGTGCTTTGGCTTTTTGCGGGCAGAGAAAAGGAATTCACATCAAAGAGCCTTATTAAAGGATATGCGGGTGCCGTTGTAGCTTCGGCGGCAAAATTCCTGACGCTCTGGGTAGGCGTTACAAAGATTTCATTCCTTCTCATTCCGGGAATAAAGGAAGCACAAATTGAAAAAATGACAGCTATGTTCACATGGCCGCAGCTTGTGACTGCTCTTATCGGAACGATAGTTGCAATGAGCGTTGTGCCGCAGATTAAAAGAGCATTGAAAAAATCAAAAAATTAATAGTTTACATTTAATTTACAAAACGCACCTTGCGGCAGATTGCCAAAAAGTGCGTTTTGTGCTATAATACTCCTGTTAAAAATACGGATGGTCCGCTGCGTCGCCTGATTTGTTTATTGACGCATGAACATCTATGAGTTAAGGAGGTGGGAATTATGGATATAATGAGAGAAATTGTAAAAGACCAGCTTAAAACAGATGTAGTGCCGTTTTCAATAGGCGATACAGTAAAGGTAAATGTTAAGGTAGTTGAGGGCAACAGAGAGAGAATACAGGCTTTCGAGGGTATTGTTATTGCACGTCAGAACTCAGGCATTAACGAGACTTTTACAGTAAGAAAGATAGCATACGGCGTAGGCGTCGAGAGATGCTTCCCTATCCATTCCCCGCGCATCGACCGCATTGAGGTGCTCAGAAAGGGTCGAGTAAGGAAGGCTAAACTTTACTATCTCAGAGACCGCGTAGGTAAGGCGGCAAGAGTAAAGGAAAGAAAGAGCTGATTTATCAGTATTTTTCTGTGAATGACCAAAAACCGCCGGCATCGGAATTTATTCTGCGGCGGTTTTTTGCGTTGTCGAATTTCCTTGATTTTTCGCCCAAATGAAAGAAGAAAAATCGATTATTGCTCAAGCTCTCACAAGGGGGCTGCAAATATAGATAAATTCAGACAAATTATTCATTATTTTATGCCTTATATATTGACAAATTATACGCTTTGTGATAAAATACATTTGTTGTTTAAATTGAAAATCTGCAAGAATGATTTTCATATCTTGCATGATGAATAAATATTTTTATGTTCCTAAAAACGGTAAGGAGGGTTAAACATGAAAATCAACATTAAGAAGATTTTTGCGGGTGTGCTTGCTTTGGCATTGGTATTGACATGCTTTACGGGCTGCGGCAAAAAGGAAACATGGCAGAAGACAGATGACGGTAAGGTTGTTCTTGAAATCGGCTTTATCGGACCTCTTACAGGTGAATATGCAAACTACGGCATCAGCGTAAGAAACGGTGCAAAGCTTGCAGTTGAAGAAATCAACAAGAACGGCGGCGTAAACGGCTTTGAACTCAAGCTCCTCGAGGCTGACTCGGAAGCAAGCGGTGAGAAGGCTTCGGCAGCTTACGGCAAACTCATTGATGACGGAATGAAGCTTTCAATGGGCGGCGTTCTTTCAGGCGAGACAAAAGATATTGTTGCGGCAGCTAAGGATGACGGCATTCTTATTCTTTCAGCTTCTGCATCGGCTTTGGACTGCATAGGCGAGAGCAACGCATTCAGACTTTGCTTCAACGATCCTCAGCAGGGTGAAATTGCGGCACAGGCTATATATGACAAGAAGCTTGCAAATAAGGTTGCAATACTTTATGATAACGGTAACGACTACTGCGTAGGTAATGTTGAAACATTTACTCGTAAGGCAGGAGAGCTCGGTATTGAAATAGTTTCAACACAGACATTTACCGAGTCGACAAATACAGACTTTACAACTCAGCTTACAGCTATAAAGAACAGCGGTGCTGAACTCGTATTTATCCCGATATACGCTGCTGATGCCGCAAAGATTCTTCGCCAGGCAGCTCAGATGCAGCTCGACATCGATTGGTTCGGTGCTGACGGTCTCGACGGACTTATCAAGAAGTGCGGAGACAACGTAGCAGACGCTGAGGGCGTTCTCCTTCTCACACCGTTCTATGCTGACAGTGAGGAAGGCGTTACTAAGAGCTTCGTTGACGCATACAAAGCAAAATATGACGGAGTAGTTCCGGATCAGTTCGCAGCTGACGGCTATGATGTTATTTATGCAATGGTTGAAGCAATCAAACAAGCAGGCGTAAATTCCGAGAACGTTATTGACATGGCAATATCTGATTTTAACAGCAAGCTCGTTGCCGCAATGACAAAGATTGAAGTTAACGGTGCAACAGGTAAAATGACCTGGACAGCAGACGGTGAGACATTCAAGACACCTAAGATACTTAAAATCGAAGACGGTAAAACAGTTGTTGTAGATTGATATTCGGTATAGTTTGTTAAACATAACCTGCATACATCCGCTGTTTCTCATTGATGAGAAAGTGTGTGTATGTAGGTTTTATTGTTAAAAACATATTAACGATAATATTCAGAAAGGTAACCCAAGTGACAAATCTTATAGTAACCTTGATACAGGGCATAAGTCTCGGCAGTATCTACGCATTGATAGCTCTCGGTTATACCATGGTTTACGGTATAGCAAAGATGCTTAACTTTGCTCACGGAGATATAATAATGGTAGGCGCATATTTAATTTATACATCCGTTGCGCTTGCACATTGCTCTCCGATATTGGGCATATTGATAAGCGTTGCATCATGCGCACTGTTGGGAATTGTAATAGAATTTCTGGCTTATAGACTGCTCAGAAGAGCATCATCTCTTTCCGTATTGATAACAGCCATAGGCGTAAGCTATTTTCTCCAGAACATAGCCCTTCTTGTGTTCGGCTCCGAACCGAAAAGCATTCCGGTCCTTTTTAATATTCCGGCAATTCAGATAGGAAATTCTATTACAATTACGGGAGAAACAATGCTTACTCTCGGACTTACCGTAATAATAATGACGGCGCTCACAATTTTTATAAACAAAACGAAGCTCGGAAAGGCAATGCGAGCTGTTTCCGAGGATAAGGACGCGGCTATGCTTATGGGTATAAATGTAAACAGAACTATTTCCATAACATTTGCCATTGGTTCAATTATGGCGGCTTTCGCAAGCCTTTGCTATGGCATATCCTATACTTATATTAAGCCTACAACAGGTTCCATGCCCGGAATTAAAGCTTTCACGGCGGCTGTTTTCGGCGGAATCGGTTCTATACCGGGAGCTATGCTCGGCGGAATATTGCTGGGCGTTATTGAAAAGCTTTCAATGGCGTATATTTCCACTCAGTTCACAGATGCTATCGTTTTCGGCGTGCTTATATTGGTGCTCATTATAAAGCCGACAGGTCTGTTGGGCAAACAAATCAGAGAGAAGGTGTGATGTTATGGCGACGCAAATTAATAAACCCCTCGAAAAAACACCTATATCAAAGAAGCTTCTGAATAAGGACACTATTACAGTTTTTATTGTTGTTGCTTTTTACGCTGTTTATTCCACATTGATTTATACGAATACGGCAGGCAGACAAATGCTCAATATGGCAATAACGATTTCTTGCTATATTCTTATGGCAGTATCACTGAATCTTGTTGTCGGATTTCTTGGTGAGCTTTCGCTCGGTCATGCTGCATTTATGTCGGTCGGAGCATATTCCGGCAGTATGCTTTCGGTTGCTCTTCTTCAATCGACTGCAATGCCGCTTTATATACGCTTGCCGCTTGCAATGATTTTCGGCGGATTGGTTGCGACGATATTCGGTATTATAATAGGCATCCCCGTTCTCAGACTCAACGGTGACTACCTTGCTATAGTAACGCTTGCTTTCGGCGAGATCGTAAAGAATGTAATAATCAATCTCGACTTTACGGGTGGCGCTATCGGCTATGATACAAAGGCAATTTATTCAACACCTAAAGCACTGCTTCCGTATGCGGCTGCGGCTGTAATTATTTCCGTATTGCTAATAATAAATCTTGCAAAAAGTAAACACGGCAGAGCAATTACAGCTGTCAGAGATAATAAGATTGCGGCAAGCGCAACGGGTATAAACATTACTTACTATAAGCTTATGGTATTTGCGTTCTCTGCATTTATCGCAGGTGTTGCAGGCGTTTTGTGGGGACACAGCCTTTCAATCATCAAGGCGGCAAAATTCGACTTCAATATGTCGATTGAGATTCTCGTTATAGTCGTTCTCGGCGGTATGGGCAGCATAAGAGGCTCTGTAATTGCGGCTATTTTATTGAAGGTTCTTCCCGAAGCGCTCAGAGCTGTCGATGATTACAGAATGCTCATTTATTCGCTCCTCCTCATTTTGATGATGCTGTTCAACTCGGCACCTCAATTTGCAAAGCTGCGCGAAAAGCTGAACATTAAAAATACGCTTGTTTATTTCAAAAACAGGAAAGAGAAAAAGGGAGGTAACGTCGAATGAGTAATTTCAATAAGAACTATCCCAAAACGAAAATGATCGTTCCTCCGTCCAACACGCTTATCCCGGAAAGAGATGCAGATAAGCTGCCCGTTCTCGATGTAAGAAACCTCGGAATCGATTTCGGCGGTCTCAAGGCGGTTGATAATTTCACTCTTACAATAGGCAAGACTGAAATTGCGGGACTCATAGGTCCGAACGGCGCAGGTAAAACCACAGTTTTCAATCTCCTGACGAACGTATACAAGCCGACAAGAGGCGCTATTTTGCTTGACGGCGAACCGACGGCAGGAAAAGAGCCTTACGAAATAAACAAAATGGGAATTGCAAGAACGTTCCAGAATATACGTCTTTTCAACGAAATGACCGTTATCGATAACGTAAAGGTAGGACTCGGAGGCTCGGTAAAAGAGAATCTGTTTGATGCTCTGTTCCACACGCCGAGATACCGCAAAAATGAAAAAATGCTCAATGAAAAGGCCTACGAATTGCTCGGTATATTCGGCATGGAGGACATTGCAAAGCTCAAAGCGGGCAATCTTCCTTACGGTGCGCAGAGACGTCTTGAGATACTCAGAGCACTCGCAACAAAGCCGAAAATATTGCTTCTCGACGAACCTGCAGCAGGCATGAACCCATCGGAAACTGCCGAACTCATGGAAAATATTCGCAGGATAAGGGATACATTCAATATCGCGATAATGCTTATCGAGCATGATATGAATCTCGTAATGGGAATATGCGAGGGTATTGCAGTGCTTAATTTCGGACAGATAATCGCAAAGGGAACACCGGACGACATTAAGAATAACGAAACCGTTATTGAAGCTTATCTCGGAAGAAAGGAGAATAAGAAAAATGCTTAAAGCAGATGACTTGAACGTTTATTACGGAAAAATCCATGCTATAAAAAATGTATCGTTTGAAGTGAAAAACGGAGAAATCGTTTCGCTTATAGGTGCTAACGGTGCAGGCAAAACAACTATTCTTCATACAATTTCCGGACTTCTTCGCTCAACAACGGGTTCCATAACATTCGAGGACAAGAATATTTCTCATATCGAACCGCACAAGCTTGTTCGCCACGGACTTTCTCATGTTCCCGAGGGCAGACACGTTTTCCTGCAGATGACTGTTCTGGAAAATCTTGAAATGGGTGCTTATTCAATGAAAAAGGTATCCCCGAGCGCTCTGAAAAGAGTGTACGAGCTTTTCCCGAGACTTGAGGAACGTAAAAATCAGATTGCGGGAACTCTCTCGGGCGGTGAACAGCAGATGCTTGCTATGGGTCGTGCGATAATGTGCCATCCGAAGCTGCTCATGCTCGATGAACCGTCAATGGGTCTGTCGCCTATTTTGGTTGATCAGATTTTCAGCATTATAAAGGACCTCCATTCTGTCGGAACAACTATTCTGCTCGTTGAACAGAATGCAGGCAAGGCTCTTGCAATATCCGACAGAGCATATGTGCTTGAATCGGGAAGAATAGTCTTGTCGGGTACGGGTAAAGAGCTTGCCGAAAGCGAAGAAATCAAAAAAGCTTATTTGGGCGGCTGATTTTATATGTTATATGAGAGGCTTGATTTTATTAAGCCTCTTTTTTTATGCCCGAAAATCAAAAAACTTTTGATTTTCATATCGTTATGTATTTTAATTTAATATGAACAAAATAGTGCTTGACAAAACATATAATAAAGAGTATAATATACAAGTTCGTTAGGAAACTAACTTTTATTTTCGGAAAGGAAAAGATACATAATATGATTAAAAAACTTGCTAAGTTTATCGGACAATACAAGCTTGATACTTTGCTGACGCCATTGTTTGTTGCGGCAGAGTCTGTACTTGAGGTTCTGATACCGTTCAAAATGGCAGATTTAATCGACTTGGGCATAGAGGCGGAAAACATCAATTATGTCGTTAAAGTCGGCGTAATTCTCCTTTGCTATGCAATGCTCGCGCTTGCCTGCGGAGCTCTTTCGGGATTTTTTGCGGCGAGATCATCATCGGGTTATGCAAAAAATCTTCGTGAAGAATTGTACAACAAGATTCAAGATTATTCATTTTCAAACGTGGATAAGTTTTCAACCTCGAGCCTTGTTACACGTCTGACAACAGACGTATCGAACGTGCAGAATGCTTTTCAGATGATAATAAGAATTGCTGTAAGAGCGCCTATTATTTTAATTACTGCCATGATAATGGCATTTAGGGTAAATCATTCGCTGGCACTTGTTTTTGTATGTGTAATTCCGTTCCTTGCGGTGGGACTTTATTTTATATCGACAAGAGCGCATCCGATATTTGAAAAAGTATTCAGGACGTACGATAAGCTCAATAACGTCGTGCAGGAAAATATCAGAGGAATAAGGGTCGTAAAGTCGTTTGTGCGTGAGGACCATGAAATAGAGAAATTCGAAAACGTTTCGGACAGCATATACAAGAATTTCTCAAAGGCAGAAAGACTTATTGCATTCAACAGCCCACTCATGCAGCTTTGCGTATATACCTGCATATTGCTCATATCGTGGTTCGGAGCAAAAATGGTAGTGGCAGGCAGCCTTACAACAGGTCAGATAATGAGTATGTTTACATACGTTATGCAGATTCTCATGAGCCTCATGATGATTTCGATGATACTTGTTATGCTCGTAATTTCAAAAGCGTCTGCAGAGCGTGTTATTGAGGTACTCGATGAGGAAAGCGAAATACATAACTCGGCAAACCCCGTTTTTGATGTTAAGGACGGTGCTGTACGCTTTGACAACGTTAATTTCAGCTATGCAAAGGATATGAATAAGCTGTGCCTTAAAAATATCAATCTTGATATAAAATCGGGTGAGACGGTTGGTATAATAGGCGGCACGGGCAGTGCAAAAAGTACGCTTGTTCAGCTTATACCGAGGCTTTATGACGTTACTGACGGCGCCATTTATGTGGGCGGCGTCGATGTGCGCGACTATGATATAGAAACACTGCGCAACAATGTTGCAATGGTTCTTCAGAAGAACGTTCTTTTTTCGGGAACTATAAAGGAAAACCTGCGTTGGGGCGATGCCGATGCTACAAACGAGGATATACAGAGAGTATGCAAGCTTGCCCAGGCAGATGATTTCATACAGAATTTCCCCGATAAATACGATACATTTATAGAGCAGGGCGGCGCAAACGTATCGGGCGGACAGAGACAGAGACTTTGCATTGCAAGAGCCTTGCTCAAAAAGCCGAAAATCCTCATATTGGACGATTCGACAAGCGCGGTTGATACAAAAACAGATGCCCTCTTGAGAAAAGCGTTCAGGGAGGAAATACCCGAGACGACAAAGTTTATAATAGCACAGAGAATATCTTCCGTACAGGATGCTGACAAGATAATTATTCTTGATGACGGAAACATTTCGGCTGTCGGTACACATGACGAGCTTTTGCAAACGAGTGATATTTACCGCGAGGTTTATTATTCTCAACAAAAGCCTGTGGTTGCAGAATGATAAGAAAGGATGTGAACGAATATGAAACCGAGAATGAATGGTTCCGGAGAACGTCTGTCTAAGAACGAAATGCTCAAAACGGCAAAACGACTTTTGAATTATGTTGTTGTTCCATACAAAAAGCAGTTTTTAGTTGTTATTGTATGTATACTTATAAGCGCACTTGCAGGCGTTGCGTCATCACTTTTTTTACAGGTGCTTATCGATGATTATATTGCACCGCTTATCGGAATGGAAAATCCTGTTTTCACAGGCTTGCTTAAAGCAATACTGTTAATGGCTCTCATTTATTTGACAGGTACGCTGGCGACGCTTTTCTACAACAGAATAATGGTAACAATAGCGCAGGGCGTGCTTAAAAAAATACGTGACGATATGTTTATAGGTATGCAGAAGCTTCCCGTAAAGTATTTTGATACACATACATACGGCGACATAATGAGCCGTTATACAAACGATACCGATTCACTGCGCCAGATGATTTCGCAGAGCATACCTCAGACGTTTTCATCCTTGATAACAGTCATAAGCGTATTTATTGCAATGCTTTGCACGAGCATACCGCTGACGGTCGTTGTTCTTGTAACGGTTTCAATAATGCTTTTTATCGCCAAAAAGGTAGGAGGCAACAGCGCAAAGTACTTTGTTGAACAGCAGAAGGACCTGGGCAAAGTAAACGGCTATATCGAGGAAATGATGAACGGACAGAAGGTCGTAAAGGTATTCTGTCATGAAGAGGAATCCAAAAAGAACTTTGCCGATATAAATAATGAGCTTTGCCAGAGTGCTACCAAAGCAAACATATTTGCCAACATACTTATGCCTATAATGGGCAATATAGGTTATTTGCAGTACATTTTGATAGCCATTGCAGGCGGCGCCTTGGCAATAAGCGGCAAAAGCGGAATACTCGCTCTGACAGTAGGCGGAATTGCTTCATTCCTCCAGCTTTCAAGGAACTTTAACAACCCTATAAGCCAGATTTCTCAGCAAATGAACTTTATTGTAATGTCTCTTGCAGGCGCAAAACGAATTTTCAACCTTATGGACGAGAAGCCTGAGGCAGATGACGGATATGTTACGCTTGTTAATGCCGAAATAGATTCAAACGGCGAAATAAAAGAAACCGATCATCATACGGGAACATGGGCATGGAAGCATCCGCACAAAAATGACGGCACCGTAACTTATACGAAGCTTAACGGCGACGTAAAGTTCTTTGATGTTGATTTCGGATATTCGGATGATAAAATCGTACTTCACAACATAGATATATACGCAAGACCGGGTGAAAAAATAGCGCTTGTAGGTGCTACCGGTGCGGGCAAGACTACTATTACCAACCTCATAAACAGGTTTTATGACCTCCAGGACGGAAAAATCAGATATGACGATATAAATATCAATAAGATAAAGAAAAGCGATCTGAGGCGTTCTATGGGCATTGTATTGCAGGATACGAACCTTTTTACGGGCACTATTATGGAAAACATAAGATACGGACGCCTTGACGCAACAGACGAAGAGGTATATGCGGCAGCTAAGCTTGCAAACGCCGACGGATTTATAAGAATGCTTCCCGACGGCTACAATACGCTTATTACGGGCAACGGAGAAGGACTTTCACAAGGACAAAGACAGCTCCTCTCGATAGCTCGTGCGGCGGTTGCCGATCCGCCTGTAATGATACTTGATGAGGCGACATCGAGCATTGATACGAGAACCGAAAAAATCGTTCAGGAGGGCATGGATTCGCTCATGAGAGGCAGAACGGTATTTGTAATTGCTCATAGGCTCTCAACAATTCAGAATGCGGATGTGATAATGGTTCTTGAAAACGGACGCATTATAGAGCGCGGAAATCATGAAAAACTCATTGCCGAAAAAGGTAAGTATTATCAGCTTTATACGGGCGCATTTGAATTGTCCTGACATATTATGCAATAAAGGCGGAATTTCAATGAAAATTCCGTCTTTTGTTTTATGCTCGCCTTCCAAAAGCACCAAAGCAGTGAAATAGCCTTTATAAAGCTGTTTTACAAAATCAATGAAATATGTTATAATTAAAACGATAATTATCGATTCTCAATGAAGATTCATGTTGTAATTAATCAACGGCTATTGATTCCAAAGGAGGTTATTTTATGATTTACAGAGATTTTCAAGATCTGAAGCTGTCCGGTTTGGGGCTTGGCATGATGAGACTCCCCGTCGTTGACGGAAACGACGCTGTAATCGATGAGGCTGCTGCGGCTGAAATAATTGATTATGCGTATAAAAACGGCGTCAATTATTTTGATACGGCATGGGGCTACCACAGCGGCAATTCAGAGCTTGTTGCGGGAAAGTTTCTTTCGAGATACCCGAGGGAAACATATTATCTCGCATCGAAATTCCCGGGATATGATTTGTCAAATATAAACAAGGTCAAGGAGATATTTGAGCGACAGCTTGAAAAATGCCGGACACCGTACTTTGATTTCTATCTTATCCACAATGTGTATGAGGGGAATATTGACGCGTACCTTGATCCGCAGTATGGCATTATAGATTATTTGCTCAGGCAGAAAGAAAACGGAAGAATAAAGCATATCGGATTTTCTGCTCACGGCTCTGTTGATGTTATAAGCCGTTTCCTTGCGGCATACGGAGAACACATGGAATTCTGTCAACTACAGCTTAATTATATGGATTGGCATTTTCAGAATGCAGAGGAAAAGCTTGCACTTGTCAGAAACGCGAATATACCCGTATGGGTAATGGAGCCTTTGCGTGGCGGCAAGCTTGCAAGTGCGTCAAAGGAGCTTTCTGCGGAATTCGAGAAAATGCGTCCCGATGAAAGCATACCTGCGTGGGCGTTCAGATTTTTGCAGGCAATACCGGATGTTACGGTTGTTCTGTCGGGAATGTCGAATCTTGAGCAGGTCAAGGAAAACATTAAGATATGGAGCGAGAACAAGCCTCTTACCGAATGCGAATTCAACAAGGTGATTGAGATTATTGATTCTCAGGTAAGCAAAGCGGGAGTGCCCTGCACTCAATGCCATTACTGCACGAGCCATTGTCCTAAGGGCTTGCCCATACCGGAATTGATTGCTTTGTATAACGAGCATAAAATTACGGGCGGAGGCTTCCTGGCACCTATGGCAGTTGAAAGTATGCCGGAAAACGAGCGTCCTGCAAACTGCGTGGGCTGTCACAGCTGTGAGCGCGTATGTCCGCAGGGAATCATGATTTCGCGGATAATGAAGGAATTTTCCGAAATGATCGGAATGTAATATGATTTTGACGTACATAATGTGAAAAGGAGTTGTATTTGGTATGGATAAAGCGATAAAATCAACACTTGTGTTTAAAACGGTTAAAACCAAAACGGCGGCTACTGTAATATCGATAGCGGCGGCTGTTGCTTTGCCGCAGCTGTTTCATTTGCTCGGCATGGTGTCAAATATGGGCACATCGCTTGGCGAAACATTCTTGCCTATGCACATTGCAATTTTTATGGTTGGTCTTTTGGCAGGACCTGTGGCGGGCATTATATCGGGCGCTTTAGCACCGCTTGCAAGCTTTTTGCTTACGGGTATGCCTTCAAGCGCAATGCTTCCGTTTATGATAATAGAGCTTGCAATGTACGGCTTGATTTCGGGCTTGCTTGCCGAAAAGAAGCTCCCGACGATTGCAAAGCTTCTTGCAGCACAGCTTGGCGGCAGAGCGGTAAGAGCGGCGGCTATTTTGTTCGGATACTATCTGCTTCAGACAAAGATTGCGCCGTCCGTAATTCTGACAAGCATTTATGCAGGCTTGCCGGGACTGATGTTGCAATGGGTAATAATTCCTCTTGTGATTTTTTGGATCAATTCAAAGGCTTCAAATGAATAATACGTCGTATATCGAGCAGGGATATACCTGCGTATTGTCAAAGAATGAAGTGATTATTTTCACAAGCAGGGAAAAGGGTATTAAGCCGCTCATTGAAGTAATAGAAAGCAATATAAATACAAAGGGCAGCTTTGCGGAAGATAAAATCGTAGGCAAAGCTGCGGCTCTTTTGTATGCGTATATGAATGTTGAAGCGGTTCATGCCGATGTTATGAGTAAGGACGGGCTTGATATACTTAAAGCACACAAAATCGAGGCTTCATATAACATTCTGACGGACAAAATAATCAATCGTACGGGCGATGACATTTGCCCTATGGAAAAGACGGTGGCGGATATTTTCGACCCTGAGAAGGCATTTGATGCGCTTAAATTAAAAATAAAACAGATGAATATGGGCAAGGCGTGAAGTGTTTTTTGCCCGGCAAAATGAGCTTAATTTTCATTCGGAAGTGAACCTTTGATTTTTTTGTATGATTGTTCAATAAAGCACGGGGGAGTGCTTTTGAATGCTCTTGATTGGCGTTAAGCGCTGTTTTTTCAAGTTGCGATAGAATGTTAATTTCTTTTGGAAATTAACAGAAATTATTTGAAAGAACTATTGACAAAAAACAAAAATAAGGTTATAATATTAAAGCTACATATTATGCACCGATGTAGTTTTACGGATATAACGTAAATATTACAGATAACAGTTTTTGTATTGCGGCTGTTTTTCAGACGCATTTGCGGGCATAAATAAAAGACGGAAGAACGGTATTTTTATGACGGTAAATGTTGTTGATATGCTGCAGGAAGTTAATGCGGTTGCAGACCTTAATATTTCCGGCACTGTTAAAGATTTTGAATATATGGGCGAAAAAATTGCTTTCGACGGCGACGTCGATTTAACATCCAAAATATTCAGAGTCAAGAGCAAGTATTATAAGGTTGTCGGAACTGTCAAGGCAAGGCTTATTCTGCAATGCGGAAGATGTATGAAAAATTATAAGTTCTTAACCGAGTTCCCGGTCGAGCTTCATTTTACATCGAAGGAAAAGGCTATTGATGACGATGTGGATCTATATTATACAGACGGAGATACAATAGACCTTGACGAGGCAATACAAACAAATGTTATTATGAATATCCCGGCAAAAAGGCTGTGCAGTGATGATTGCAAAGGCTTATGCCCGGTTTGCGGTGCTGATTTGGATATCGAATGTTGCAGTTGCGGTCACACAGATAATGATTCGGATGATCAAGCCGTTGATTCAAGATTTGCAATATTGAAGGATTTTTTTGATAAATAGGAGGTGTGAGTCACATGGCAGTACCAAAGGGTAAAATCTCAAAACAAAGAAGAAACACAAGACGCGCTAATTGGAAGATTGAAAATCCAAGCACAGGCAGATGCCCGGAGTGCGGCGAACCTAAGCTTTCACACAGAGCTTGCAGAAATTGCGGTTACTATGATAAGAAGCAGGTTTTAAGCGTTGAGGAAGAGAAGTAATTAAAAGACAAAACAGGGACTGCGGTGGAATTGTTTTATCTGCCGCGTCTCTTGCATGACAGGTTAGGACTTGTATTATGAAAATCGTGATTGATGCGATGGGCGGAGATAACGCTCCGTCACAAATTATTAAAGGTGTTATTGATGGCTTGCCGTCATGCAATGCTCAGATTGTACTTGTGGGCAGACAGGCTGATATAGAGGCTGAGCTTGCAAAGTACGAAAATGTTGACAAAAACCGCATTTCCATTGTTAATGCGTCAGAGGTGATCGATAACAACGAATCTCCTGTTTTTGCGCTTCGCCGCAAAAAGGACTCCTCGATAGTCAGGGCTTTGGAAATCGTTAAAAATGATTATGATGCGGCTTTGATATCCGCAGGAAGTACAGGCGCATTATTCGCAGGCGGACTGCTTTTGTGCGGCAGACTTGAGGGCATAGAGCGTCCTGCTCTTGCAACGGCTTTGCCTGCCAAAAACGGCGCATCGCTCCTTTTGGACAGCGGCGCAAATGTTGACTGCGATGTTAAAAATCTCGTTGAGTTTGCCGTTCTCGGCAGTGCGTATATGCAGACTGTGTTCGGTATGGAAAATCCGAGAGTAGGTCTTATAAATAACGGTGCCGAAGAGAAAAAGGGTTGCAATCTTACCAAAGAAGCTTTTCAGGCCCTCAAGCAACAAAGCGGAATTAATTTTTGCGGCAATGTTGAACCGAGAGATATTTACGATAATGTCGCAGATGTTCTTGTGTGCGACGGCTTCGTGGGGAATACGATCCTCAAGACGTCAGAGGGCATGGGCGGATACATATTGGGCAGTCTTAAGACTGAGCTCAGAAGCAGTAAGAAGGCTACATTCGGCGCGCTTTTTGTAAGGAAGTCGCTCAATAAGCTTAAAGACAGATTTAATTACGAAAAACATGGTGGCGCCCCTCTTTTGGGTGTTGACGCCAATATAATAAAAATTCACGGCAGCTCAAAGAGCTCGACTGTGCAATTTGCCATGATTCAGGCTGAAAAGATGATATCCGGGAATGTTGTTTCGGCAATTAAAAACAATGTTCAAAAAATATTGTCCGTTCAGAATAAATCCGAATAAATATATTAAGAAAGGTGTTTTTTAAAATGAGCAGAGATGAATATGCAGCAAAAATAAAAGAAATTGTAGCAGAACAACTTAATTATGATATTGATAAGCTTACAGACGATACACTGTTTGTTGAAGATCTGAGCGCGGATTCCTTGGAAATCGTTGAGCTTGTTATGGCGCTTGAAAATGAATTTGATGTTGAGATACCTGAGGACGCTGTTGAAAAGATAAAGTCTATCGGCGATCTGGCAGACGTTCTTTCGGCTATGTGATCTGAATTAATTATAAAGTAAACCGAAGCGTACGGAATCAATATGTTCCGTACGTTTTTATTTTTGCTTGATGTATTAAATTTATTTTTGAGGCAATAATTAAAATATATTCGCGGTGCCTGAATAAAAAACAGGCAAAAGCTTGCTATTGTTCGGGCGCGAAAACAATATAATTGAAACGGAGAAAGCCTCAATGGATGCGCATATTTACAAGTCATACCTCAGAAATTGGATGAATGCCGTTAATGAAATAAACGAGCCGGACGGGATTGAACAAAACAATACAACCGAATCTATAAGGGAAACAGGCACAATGCCTTTACAGCAGCCTGCATCCGATATACACTGCATAACTGTTATAGGTCAGATAGAAGGGCACATGGTACTCCCTCCTCAAAACAAAACCACAAAATACGAGCACATTATTCCGCAGCTTATCGCAATAGAGGAAAGCAAGGATATAAAGGGCGTTATTCTAATTCTCAATACCGTCGGCGGCGACGTTGAAGCCGGGCTTGCACTTGCAGAGCTTATTTCAACAATGTCAAAGCCTGTCGTTTCGCTCGTGCTGGGCGGCGGACACAGCATAGGTGTGCCGCTTGCAGTGAGCGCAAAGCACTCCATAATAGCCTCTACCGCCGCGATGACAATACATCCTATAAGAATGAACGGCTTGTTCATCGGCTCTCCTCAGACGTATGATTATATGAACAAAATGCAGGAGAGGATTATAGGCTTTGTTGTGGAACATTCCAACATATCGCGAGAAAAATTCAGTGAGCTTATGCTCAATACGGGCGATATAGCAAATGAAATAGGAACTGTACTTGTAGGGCAGGAGGCTGTTGATTGCTCGCTAATTGACGAGGTGGGTGGAATTGACACGGCTATGAAGCGCTTGCGCGAATTGATCGTTTTAAAAGAGAATGAAACGGGCAATTCACACTGAAATGTTGAATTTACTCTGTGATAAGAGGTGAAAATATGCTTTATACAATAATGCCTCAGGAGCTGATAATGGGGAATAACGGTGAGAATGAAAAACTCGATGTCGCAATGTACAAGGGTGTGCTCGTTGAGGGAATAAGAATGGGTGACAGGCTTAAAATAACAAGACTTATTTCTTCGGACCCGAATAACTACCTTAACGACGAATTTTCCCCGGGGAAATATATAAAACTTGACGTAAAATGAAATTATCTGTAAATAAGAATAAAACCGCTATGACTTAATGCCAAAGCGGTTTTTGTGTTGTTTAATATACAATGCCTTACAGTGTGCGCTCCATAAGGTCGTTTACGGCGGCATTTCTGTCTGCTTTGCCGAATACCGCTGTTCCCGCAACGGCAATGTCGGCACCTGCCTTGTATACCTCAGCTACGTTTGAAGCGTTTACTCCGCCGTCAACCTGAATGCTCGTTTTAAGTCCTTTTTCGGATATTATCCTGCGTGCGCATTGTATTTTCTCGGTGGAGGAGGCAATATATTTCTGACCTCCGAATCCCGGTTCAACGCTCATAATGAGAAGCATATCCATGAGCGGGAGGTATTGAGCTATGCTTTCTATTGGGGTGGCAGGCTTTACGGAAACAGCCGCTCTGAGCCCTTTTGAATGGATATAATTGATTATTGCCTCAACGTCATCCACAGCCTCATAATGCACGGTAATACTGTTTGCACCTGCGTCTGCAAACTTGTCAATATATTTTGACGCATTTGAAATCATGAGGTGTACATCGAAAATAAGCGATGATATGGGTCTGATTTGCTTTACTATATCATATCCGAATGAGATGTTGGGCACAAAAATTCCGTCCATTATGTCAAGGTGGAGCATATTTGCCTGAGTTGTATTTAATGATTCAACTTCACTGCCGAGCTTTGTGAAATCTGCGGCAAGAAGTGACGGCGCAATTTTTATCATTTGTAGACAGCCTTTCTTGATTTTATTTGTTCTGCTATTTTTATATAATTCTCGTATCTTGTTTTTGATATTATTTCGTTTTGGACAGCTTCTTTTACGGCACATTCGGGTTCGTGTATGTGCGTGCAGGAATTGAATGCGCATTTTTTATTAAATGCGGCAAATTCGGGAAAGCAGTCAGCAAGCTGTTTTAAGTCGGCGGCTTCGGAATCATATCTTGAAAAACCGGGTGTATCCATTATGAAGATTCCGTCACCTATGTTGTGCAGTTCAACGTGCCTTGTGGTATGCCTGCCGCGTTCAAGCTTTTTACTGAGCTGACCTACTTCAAGCTCTGCTTCGGGCAGGAGAGTGCTTATAATGGACGTTTTGCCTACACCTGATTGACCGGCAAAAGCCGTGACACCTTTTTTTAATGAGGATTTTATGGCTTCAATGCCGCTTTCGGTAACGCAGTCCGCAGTAATACATTCGATATTTGTGCCGAAAAGGTGCTTTTGTATTCGCTCGATGTCGTTTGCACTTGCAATATCGCATTTGTTTATTATAACAAACGGCTCGATATTCATGCAGTAAGCGGATACTGTAAGCTTGTCCAACATGAGCGTGTCCGCAACCGGGCGCTCGGCTGATACGATTATTCCGAGATAATCGATGTTTGCCACAGGGGGGCGCACGAGTATATTTTTGCGCGGAAAAACAGCTTCTATAATATTATCTTCACTCACCAAAACATTATCGCCTATGCACGGGGTAATGTTTTCTTTTCTGAAGACGCCTCTTGCTTTACAAGTAAGGGAAGAGCCCGAGGCGTCTGTTACGGTATATAAACCGCCTACTCCTTTTGTGATTTTACCTTCAAGTGCTGACATCAGTTGAATTTAACCACCCTGCTCTCGATAAATCTGTCGTTGATGTAAATATAGTAATTTACAGTGCCTGTACCCTTGAGCTTTACGGTTATTACGGAATCGACAACCTCAACACGCTCGTTGATCGCATCGGCAAACTGATTGTTGTCAATGTATTTGATTCTGAGGTATACGGTATCATTATCCGATACGGTTATTGACGACGGCACATTGATTGTAATCGTTTTTTCGGCAACAACAAGCGGTCCGAGGCTTATTACAAAATCAACACTCGTGTTTTTCTCTATTTCGGTTCCTTTCGGAATACTTTGCCTCATTACTATATCTTTACCGACTGTGTCGCTGTATTCATAAGTTATCTTGCCTATTGTTATATTATAAACAGATGCAAGCTGTTCGAGAGATGAATAAGCGTAGCCGACAAAGTCTTTCATTTCAACAGTTGTTTTCTGTGTTCCCGTGCTTATATCAAAATATATTGTTACATAGTTGCCGTCAAGTGAGAATTTTCCCGGCTCGATCGACTGACCGATAATTGTGCCCTCGTCAGCTTCATCCTCTATATAATTGTACTTTCCTATCGTAATATAGGGATTGCTTCTCAGCTCGTATTCGGCGGAAACTATATTCATTCCTTTAAAGTCCGGAATATCAATAATGAATGCTCCGAGACTTATCACGACATCCACAAGCGTATCTTCGTTTACCGTTTCGCCTGCTGCGGGTGTCTGTTCGATGATACATCCTTTCGGTACGGTTGAGCTGTATCGAGTTGATATTTCTCTGTAAACGAGCTGTTTATCCTGCAAAACAGATTTTGCTTCATCTGCCGTTTGTCCTACGACCGACGGCGTCTGCACCTGAGAAAGCACGAAATTATTCTCATATATGGACAGACCTATATTGTATATTCCGTACACGAGAACGGCAAATAATGTGGCAAGAATAATTACGAGCACCATATTTATAAGAAGAGAATTAAGCTCTTTTTTCCTCTGTTTTTTCTGCTTTTCTGTCGGTTGCTTAAGGACTATTTTATTCTTGCGCACAACGGACGGGGTGCTCAGAAGCTTTATTTCCGATTCGTAATTTGATATATATTTCTTCAGATCACGAATCATATCGTCAATTGTTTTATATCTGTTTTCAATGCGCTTTGCCATTGCATTCTTTATTATATTATCGAGTGCAACGGGAACATCTTTATTTATCTTTTTTACGGCTTCGGGTTCCTTTGTGACGTGCTGCATTGCAATGCTCACAGCCGTCTCGCCGTCAAACGGAACACTGCCTGTTACCATTTCATACAGCACAACGCCGAGTGAATAAATATCTGTTCTGGCATCAACATTGTAGCCGCGCACCTGCTCGGGAGATGTATAGTATACTGTACCCATCATATCCTTACCGCACTGAGTGGTGCGCGTTGCGTCGCTTACTATGCGCGCAATGCCGAAATCGGTTATTTTGACAACATTGTCTTTATCGATTATTATGTTGTGGGGCTTTATATCCCTGTGTATAACGCCGTTTGAATGAGCGTGCTGGAGTCCTTTTGCTATGTCAAGTGCAATTTTTGCGGCTTCCTGCGGCGCAAGAGGCTTGTTCTGCTCTATATATTCTTTAAGCGTGATGCCCTCAATAAGGTCCATTACTATATAGTGTGTTTGACCGTCGCATCCGACGTCGCGCATTTTTACGATATTCGGATGTGAAAGCGCCGATGCCGCGGTAGCCTCCTGATTAAAGCGCTTCAAAAGCTGAACGTCCTCTGCAAGCTCCGGTCGGAGCACCTTTATGGCGACAACCTCTGAGGTCTGCATATCGAGAGCTTTATACACTATTGACATACCGCCGCTGCCTATCTGACATAGTATTTTATATCTATCATTTAATATTGTATTTATCATTTCACTGAATATAATAACTGTTTAACAAACAGATTATCCTTTCTGCTTTAGCTTTGATATGTACTTATTTACAACGTATCGTAATAACGGTAATGTTATCTGTGCCGCCCTTTGTCAGTGCCAAATCGAGCAGTGTTTTTGCAATGGATTCGGCAGTGCATGATTTATCAAACAAAAGACCGACATCTTCAACGGGAATGTGCTTGCTTAATCCGTCTGTACACAGAAGTATACAGTCACCTTTTTCTATATTTTTTATGAAGAGATCGCCGTTGACCGTTGGTTCGATGCCTATGGCTCTTGTTATCATGTTTTTCTGCGGATGATTTTCAGCTTCTTCCTGTGTGATTATATCCTTTAAGAGAAGCTCCTGAACTACCGAATGATCCTGAGTAATTTGCTCGGCAACTCCGTCATGCACAATATACGCTCTGCTGTCACCGACGTTTATAAATGCTGCCTTGTTATTTTCGGCATAGCACGCAGTGAGCGTTGTTCCCATATTGTTCAGACGAAGTTTGTCCTTTGCGGCATTGTATACCGTGCTGTTTGCTTTGCCGAGAGCCGATGTAAGCCTTTCCCGGACAGAAAGGTTTTGCACGGAATTGCTGTTGAACTCTTCTGTAAAAGTATCTATTGCAAGCTTGCTTGCTATTTCGCCGGCTTTATGCCCACCCATTCCGTCGGCAACAGCCGCAAGTATGCGGGTCGTGCCTTGGGCAGAGGGAATACTGAAATAGTCTTCGTTATTGCTTCGTATAAGACCTGAATGTGTTACGGCAAAAAATTCAAATTCCATAACCGATACCGCCTTTCTTGATTTTTTAGCAATAATGCTTCAATAAATATGCGCGTTATTAGTGCATATTTACCCCTATTTGTCGAAAATGCTCAATTCACATATCTCAAACGGTGAATTTGCTGTTGCTTCAAGTAATATCCGTATATTATTGTATTGCGTGCTCCTGAGAATAGTGCCTTTTAAGCTGACCGCAGGCGGCATTTATATCCTTTCCCTTTGAATTGCGGCAGGTGGCATTTACGCCGCGTTCCTTGAGAATATCCATAAAGACCTTTATTCTCGAATATGACGGACGCTTGTATTTGAGTCCTTTTACTTCGTTGAAAGGAATGAGGTCAACATGGAAAGGAAGCTTTTTTACAAGTGAGGCAAATTCCTTTGCAAGCTCTGTTGTATCGTTTACCTCGCTTATAAGCAGATATTCTATTGTAACACGTCTTCCGGAATCGTCAAAATAATTCTTTGCCGCTTCTATAATCTCGCTTATCGTGTACCTCTTGGCAATAGGCAAGAGCTCGCGTCTGAGTGCGTCGTTTGGTGCGTGGAGAGATATTGAAAGATTGAGCGGCAATCCCTCCTGAGTAAGATTGTATATACCGTCGACAAGCCCTGATGTTGACAGCGTAAAATTACGGTAGCCTATATTAAGTCCGTCAGGCTCGTGCAGAAGCTTTATTGATTTTATGACGTTGTCATAGTTATCGAGAGGCTCGCCGCTTCCCATGTAAACGAGTCTTGCAACGTTTGTTTTGCCTCTTGACTTGAGGAGTCTGTTTGCAAGCACGACCTGAGCTACTATTTCGCCTGCAGACAGATTTCTCACATATCCGTCCATTCCCGTTGCGCAGAACGCACAGTGCATTTTACATCCCACCTGAGACGATACGCAAAGGCTTATGCCGTAATCGTGGAACATAAGAACACACTCTATCATATTGCCGTCGGAAAGCGCAACAAGCAGCTTCTCACTGCCGTCCTCCTGAGAGCCTGAATGTGATACGAGAGTAACGCCGTTGAGAGTAAATGCTTGTGCAAGCTTTTCTCTGAGAGTTTTATTTACATTTGTCATTTCGTCAAATGACTCAACCCCTCTGTAAATCCATTCAAATACCTGCTTTGCACGAAACGGCTTCTCACCGGCTGCAAGCATCCATTCCTGAAGTTCCGACGGGGAACAGTCATATATTAATTTTTCGTTCATTATAAACACCCATGCCCGATTAAAATCAAAGGCATCCTTATTCTATGAGTCAGTGCCGCTTTTGAGTCACACGCGAAAATACGACACCGAGCTTTTCACGCTTGTTTTGTTTTTATTGAATACGACGCATTGCCGATATGAAAAACGCATCCGGATTATATTTTGACGGAAGTATCGTTATCGTTTTGTCGTCGATAATGTAATTGAGCGAATCGGGTATTTTTGAATCTATATCGATAAGCTCAAATTCATTATGCTCACAAATGAATCTTTTTATGTTTGATTCATTCTCCTGCTTTGAAACCGTACACGTGCTGTATACGAGCAGTCCGCCCGGCTTGACATACGAAGAGCAGGTTTCAAGAAGCTTTGATTGTATTTCCGATAATGCCTGCAATTCCTCGGGGGCTGTGTTGTTCTTTATATCCGGCTTTGAATTTATCATTCCGAGACCACTGCACGGTGCGTCTATGAGAACTCTGTCAAATGCTTTGTCATATTCCGGAACGGGTACGCACATATCGCGGCAAACGGCATTCACGTTTTCAAGCGAGAGCCTTTCTATTCCTTTTTTGATAAGCTCAACTCTGTGCTCATGAATATCACAGCTTTCAACGTTTGCAGTCGTTTTTTCGGCAATGTAAAAGGTTTTGCCACCGGGTGCGGCGCAAGCATCGAGAACAGATGAATTGCGTTTTACATCGAGAATATCTACCGTGAGCATTGAACCTATGCCTTGAGCGGTTATACGACCGTTGCGGTAGCAGTCGAGCGATTCAATATTTACGGTGTCGCTTACGGAAATTGTATTATACAGTATTCCGTCTGAACACTTTATCTTTGCCGCATCAAGCTGGGCTGTTATGTCACTTCTTGAAGTGCCTGATGATACACGTAAGTTTATTGCACGCGGATATTCGTTTTCAACGAGCGCACTGACTGTCTCGGCACCGTAATCTGCCGTCCACATATCGATGAGCCATTGAGGGTAGCTGTAAACCACGGCAAGACGCTCTGACGTATTCTTGAACCTGTAAAGCTCGGGGCTGTATTCGTCCTTACTTTCGCTGAGCTTATTAAGTACCGCCTCGACAAAGCCGCACACTTCATCGGAAACATATTTTTTACAAAGCTCTCTTGCCTGTATTATTGCGTCTTTGTCCTCAATTCGCATATAGTATATCTGATATACGCCTATTTTGAGAATGGCTTTGAGCCACGGCTTTATGCGTTTTTCTTTGAGCACCTTTTGCAGGAGCCAATCGATAGTGTAGCTTTTTTCGGTAACACCGTAAAGGATCCTCATGACGTAGGCTCTGTCTTTCTTTTCAAGCTTATCGAGCTTATCGTTGTGCTTGAAAGCAAGATTTATATATTTGCCGTTTTTCTCAACATCTATGAGTGCCTGGAGCGCTATTTCTATTCTGTTGTCGAGAATATTGCTTTCTTTTTCGACGGCTGTTTTTTTGTCATGCTTTATGATGCGCTCGCCCGGAGTAAACTTACTTTTCTTATTGAAGTCTCTTTTTTCGGCTGTATATTTATTTTTGCCCGATGCGGGATTTTTTGCCGCACGGTAGGTTTTGCCTGTGCTTGAGTCTGTTTTTTTGTCTGTGCGATAAGGCTTATCCGAATTTGCGAAAGCTTTTTTATCGCCGCGGTAGGACTTTTCGGAATTTGCAAACGTTTTTTTGTCGCCGCGGTATGATTTTCCGCCTTTTGCGGACTTTTCACCGCTTTTATATTGTGAGCCGGCTTTGTTATAGCTTTTTTTATTGCCGTAAGATGCTTTTTTGTCCTCAGATGAATTCTTTCTGCCGAATGACTTTGTGTTTTTTTCCATTAAATGTTCCTTTCAAATGCCGAATCGGCAGTAAGCTTATATCCGTTAAGAAAATCTTTTGTATGCTGTACTGATTTCCCTTCAGGCTGCAGCATAACTATATCGAGCGCGCCCACACCGCACAAAACGGTAAGCGCAGTTTTGTTGTCAGATATTATTTTGCCCGGGTTTTCGTTTTCATTATTGATTTTATTATTTATGCGTGCCGAAATTATTTTGATTCTTTTCCCGTTTAAGAATGTGTAAGCACCGGGGGAGGGCGTCATTGCGCGGACGATATTTAATATGTCGCGGCAATCGCGCGTCCAATCTATATTTCCCTGTTCTTTGCTTATTTTTTTGCAATATGTCGCAAGTGTATTGTCCTGAGGTGTGCCTGTCGGCTTTCCGTTTTGCAACATTCCGGCATACTCTGCAATAACAAGCTTTCCTGTTTCGGCGAGCTTTTCAAAAAGAGTGCCTGTGTTATCCTCGGGCAGTATTTCCACGCTTTTGCTTATGATTACATCACCCTCGTCCATTTTTTCATTCATATACATGAGTGATATGCCTGTAATCTGTTCTCCGTCCATAAGTGCCTGCTGTATGGGGGAGGCACCTCTGTATTTCGGCAGGAGAGAGGCGTGTACATTTATACAGCCGAATTCGGGAATGTCAAGAATTGCTTTCGGGATTATCTGACCGAATGCCGCCGTAACGATAAGGTCGGGCTTTATTTGTTCAATTACGTCTATGAATTCTTCAGCTCGAACTTTTTCGGGTTGAAATACGCTGATATGAGCGTTTTCTGCCCATACCTTAACAGGCGAGGGACGAAGCTTATTGCCTCTGCCTGCGGCTTTATCGGGCTGTGTGACGACAGCTGTGATTTCAAATCCGTTTTCAACGAGAGCCTCGGCGATGCTTACCGAAAAATCCGGCGTTCCCATAAATACTGTTTTCACTTTACGCTCAGTCTCCGATCTTTAATTCGCCTATTACTTTATCAATGAAAAGCACGCCGTCAAGATGATCCAATTCGTGGCATATTGCTCTTGCAAAAAGTCCCTCTGCCTCATATACCTTGACTTCGCCGTTTTTGTCGAGCGCCGTGGCAACGACTTTTTGCGGACGCTTTACAACGCCCCATTTGCCGGGATTGCTCAGACAGCCTTCCATTTCTTCGACTTCACCCTCCTGCGAGAGTATTTGCGGATTTATCATAACTACCGGACCGTCGCCGACGTCTATTACGCATATCCTTTTTAAAACTCCGACCTGAGGTGCGGCAAGACCGCATCCGTTTGCTTCATATAACGTATCGAGCATATCGTCGATAAGTATTTTTGTCCTTTTCGTTATTTCGTCGACGGGTTTACATTTTTTTCTGAGACACTCGTCTCCGTATTTTACTATTTCTCTTATAGCCAAAATTTGCCTCCGTATTTTATACTGTCGGAATAATCGATTCATGTTCCGACAGCGTGATTGTTATCTTGATATTAACAGCAGAAAAATTATTCCTACTGCATTTTTGCATTGTTACATAAGACTTGACGGGGAAAAGTCAACCGCGATGTGAACTGCGGAAAACTCGTTTTCATCAAGGATTACTTTTACGGCATTATGTAATTCTTCGTGTGCGACCTGGCTGTTGCAATTATACTTTACCACAACGTGCCACCTGAATTTATCATGCAAGCGTTCAATAGGCGCAGGCGATACCATGATTTGAGTATCGGGAAAATTACACATAGCATTTTTTATTATTTCTGCGGCGTTTTTTGCTTCCCTTTGAGCTGCATCATTATCGGATGATGTGAACAGCAGTCTCAATATTCTGCAAAACGGGGGATAGTTGTTCTTTTTCCTCACGGCAAGCTCTTTTTCATAAAAGCTCTCATAGTCGTTTGCCGCGGCTGACGTTACGGCATAATGCTCGGGCTCGTACGACTGAATTATTACTTTTCCGTGCTTTGCGCCTCTGCCGGCTCTGCCCGATGCCTGGGATATAAGCCTGAAAACACGCTCCGCGCTCTTATATTCGGGCATATTGAGCGTTATGTCGGGAGCAATAAGCCCTACAAGTGTGACGTTATCAAAATCAAGTCCTTTCGCGACCATTTGAGTACCGACAAGCAGTTTATATTTTTTCTCGCCGAAAGCCTTCAGCATTCTATGGTGCGAGCCTTTTGTTGCTGTTGTGTCCGCGTCCATACGCAGAATGGAAATCCCCGGGAAGAGCTTATCTATTTCCGATTCAAGCTTTTGTGTTCCTCTTCCGAAAACCCTAATATATTTACTGCCGCATTCGGGGCACACCGTATCCATATACTGTGCGTAACCGCAATAATGGCACTTGAGCAGATTGTTCTGCTTGTGATAAGTGAGGGACACATTGCAGTGCTTACATTTATACACAAAGCCACAGCTTCTGCACGATACGTGCTCGGCAAAACCGCGTCTGTTGAGCAGAAGAATACCTTGCTCGTCAGAGCACGATATTTTATAAAGCAGTTCGACAAGAGGCTTGCTGAACATTGTTTTATTGCCCATTTCTATTTCGCGGCGCATATCGCATATCTCGATGTCGGGGAAACCGACTCCGACTCTTTGCTCCATGAGAAGCTTTATAAATTCGCCGTTGTTTGCTTTATAATAATGGCAAACATCGGGTGTCGCACTGCCCATTACGAGAAGTGCGTTTTCTGTTTTGCATCTTATTGAGGCAATGTCAAACGCACTGTAACGCGGTGAATTTTCGGATTTATAGCTATCCTCATGCTCTTCGTCTATGATGATCGCACCAAGCTCGCAAACAGGTGCAAATACGGCTGATCTTGCGCCGATGACGACTTTTGCCTGACCCGATTTGATTCTGCGCCATTCATCGTATCTTTCTCCGTTTGAAAGGCGGCTGTTCAATATTGCTATTGAATTGCCGAATCTGCCTCTGAAATTTGCCACCGTTTGCGGAGTAAGCGATATTTCCGGAATGAGCATTATAACGCTTTTCCCGCACGACAAAACGTATTCCGTAATATTCATATATACTTCCGTTTTGCCGCTGCCGGTTACACCACGTATTAAAATGGGCTTTTTGTTTTCAGACAAAAACTGTTCCTTAGCTACATCGATGCACTTTTGCTGTTGAGGCGTGAGAACGACTTTTTTTGTGTTCGGCTTTATTTCGCTTTCCGTGTCACGGTATATTTCTTCTTTATAAATTTCAATCAAACCGCGCTGCTTGAGCGAATTGAAGGTCTGCTGAGACGCCCATGTATTCAGCACAATATCTTCCTTGGACATCTCACTGTTATCCATAAGAAGCATGAGCACCTTACACATGACGGGAGCACGCTTGCTGTTGCTTTTTATAAATTCGGATACGGTTTTTTCATCTGCCGTAAGCTTTATTATATATGTGTATTTTGATGATTTGATTTTTTTTGCATAAGGCGGCACAAAACAGCGTATTGCGTCTATATATGTGCAGTGATATTCTTTTCGCATCCACTCAACGACGGGTATGAAGCGCTCCAGAAGAACAAAGTCGTCATTATTGTACGAAGCTATATTTTTCAGACGTGATTCCGGCCATTCGCTTTTGGCATCGACCGCCCACACATATCCGTCGATGAGCTTGTTTGCCACTCCAAACGGAACCTCAACCCTGACGCCCGGAAAAATATTGTCTTTGTATTCATCGGGAATAACATAATCAAACGGTCTGTCGAGGGACGGATGGGGAATATCAATTACAACCTTTGCAATCTTATTATCCATCTACCGTTCCCCTGTTATTTCAGTGTTATTTTGCCTTCCTCAATACCCTTTACAGCTTCCGAGAGATATTTTGAAGAATCCTTTATTGCATACGCATCCTTGGGCTTTGTTTGATTTCTGTCGCGCTCATCGCATTCTTCCTGTATAAGCTCTCTTGCCGCTTTTGATGACATAATTACAAGAGTGTATTTATCTCTTGCCTTTGTCAAAATTTCACCCAAATTAACTCTTATCATGATTTTTTACTTCCTTTTATCCATTATAATATATTTTATTCAATTAATTATTTACTCAAAGCTACTTTACTGCTTCTGCATTTTTCCGCTGTTATTATTGAATTGAGCTTTTTATACGCATCTTCAAGCGAGTCGTTGAGTATAACATAATCGTAATCGGGTATGTGCTCAAGCTCGCCTTGTGCATTCTTAAGTCTGCGGATAATGCGCTCTTCTGTTTCGGTGCCTCTTTTACGCAGGCGATGCTCGAGAGTATCCATATCGGGGGGAGCAATGAAAATCATTATCGCCTCGGGACACTGCTTTTTTATATTCAAGCCGCCCTGAACGTCTATATCAAATATGACGTCGTTGCCTTTATTCAATTCGTCAAAAGCATTCTTTCTCGGAGTTGCGTAATACTCGCCGTGAACAAGTGCATATTCGAGAAACTCGTTTTGCTCCTTCATTTCTTCGAACCTCGCCCTGTTGACAAATATGTAATCAACTCCGTCGATTTCACCCGCTCTGGGTGCTCTTGTCGTTGCGGAAACAGAAAAATATGTGTTCTGCTTATGCTCCTGCATATACAGATTTTTAAGCGTTCCCTTGCCTGCTCCCGAAGGACCCGAAAGCACAATAAGCAGGGAACTGCCTGTATAATTGAGTTTTGTGTTCATGCTTGTCATCTCTTTTGCGGTTTGTTTTGTTATTGCTCGTTTTCTTCCTCATCACTTGCGGGGTCTATTCTGTTTGCCATAGTCTCAGGCTGTACGGAGGAGAGAATGACGTGCTCGCTGTCTGTTATTATTACAGCGCGTGTACGTCTGCCGTACGTTGAGTCTATGAGCTTGCCTTTGTCTCTTGATTCCTGAATAAGACGCCTTATCGGAGCTGAGTCGGGGCTTACAATAGCAATAATTCTGTTTGCGGAAACTATGTTTCCGTAGCCTATGTTAATAAATTTCATAATTGTTCTCTGGTGTTGACTTTGTTTTAACAAGTCATTTTACTCGACGTTTTGTATCTGTTCTCTTATTTTTTCTATCTCGCTTTTTACCGAAACGACTATCGATGCAATATCAAAGTCCGATGACTTTGATGCGATCGTATTTATTTCGCGGTTCATTTCCTGAACGATGAAGTCCATTTTCTTGCCTATGTTTGCGGCTGCTTCCAATTCGGCACGCATTGCCTTTATGTGACTGCTCAAACGAACTGTCTCTTCTGCTATGCAGGCTCTTTCAACATAGTACACGATCTCCGCGCTCAGACGCTCTTCATCTATCTGAATCGGGTGTGTGTCGCTTACATCGTCTACAAGACTTGATACCTTTTCGCGAAGCCTTTCTCTGAGCGCCTTTTCGATTTCGGGGATCCTTTCGTCAATGCGGCGCATATAATCTTCTATTTTGTCGAGATGCGACACAATATCGGCTTTGAGGTTTTCGCCCTCCTTGGCACGTGCCGATATGAACTTTTCAAGAGCCGCATCAAATGCCTCGAATACGATATTCTTTATTTCTTCCTCGTCCTCGTCGTTTTCTTTTACGAACGCATCGGGAAGATCGAGTATTGTCTCAACATCGGGATGAAACTCCATTCCGTATTCGCGGCATATTTCCGTAAGCTGTCTCATATATGCGGCGATAACCGGCTTGTTTGCAACGATGTTGACCGATTGCTCGTTTTCACTGCGATACGATATATAAATATCGATCTTACCTCTGAAAAGCTTTTCTTTAAGCTTCCTCCTCATTTCTTCCTCGTATGCGTTGAGCACATACGGCATTCTGAAAGAGGCTTCCAAAAAACGGTGATTTACCGACTTGATTTCTACGGATGCTGTGCGGAAATTCTTCTGGATTTCGGCTTTGCCGTAGCCTGTCATGCTTTTTATCATAATTATTACCGGCGGCGGCATTGATAATACAATCTGCCGCATCCTTTGCTTTAGTAAAATATTATTGGCACAGATTTACTGTGTACAATCTAACTATTATATTATAACATCAAAGCATACATTTGGCAATAGATTTCGGGTTCAAAATTAACAAATGCGTAACAAATGAAAAAATCACGCTTTTCTTCGTTTATCAAACCGAAAAAGTATGCTTTATAATGCTTGAAATTTGAACGAAAATATGATACAATAAACACACAATCGAATAAACAAGTTTGCGCTCTGCCGCCGGGTAGAGCAGGCATTCGGATTCTGCGGCGTAAGGCCTTAGAAGCGGCAGAATTTGAGTGCTTTTTATTTTGCAAATTGTAGTTGATTATTTTCAAAAAAGGCGGGTTTTGTTTGTATGAAATTTTATAATGCACTGAAGGAGCTTTCCGGATTTGAATTGATTCTTTGGGTATTATCTCTTATGGTTATTACGGCATCGTTTGTGATCGGCGGTTCAAACGAGTGGCTCACACTGATAGCGTCGCTCATGGGCGCAACTGCGCTCATATTCACTGCAAAAGGCAATGTTTGGGGGCAGATATTGACGTTGATTTTCAGCATAATGTATGCCGTGATTTCGCTGAAGTTGCGTTATTACGGTGAAATGATAACGTATCTTTTCATGACGTCGCCTATTGCGGCTTTATCCATAATAGAGTGGATAAAACATCCGTTCGAAAAGGGAAAGCATGAGGTGAGCGTAAGCCGCCTTTCAAAAAAACAGGTTGCATCAGTCATCATACTGACGGTGCTTGTCACTTTTATATTTTACTTCATATTGAAGGCTTTTGATACGGCGAATCTCATTGTGAGTACGATTTCGATTGCAACAAGCTTTTCGGCGTCTTATCTTATGCTTTTAAGGAGTCCTT
>CAMEIT010000023.1 GCA_945918795.1 uncultured Clostridia bacterium | reverse complement strand
CACTTCATATGATAACCTATCCCCCTCCCTCTCGGAGGGCGGCGTGCCGTATATTTATATTTTGCCGTAAGAAACCTTAAATAAAGTCGCAAAAGTCAATGCTCATCTTTTCGCCATACTCTCGGCGGAAAGATGAGCAGATGCAAAGCAGTTTAAAGTTTTCGGGTTTGGACGCTTTTCCCAAAAGCGTCCAAGAGGGAATGGGGACTTTTTCAAAAGTCCCCAGAAATATCCCCGGAAATATCCCCATGAATCACTTCAAGCAGCACGTGGACGAGAGTTTTTCCGTCGACAGGTTTTGAGAGGTGAGCGTTCATGCCCGCCTTTTGTGTTTTCTCAACATCTTCAGCGAACGCATTTGCTGTCATAGCGACGATAGGAACGCTGAGTGCATCATCACGAGGCAAGGCTCTGATGTTTTTTGCGGCCTCGAGTCCATTCATGACGGGCATCATAACGTCCATAAGAATTGCGTCAACTGCGCCGCATTCCGAAGCGGAAAAAGCACTGACAGCATCCTTTCCGTTTGTCACGGAAATAACTTCTGCACCCGCACCTTTGAGAATATACTCTGCAATTTCGCGGTTAAGGTCATTATCCTCTGCTAAAATAATGAGTGTGCCTTCCGGGAAGCGAGCGTTTTCGGAATTAAGCGTTCTCGCATCTATATCAGCGTTCTCGTCTATACTGAAAGGAACGGTTATGGTAAAGCGCGTTCCCTCATTCGCTTTGCTGTAAACATCGATAGTTCCGCCCATTTTATCAACGAGCTTTTTAGTAATAGCCATACCGAGCCCGGTTCCGCCGTAATTTGTACGCGAGCCGCTCTGCTCCTGTGAAAACGGTTCAAACAAATGCTCCTGATATTCTTCGCTCATTCCGATACCCGTATCGCTGACCGTGAACCTGAAGCGTGCAATGTTGTCATCCGATACGATTTCCTCAACCTCAAAGCATATCCTGCCTCCGTCGCGAGTAAATTTAACGGCATTACCAAGCACGTTTATCAAAATCTGACGCATATATAGGTCACAGCCTTTGATGTGCGGATGAGCAAGCTGTCCGCACTTATATTCAAAATCATCTCTCTTACATCAAAGTTATTTTCATTCAGTTCCGTTTTGCCGCTTTCAAGCCTGCTCATATCAAGAACATCGTTTATAAGCGAATACAAATGCTCCGAAGCAGTCCTTATTTTTGCAAGGCATTTGCGAACTACATCGGGTTTGTCCTGATTTTGTTCGGCAATCTCAAGCATACCCATTATGCCGTTGATAGGCGTCCTTAAATCATGCGACATATGCGACAAAAATTCACTTTTGGCGCTGTTTGCCCTCGTTGCCTCATCAGCCGCCTTGCGCAAAACCTCGCTCACATGATTTTGCTGTTGTACGAGAATACGATTGTTACCCGCCGTAATAAAGAAGTATATAATGAGCGTCGCAAGCAAAACACCTATTGATGCAACGATTATGATTCTGTAAGTAACGGAGCCCAAAAGCCCGACAGTGCTGTTCTGGAGCTTGTCAGTCGGCATTATCAGAACAACATTCCAATCCTGCGTTTGGGTCGGCGCAAGCGATACGAAATAATTTTCGCCCTCATATGTAAATTCAAGGCTTTCCGCGGCAGGGTCATACAAGCTCTCAAGCAAAATCTCATATGTTCCGCCGTTTAGATAGCTCACGTCTTTGAGTATATTGAGAATATTGGGAGAAGCGTCGAAAATACCTGTATTGTCACGCTTGTAAATATTTCGCCCGTCGTCATGTACTATGAAAACATCCGCCACTCCGTCAAAGCCCGAAGCCGAAAATATGGTTGTGTACGTATCCGCGTCGCAAATCAATGCCGTGTGTGTTATTCGGGTTCCGTCTTTCAAAAGAAGCGGCACCTGCAGTCTGTGCAATAAAACCATGTACTCATCTTCAACAACAAACTTATCGTCAGTCATGAACACCTGATTTTCCGGTGTGGTTTGTGCAAGATAAGATGAATTTTTCCACACGCCCGTTCTTCCGTCGGCAATATAGTAGTGCATCTCGGAATCGAGTGCGGTAAGATAAAAATTTCGGTTATAATCGGAATTTTCCGCTTCTGCAAGGAATTTTGAAATATCCTCTTTGGAATCTATTTCAGAGCTGAGCATATGAGAAAACGCCGCCGTTGAAATATCCCACGCCGATGTGCTTGTCGCGTCGATAGTTTTTGCCATTTGCTCCGAAACCTCGTTCAAGTTTTTCGAACGTTCGGCATAAAGAGTGTCGGCAACGGATTGAAAAATCGAAAACACCATTGCCGCCGCGAACATCAAAAGCAGCAGTATGAATATAATACACAAAGTTATTTGCATTCTGTTTTGTCTTTTATCATAATATAACGTCATAAGCACTCTCCATTGAATGTATAACACAATTCCTCAAGCAGTTTGAAAAATATATTCAAGTCATTATCTGTTTATAATGCAATAAACATCTCTTACTTATTTTTCGGCAATCAATCGGCATATTATATATTTTTTATCCAAATAAATACCGGACTTTGCAAATTTCAAGTAAAAAGTCGCCGTTTTCTAAATGTTCCGAATAATTTAATATATTATGCTATAATAATGGCAGATATTGATTATGAAATAAATTTATAAATATATTAAAATAAATTGATTTCAAAAATCAAACACAAGCATAATATTACGAACGGAGAAAAAAGCAATGACAAGAACAATAACACTTATGCCTGTCGGTAAATTCTTTGATCTGTGTGAAGAAACAAAAAACATTACCGAAGCTGACAACTGTATTGAATTAACCGACAACTATCCGGATGCCGAATCCGCATTAATATCTCTCTCCCGCGCCAAACCCGATGCAGTTATTTTCGACCTTATACTGCCAAACATGGACGGTATCTCATTTTTGAAAAAAGCACGTATGTTATATCCCGATATAAAATACATCGCCGTATCACCCATATCCGATGAATCGATAATACAATACATATTGGACTGCGGTGCCGACTGCCATATCAAGACACCTTGTGAGAGCGAGAATATTCTCTCAAAGGTAATTGCACTTTTCAAAACGTCATCTCTTCCCGAGAGAGAACACAGCTCATCCGACTTTGACCTGGAAACGCACATAACCAATATCATCAAGAATATCGGAATACCTTCAAACATCAAAGGCTTCTATTATATGAGAGACGCAATCCGCATCGGAATTGAAATGTCCGTCCCCGCGGCGTGCATACACAAATATATTTACTCTGCTATTGCCAAAAAGTATTGCATCAGCTCGCCCAACATCGACCGCGCAATACGTTATGCTATTTCAATCGCATGGGAAAGGGGCAATACAGAATATATAGGTTCTATACTCGGTCACGGCTGTTCATGCTATCGTCCGACAAATTCGGAACTTATCACGGCAATATCCGATAAAATAAAGCTTGAACGAAAAGCCTGCATTGCATAAATTACAAGTTCAGACGCAGTCGAGGCGGCATCATTGCTTCCTCGGCTCTTCTGAAATCTTTTTCTCTGCATATTCCAGATAACGCTTCTTAATATCTTTTATATCTCTTTGCCTTATCATTACGGCGTCACCCGTTGTCAATTCAAAATGCTTATCCGCACGACAAATATAGTCCATATTTACCAGATAGCTTTGATGCGACCTCAGGAAACGCACATCACTTAATTCTTTCTCAATATCGTCCAGCTTTTTGTAAATAACATGACTCTCCCCATTTGACCTGTGAAGAATACATTTTGTATTGTTGCTCTCAACAAATAAAATCTCGCTGTAAGGTATGCGAACTGCATTGCTTCTGTTGTGAACAAGATATGTACTCGAATTGTAATCGGGTAAAATACTGTCAAGCACATTACACAGCTTTTCATAGCAGTGCGGCTTCAGAAGATATCCGCTTGCGGAAACGTCATAGCTGTCAACGGCAAACTCCGAAGAAGCGCTCAAGAAAATGATTTTCCCGTTATATCCTATACTGCGCAGTTTTCTTGCAACATTTATGCCCAATTGACCTTTAAGATAGTTGTCGAGAAAAACTATATCAAAATTACGTCCTTCCTCAAAATCATAAATCAAATTTGTGCCGTTCTCATAAAGCTCGAGCTTATATGTCATTGATTTGTCGGAAAAATACATACTTAATAAACTTGTAATAATTTCGCAGTCAGTCGAATTGTCTTCGCAAATTGCAATATCCATAGCCATACCTCTTTTCGTCAAGTTTATTCAAGCAGTCATGCAATCCCATGGCTTTATATTTTATTTTAACATAAATCCGCCCCGTAAAAAAATATTCGAATTTGTGCTTCAACAAAACTTTCCTTGAAACTGATTAAGTTTATTCTATTATATCACAAAATCGAGATTTTTGCAAATTTTTATAAAAATTTTATGAAAAAAGTCAAAACACGACAAATTTCGGATTATTCCGAAATCATGCGCATTTAACCCGATGTCGTGTCAAATTGCGCGGCGTTTTTTTGTTCGATTAAATCACAACACGTTAACATTAGCCGTTCAAATATCAAATAAAAAAACTGCCTCGAACAATTCCGAAGCAGAATAAAAAGCATAATAATTCTATACTCCCTCATTATCAAATTCGGGAATAAAGCTTTCCAGTGCGGCGCCGCTTTCCTGTATAAATCCGTTCTTTACGCCTATTTTTGCGGCATAATTCACAACGCAATCATACTCGCCGTTTGTAAGTGATCTTGTAAGCTCACTGAATTTCTCTTTGTTGATTTGCTTCATGGGCGTATACTGCTTCATTATGGAAATATAAATATCATCGGCAAATTTTTCGTGAAGAAACTTTATTGTTGCCTTTGAATTTTTAATGTTGCCCGGCAGAACAAGGTGGCGCACAATTACGCCCTTCAACATAATTCCGTCCGAATCAAATTCGGGTCTGCCCGTTTGACGCAGCATTTGCGCAATCGCGTCACGCGCATAAGTAAAATAATCGGGAGCATTGGAATACTTTTGTGCAGAAGATGAGGTGCAATATTTAAGGTCAGGCAGAAATATATCCACAAAACCATCCAATCGCTTTATGTTTTCGATCGTTTCGTATCCGCTCGTATTGTAAACTATCGGTATATGCAACCCGTTTTTGCGTGCAAGCGTTAGTGCATCAATGACATGAGGAACATAATGCGTGGCTGTAACGAGGTTTATATTATGCGCCTTTTTGTCCTGAAGCTCGAGAAAAATTTCCGCAAGCCTGCCGACAGACACTGCCTTGCCCGATTGAGAATGTGCTATCGAATAATTCTGGCAATAAACGCACTTGAGAGAACAGCCCGAAAAAAACACTGTTCCCGAGCCGTTTGTACCCGAAATGCACGGCTCCTCCCACTGATGCAGAGCGGCTCTTGCCAAAACAAGCTCGCTCGTCATGCCGCAGTAGCCTTTCGCACCGCTGTTTCTGTTGACCTTGCACCGGCGCGGACAAAGCGTACATTTATCGTACAAGCTCATTATATCGCTCAAATCACAAAGCCTCCGTCCACAGAGAGCGTCTGCCCCGTAATGAATGACGATTCATCGCTTGCAAGAAAATATATCGCTTTTGCAACCTCATCGGGCTCGCCTATTCTGCCGAGAGGTGTTTCATCCGCAAGAGCCTTCAAATCGTCCTCGGAAAGTGTCGAATTCATATCTGTCATTATCACACCCGGAGCAACCGAATTTACTCTTATTCCCGACAAGCCGAGCTCCTTTGCAAGCGCCTTTGTAAAGCCTATAACCGCCGCCTTTGATGCCGAATACGCCGCCTCACATGATGCACCCGTTATTCCCCACATTGACGAAACATTCACAATAGTGCAATTTCTGTTGAGCATATGCGGAATAACGGCTCTGCACATATTGAAAACGCCGTCCGTATTTACCGAAAAAATACGCTTCCAATCATCGTCGTTTGTATCTGAAACAAGTCCGTTCAAAGAAATTCCCGCATTATTGACAAGCGAATCAATACGCCCGAAGCGCTCCAGCGCGCTTTCAACGGCACTTCTGCACATATCAAAAGATGCAACGTCATATTTGATTACGAATGCACTTCCGCCCGAATCCCGTATCTTTTTTTCCAAATCCAATGCCGCTTCGGTATTTTTTATATAGCTGAATGCGACGTTCCAGCCTCTTTGAGCAAAAAGCAGAGCAGTTGCTCTGCCGATGCCGCGCGTCGCACCTGTTATAAACACCGTTTTCATTCAAATATCTCCGTTTCTACTGCACATTTTCGTGTTGTGACTTCAATGTGGCAACTCGTGCCTTTATAACATCGTCAAGTGACGATTCATCGCACAGGAACATATGCTCGATTTCTTTCGGATACAATTCACGCATTTTAGCATTGAGTGAGGATACTTCGTCGTGAGCCGATGCAATTATGGATTTTGCTATGCTGTCCACAGTCTCCTGAGCAGACTCAAACATTGCCGTCGAACCTTCTATGCTCTCCTTGACTTCCCTGCCCTTGAACATCTGCTTGAAAACATTGGCATCGTTTGCTTTTTGATATTCACCGTATGCAATCTCGTACTTAACAAGCGCTCTTGCTATCTCAACGAACAATTTGTCGGAGTTCTGGTCAAATTCGGAATATTTTCTTTCAAGAGCATAGTATTCGGTATAATACGAATCCTGAGCAGCAGCAGCCCTTGATGTCAAATCGTAAGCGTTGTATATGGCGTTCTTTCTTTCATCTGTATAAAACGCCTCATATCCGTGCATCTGAATGCCGCATTTGTCGGCGAATGAAACGATAAAATCAACGTACTCATCGTCAAACTCATTTTTGTTTTGAGGGTAATATCCTGCATATGCGCTTTCACTGCCGAATTTGTCCTTTTCATAAAAATCATATGCAACGGTATTCTCAATTTCCGTGTAATACTCCTGGGCGCTCTTGAGCTGTTCCCTGTATGCCTGTACTTGATTTATATATTCCTCGTCCGTATTTATCTTCTCAAGTGCTTCAGCATTGCTTGCAAAATCCTTTGGTCTGTCGATGCGCAGATTTTGTGCAAGCTCGGTAATGTAGTCCTGTATTTTCTGATCTATTTTTGCATTGATCGAATTATTGTGTGCAGTAACCTTTTCGTTGTATTTTCTTATATTGTCGTTGTTAAGTATATTCCGGAGCAGGTGCAGACTGAGCGCCGTCACAACGCACGGTCTTTTTTCAAACAGATACACAAGCTTATCCTCATACGTTCTCACGTATTCGGCAATTTTATCCGTTGATGCGTTCTGCGCAAAGAAGTTGTAAAGCGTGTTTTTCATCTGTGCAATGGAAATATCTATACAGCCTTCAACATACATATTCTTTATTGACGCAAGCATTCCGGCAAATTCGTCCTGAACAGTTCTTTCCGCATAAGCCATGTTTTCATAGAACTCGGCTTCTTCTGTTTTACCGTACTTTTCTTCCGGGAAAATCGAATATGATGCAAAATTGTTCGTGAAAACGCGAGCAAGATTGTACCAGCCTCTGAAATCGGCAGGATACTCATACGTCACTCTGTCGTATGCGGGATATACGCGCTTGTAATTGCCTATCTTCATGAGCGTTTCGGCATTATGCACCAAACGGTCAGCCTCTTTTTCAAAAGCATGAGAACGCTCTGTCGCATCATGCAGTGCTCTTATTTTTTCACTTACGGCTCTGTCCTTTTCTCCTGTCAGAGCTTCGAGATTTTCAGTCTGGTCGCTTACAAATGCGGATTTTGCTTTAAGCATTTTCCCGTAAAGCTCTCTGCCGACATATGCAACGTCACTGTTCTCGCTTTCGCACGCTTTTTTGATGTAAAACTCAGCGTCCTCGGTTTTGCCCTCGTCCAAATAGCATTCCGCAAGCTTAATATTTGCCTCTTCATAGCCCTTTAATGCGGCATCAACATACAGACACACAGCCTCGGCAAAATTCTGCTTAACGCCTATGCCCTCGCGATATGCGTTGCCCAAAAGGAAACGGATATATGTAAAATCGTCCTCCGAGCCTGCGCCCTTTGTCAATGCCTGCAAAAGCAGTTCAAACGATTTATTGTCATCCTTTACAAGGCCGCATTCTCCGTTGTGATAAAACATTGAAAGCTTGCACAGGCACTCAATGTCGTTTGTCTGTGCGCCCTGATTATAATACTTTATTGCTTTGGTTATATATTCCGCAGACACGTCCTTACATTCCATGCAAAGGTTGCCCAGATATGCCGCAATGTCAGTTCTTCCGCGCGAATACGCTTTTTCTCCCCACTCAACCGCTGTTTTTGCATTCCTTTCCACCGAAATGCCTTCCGCATATCTTCTGCACAGCTCAGCCTGAGCGTCTGCGTCCTTTTTTGACGCCATTTTTATAAGTTCTTCCAACAAAACATTATTATAAGATTCCACTGCCCGTACTCCTTTATATTATTGTTTTATCTGTCTCTCAAATTATAATCCGCATATGTGTCATTTTCCGCATCATGTGTATTTCCCGAATATTTCAAGCTTTGAATTATGCTTACCGCAAATATCGCCGCAAGCAGTGCCGCAACAATTACCCCAATAAGCAATCCCGAATCAATATCATCGCTCAACGTCGTCTTTGTCATTATCCGTTTTGACGTGTTCATAAAAACATCCGACACATATTCGGAAAAAATATCCGTTGTATCCTTTTGCTTTGCTATATAATCGCCGAATATCTTTACTGCCTCATCATCCATAATAAGCGCCGCATCACTGCCGGAATAATAATTCCATTTTTCGCTTTTTATATTGTACAACACAAGAAAATGTCCGCCGTCATCAAAAAGATGCTCATAAAGTGCTTCCATGAAGCTTTCATCATCATATTCTGTCCCGACAATATCCTCAAGTGCGCTTGTGCCGTCTGCAACATAAAGATAAGGTTTTACGCCCGTCTCATCAAAAAATTCCGTCATTCCGCGCTCCAAAGCTTCAGCGGATTCCACCGCGCCTGCCATATCTGTATAAAAGCCCGTCTTTTCATAATGCTCTGTGTGAATAGGCGTTCTCTCAACGGTAGACTTTGTAATGCCTCTGCCCGAAAACATATAAAACAATGTCGACACAATGAACAAAATAAGCAATGCACTTGCCGTGATCGGAATAAAAAGCTTTGCAAAACGCGCCGCAGAGCTATCTGACGTGCCAAATGAAAATCTGTTGTTTTTATTCATATAATGATTGCTCTTTCCCCCGAATCACAAAGCTGCCGTATAAAGCCCCTCATCTGTATTGCTTCAAAGCGCTTCGTCTTACCGCAAATAATACATATACTTATTTTATCATGATTCAGGATAATATTCAACTGTTTTTCTCTTATTTTTTATATTTTGTTCATAAAAAAGGCCAAAAAACAACGGACACATTATTTCGTGTCCGTTGCCGATAATCATTTTACTTAAGACTGTGTTCTTGTTTGCGGAATAGTTCCCTGGTTGAATATGAATAATTTTACCATCATAAAGTCCGTCGAATTTATTACTCCGTTTTCGTAAGTATCTGCGGCGGCAAAATAAATTCCCTCCAACGTGTTCTGATTGAATATGTGCATTTTTATCATCATAAAATCAGTTGAATTTATTTTTCCGTCACCACTGCAATCTCCGAATACCACGACAGTCTTTTCAAGAACAACATTTCCGTCTGAGATGATCTGCACCTTGCTTCCCGTTGCAACCAATGAATCCGTCAAAAGCTCCTCGCCCTCAGCGCTCAACGCCTTGAATTCATATGCTTCACTCAAACCGAATTCCGCAAATACATCCTCAAACGTCATTCCGACCTCAAAGCCGTACATAACTTCGGTATCGTCAATAACCGAATATTCAAACGGAAGCTCATCTGTATATATAACAAGCTCTATCATCAAATCACTGCGCTTTGTGCCGTGCAACGATACTCTGACGGTAAAGTTGTCCAAAATCGATATGGCAGAATTGACAGTCAATGTAAGGCTCGTCTCGTCAAGCGTTACGTAATCGGTATTCCCGTTTAATATTTCCACATCGAAATATGTTTTTCCCGGTAAATGCACCGCTTGTGATGAATATATATCATCAAGGCTCAAAAGCTCGTATATATCTATCACATCGCCCGGCGTGCATTGCATTAAATCCGACGAGGCGAAAAGCTTTATTCCGTAATTGAAATCGAGATAGCAATCATCAAATTCAAGCCCGAAACGATTCAGATATGAATAATATATGTGGTCGTTTGTTATGGCATTGCCCGAAAAATCAATTTTTACGCCGTTTGAGACAGCCTTGCGAAGTATATTATCAGGCACTGTCTCAAGCTTATTATCGGAAAAATCGATTTTTTGTATTGAGCCGTCAAGGAGGGTCTCTTCAAAAGCAGCAGCACCGCAAGAGCTCATGTTCAATATCAATATATTGAGCTTTGCAAGCTCCTTTAGAAACTCATCTGCGTTTTCGGTTCCCGAAATATCAAGCGTTATAAGCTCCTTCTCGGTTTGAAGCAATGCTATTGTATCTTCATTTATCGCGCCGCCGAGTCCGAGCGCCGTATAATCCGTTTTCTTGAATATATTCTCAATATCGTTTGCCGACAGAGCGCATCCGTTGAGATACAGCTCATATATATCCGTATAAACCGACATATCCGGAATTTTATCTGTTAATTCCGTATCCGAGAGCCATATCTCGCTGTATCCGTTTGCAAAAATATTTTCAAGCTCGTCTTTCGAAAAGCTGTTGCCCGAAAGCTTAAGCACTTTAAGAGACGGCGTTGTCTTATAAAGCTCTGCATATGCCGTTGAAATATCGTTATATCCGAAATCGGCAAAAACAAGATGATTCAATCCGCTTATCGCCGCAAAATCCGTTATTTTGTTATTTGAAGCATACAAATACATAAGCTTTGTATATCTGCTTATAAGTGCAATATTCGATATATTATTATAGGATATATCAAGCACTTTCAGATTCTTCATAAGCGTATTCAAAGGCATATCGTCAAGCAGATTGTTTGACAAATTAAGCTGTTCAAGCTTTACCAGATAATCAAGACCGTTCGTATCGGACAATTTATTTGATGAGGCATTAAGCGTCACAAGCGACACACAATATTGTATTCCGCCTATGTGTGCAATATCATTACCCGAAACATTAAGGTTTACAAGAGATGTAAGTCCCGAAAAATCCGTTGTATCTGTCAGCCCGTTATATGATATGTCAAGCGTTACTACATCGGCGGGAATCTTTGAAATGTTTTGTGAAATAAAATTATGTGAAGCGTCAAGCACCTTCAAGCCCGAAATATTTGCCGTAAAGCCTATATCCTCAAGTCTGTTGTACGAAATATCAAGTATACACGGATTATCATAAGAGCGCATTGCAAATGAACCGAGTGCATCGGCTGATGAAATAAGGTTTGCGCTCAGATTAATTTGTTCAACAGTCGTCAAGCCCTCAAGACTTGTTACGTTTTTTATGTTATTACCCGACAAATCAAGAGTTCTTAAATTTGTATTTGAACTCATATCGGGCATACTTGAAAGCAAATTGTGACGAGCAGAAAAATAAGTCAAGGCTCCGAAAGAGCTTACGTCCACATCACAAACCATGTTGCCGTCAATATTCAGGTAAGTTATCGCCGTACATGGATAAAGAGGCGATATATCCGCAATACTATTGTACGAAAGATCTACATACGAAATATTTTTGAGATACTTTACAGCTTCGGGAATCTTTGTCACTCCGCTTGCCGGGAATTTAAGCTCGGTTATTTCAAGCAAAGTCGGATCATTCTCAGATGTAATATCCGAAAAGCGCTTTCCTTTCTCGATGAATTTTGAATTTATAAACGAAATAAACCATGCTTCCGACTCGCATGATGAAATAAACGTTTCATAAAAAGCACTTGCTTTTGTCGGCGGCATTTCAAACACAAGGATCGATAACAGTATCAATACCGCAAAAGCATACTTTAATTTTACTTTTTTCATTCTCGCCCTCTGAAAGTAAATCATTGTTTATATAATGATATATTATATCATATCTTTTGTCAATACAAAATCGTCAAAATTCAATTAAAATTTACCTTTGCGCATATCAGAGGAAGGATTTTCCGACAGAAACAAAAAAGCGCACTATGCTCAATATTACATATTAATGCACAGTGCGCGATATTATTTTATTATTCCGAGCTACTTTCCGAACACCATACCCACCTTGAAAAAAATGCGCTTATATAATCCTTATAAGTTATTCTTTCAACATCCTCCGAGGCTGTCATATCCACTCTTGACAATTCTTCCCCGTTTTTATATATAATAAAGCTGCCTATCTTATCTCCTTTTTTCACCGGAGCCGTTATATATTCATCCGGGACACTCGTTACCGTATATTCGGGCTTTTCGGATATTTCCGTAAGCTCACTTATATTCTGAGCTGCCTCACCGTTTATGTAATCCTTTTTGCCGAGTCTTACTCTCAGATTTGTCGAGCCGTCAAAGCACTGCCCCTTCTCTACTACAATGCGTGATTTGTAATTTGCAAACCCGTAATTCAACAGCTCCTTTGCCAAAGCAAATCTTTCATCAGAACTTCTTGCGCCGAGAACTATTGCAATAAATCGCACGTCGTTCCTCTTTGCGCTTGCCGATATGCAGTGCATTGCGTCATTTGTAAAGCCTGTTTTGGTTCCGTCACAGCCCTTGTAAAAGCGTACCAGCTTATTCGTATTCGTTATTACTGTTTTATTCTGCAAGCTATCCATTGTGTCGAGCCATATCGAGCTCCACTTAAAATAGTCCTCATGCTTCATAAGCTCTCTTGACATTATCGCAACATCCCTTGCGCATGAATAATACCCCGTGTCCGGCAATCCCGTACAATTGACAAAATTGGTATCAGCCATTCCGAGCTCCTTTGCCCTGTTATTCATCATTGACACAAATTGCGTCTGACTCCCCGCAATCGTTTCCGCCATTGCAAGGCAGGCATCATTTGCCGACGCAACAATTATCGCTTTGAACAGATCCTCAACGCTCACCTGCTCTCCCGTATAAAGGAATACTCCCGAGCCGCCCATTGCCGAGGCTTCAGGGCTTACCGTTATAATTTTGTCATATGCAAGAGTTCCCTTTTCGATAGCCTCAAACGCAAGTATGAGCGTCATTACTTTGGTAATGCTCGCAATAGGCACGTGCTTCGTTTCATTGTATGAGTACAGCACCCTGCCCGTTTCAAACTCAACGAGCATTGCCGCCGAAACGTCATAGTTCAATTTGAATTCTATTACCTCAGCCTGAGCCTTTGAGCAAAACACTCCGGAAAAAATCAAAAGCACAGCCAATAACGCAGAAATTATTCTTTTCATAAAACAACAACCTCCATATAAACTTAATAAATTTATATGGAGGACTTATTGCATATATGATACTTGTATAAAATATGTTACAATAAAATTCAAAAATATTTACGTTCCGATGCCTGAATGCTTTTTTGAGAGTTCATATGTATTTGTTTTGCACCGTCATCGTCAGATAATGTCCTTGATGAGATAAAGCACGACAGCATTGACCACAACCATAAACGGCATTCCAATGCAGAACTTGATTTTCTTTGTTTTGTGACGGAACACAAACATTCCGATACAGCACCCTACTCCGCCGAGGAAAAAAGCCACCGTAAAAAGCGCCGCCTCGGGTATTCTCGTATACTTTGTCGGGATGCTCTTATCCTTCTTTGCTCCTGCCGCGGCGTTCTTCACGGCAATGCCTTTGTCAACGCCCATCATTACAAAGCCCGCCAAATTGATCAATATTACATATATTATTATTATCTTTTCCGCCATTTTTCATGTCACTCCCGTCTTTGAAGAATATTTTATCATATGTATGCGATTTATTCAATACAAATTCGGCGCAATATAAGAACAATTCTTGATTTTCACCGTAATTTTATGCTATAATATATGTATATACAACATGAGCTTTACAATGCGGTATATGCAGATACACCGCAAAGGACAAGCAATTAACGGAAAGGAGCTTCTTGCCGCAAGCGCAAGAATAATATTGCAAAATGATTGAGAATTTTGAAAGCAAATTAAATGAATATGCCGATTTACTTATAAAAATCGGACTGAATGTGCAAAAAGGACAGCTTATAAATATACGTTCATCCGTTGAGTCTGCCGACTTTGCAAGACTGTGTGTTAAAAAAGCATACGAGGCAGGCTGCAGTGATATTATCATAGATTGGAGAGACGATTTTACAGACAGACAGCGTTATCTTTACGCCGATGACAGCGTGTTTGATTCATTCCCGCAGTGGAAAACAGAGCAGCTTGATTATATTGCATCAAACAAAGGTGCCGTTCTGAGCATATACGCAACCGATCCCGAAGCGCTGAACGCTGTTGACCCTGACAGGATTTCAAGGTATTCAAAAGCAAAAGGAAACGGCATGAAAAATTTTTATGCCGCTCAAATGGCAAATGAATTTCCGTGGTGCATAGGTTCCGTGCCGATACCTTCATGGGCAAAGAAGGTTTTCCCCGATTTATCTGAAAGTGACGCAATGGAAGCGCTCTGGAATGCAATTTTCAAGACTGTAAGAATATCAGGTGACGGAAGCTCTATCAAGCTTTGGAAAGAGCATATTGAAAATACGGCAAGGCTGTGCGATAAGCTCAACTCATACAATTTCAAGTATCTGCACTATAAAAACAGCATAGGTACAGACTTCATCTGTGAGCTGCCCGAAGAACACATATGGTTGGGCGGTGCGGAAAAAACAAAGGGCGGAATACCGTTTGTTGCAAATATGCCAACAGAAGAAATATTCACTGCGCCGAAAAAGGACGGCATTAACGGCGTTATCGTTTCTTCAAAGCCGCTGTGCATTGACGGCAGTGTGGTAGAAGGAATAAGATTTGTCGTAAAAGACGGCAAAATCGTAAATGCTCAAGCAGACAAAGGCGAAAGTGTGCTTCAAAAGGCAATAACCGTTGACGAGGGAGCTTCTTATTTCGGCGAAATCGCTCTTGTTCCGTTCGACTCACCCATATCCGATATGAACATTATTTTCTATAACACTCTCTTTGATGAGAACGCATCATGTCATATGGCATTCGGCGAGGCATATCCGTGTATCAAAAATTCAGACAATATGTCAAGAGAGGAGCTTGAAGAAAGAGGTCTGAATTATTCGATAACGCATGAGGACTTCATGATAGGAACACGCGATCTTTCCATTGTCGGAATCGATCACTCAGGGAACGAAGTCGAGATATTCAAAAACGGAAATTTCGCTGTCTGAAGCGTTTTTCAACATCAAAATCAAAAACGCGGCCGAATTAATTCTCGGTCGCGTTTATTTTCATCGCTTTTTTGTATTGATTCCGATTATTCCGGAAATAAATCCCGCTATTCCGCCCGTTACAACATCCATAAGCAGAATTTTGTCAAATGAGAAATTGTCAAAGAACAATAAGCCTATAAGTACCGTGAGTATCACATACACAATTCCCGCGATAATTCCGGCAAGCCAACCCATTTTCGGCGCATCCCTGCCGCAAATGATTCCTGCACAGCCTATGCTCACAATTCTCACCACCTGAACAATAAGCGGCACGACCTCATCATCCACACCCGAAATCAAAAGCACAAGCGCCGCCAGCAAAAACAATACCACCGTCAGAAGTACGGCAAAAACAGAAGCTTTGAGTATTGTCAAAGCATATTTTGTGTAATTGATTTTGTCCTCAGAGCTATCCTTTGACCCTTCGCGCTTCCTTATAAATTTTGATAATTCCATAGTTCGTTCACCTTTCAATGATTTTACTAAAAACTATGTAATCATGCAAAAATTTATTACTTCTTTTTCAGATTTTCCAGCTCAAGCTTTATTGATTCCATTTCTTTTTGAAGCTTATCCGCAAGTGCGTTTGCCTGCATGGCAATGTTCTGCGCCTGCTTTATTTTGCTTTTTGATTCTTCCGCCAAAACATTCATATCCGAATGCAATTTTTCTATTTCTTTGTCAACCTGTTCCTTGTCGTAACCGAACAAAACCGTCTTGAATTGTTTTTCTCCCATATTTTCACTCCGTTTTACATATAAAAGCCTCTTACGTTACAATTAAGAGGCTCTGTTAAAAAATGCTGTTTGTTTTTTATTTCTGCGTCAGTATACAACCTCAACGCCGTGTTCCTTACATATCTCCATTAATTCCTCCGGCGGACGCTTATCCATAACAAGAACGTCTATATCCTTCATCGAACCGAATGTATACGGAAGATTTTTATCAAACTTTGTAAGGTCCATAACCATTATTACACGTCTCGCTTTTCTCATAACGGTTTTCTTAAGCAATACCTCATTATATTCTCCGCTTGTAAAACCGCAGTCAATGGAATATCCCGAGGTTGACATAATGGCCGTATCGATATTGATTTCATTTACGGCTTCTATCGCCGAATTGCCTGTAACGGCAAGCGTATCTCTGCTGAGTCTGCCGCCGAGAAGGGTAATATCTATTTTATTTTTCTTGAGAAGTTCAATAGCAAGATTCGGAGCAGGAGTAATTATCGAATAATATCCGTTTTCAAGCTTATTTGCCAACAGCATAAGCGTACTTCCCGAATCAAAATATACTGCGTGCTCAGGTTGAACATACGGCATCGCTTTCTCTGCAATATCCGTTTTTGCAGTTACGTTTGCTGCGGCGCGTACTGCATACTTATCTTCGCTCTCACCGGAAATACTGCTTACCGAACGGGCACCACCGCGAACGCGCAGAACAAGTCCTTCTTTTTCAAGATGCTCGAGATCCCTACGAAGCGTCATGCAAGAAATATCGGGAATAAGCTTCATTAATTCATCGTAAGTTGCCTTACCGTTCGACTGAATATAATCATTAATCGTTTGTCTTCTAAAAATATTCATGTTCAATTTCCTTTCTATGATGCTTTTTATAATAATCTTCAGAATCATCCCTAATGACGCTGATAACTTATCATGCAAAAATAACGGCAAGGTATATCATTAAGCTTTTATGTATCCGGCATACTGTATTTTCTAAAAAGCAAAATAATCCGGCAAACCATTCTTAAACGGAATATCGACTTGTCCCATAATTAGCGGACGAACGTAATCCTTTAAGCTTTCGGTAACATTGTCGCCGCTTGACGATATCCATTCTTGAGGAATAAGCTTTTCGGTATTTGCCGCAAGCTCAAGAGGCTGAGGTACAATTTTAATTTCATACGGATCATTGCTGACGCGTTCAAACGCAGACATAACTCCGGAAACACCGTCAAGTGCGAATTTTACAGACATATAACCTGCCTTGTATGCTTCTTCGTAATCGACGCCCGACATCATATGCGCGGCGCATCTTTGCGCTATATCCGGATTTACAGTCTTGACTCTCTTTATTATGTGCTTTTTTACCTCGCCTGCAAGGAACGATGATAATCCGCCGAGCTGATGATGACCGAATTTATCCTGCGGATTTTTATTGGAGGTAAAGAGCGGCAATCCGTCCTTATTTTTTATACCTTCGGAAACAACCGCAAAAACCATTGTCTGTCTGTCAAGTGCATTGCTTATGGAAGAAAGGAATTTATCCAAATCAAAAGCAGACTCGGGCAAATAAATAAAATCAGCTATCTGCCTGCCCTTATACTCAGCCAAAGATGCCGCGCCTGCAAGCCAACCCGCATTTCTGCCCATTGTTTCCATAATAATAACAGTTTTTGAATCAAGATAAGAATATGTATCGTAAGCTGCCTCCTGCAAAGTAACATTCAGATACTTTGCGGCACTGCCGAACCCGGGGCAATGGTCTGTCCCGAATAAATCGTTATCTATTGTTTTGGGAATACCGTTGACCTTAATATCAAAACCGTGCTTTATTGCATATTTATTCAGTTTGTTTGCGGTATCCATTGAATCATTTCCGCCGTTGTAAAATAAATAGCCGATATTGTGCGCTTCGAGAATATCGAATATTTTTTTGTATTCGATGTCCTCATCATCTGACGGCAGAATATGTCTGCACGACTTAAGTCCCGCCGACGGAGTATACCTTAGCATCTTTATTTTTTCGCTCGGAAGCTTACTTAAATTGATAAAATTTTCCGACAGCACGCCCTGAATGCCCGCCGTTGCGGAATATATTTCATCTATATCTGCCGATTCTGCCGCAGCATCGAAAGCACCTGCAATACTTGAATTAATAACAGCTGTCGGTCCACCTGACTGTGCCAGCAAAACATTTTTCCCCATAAAAACACTCTCTCCCAATCGGCAAATAATTATTTATAGTCTCTCATTTGTTATTTTATCATATATTATCCGCCGTGTCAAGAGGGCAGTGTTAAAAATTCACATATTGCTCTCAAAGAAAATTACAAATTGTCATAATAATGTTTTTTTGTTTTATAAAAAGCTGACAGAAAGAACATTCCCGAAATAAGCGAAATAATCGTCAAAATCAGCGAGACGCGCACAAAAACCAATGATAAAAGGTTGAAAACCGACGAAATTGTTACCGAATATTTCCAATAATCGCAAAGCTTACCATAACCAAGCTCAACTGACGTTTTCTTTTGAATATCTCCTATTCCCCGGGTAATATGATAAGTCACATAAATAACACCTGCCGACGATATAAGCTCGGCAAATATTGCCGCCGCATTATTCCTTATTGCAAGAACATCTATTGTCCATACTGCAAGCTCATAAATCATCAAAAGCGTGCAAAGCGGCTTTATTGCGGAAAAATGCGCCGATTTGCCGTCAAGCGCAGTCAAGCCCCCGTACAATAAAAAATATCCCGCAAAGCTCGGAAATATATTTATGATTGTATTGCCGAACGCCGCATCCGCATTAAACAGAATGAGCGCAAGTCCTATAAAAATATTCTGCATAACATTTGTCCTGATAATTTTTCTTAATTTTAACATATATAACCATATTTGGCAACACCAAAATAATGCAAAATATATTTATAAAAATTCGGCATACTATATGTGCGTTTATGTAAGCGTAATCAACTGAAAGGAGAAGAATGAAAATGTTAAAAATCAGAACAATATTGTTTGTAGCCGTATTTGCTCTTCTTGCGTCTCTTTCGGGATGCACGACAAACACAACAAATACACCCCATGCGACTGTTCCCGGCAACCATACTCCGGACAACACGCTCGCACCAACGGATATTTTACCTGATAATTCTCCGGATACAACACCGTACGGCACCGATAATCCGGCAGATCCGAGAAGCAATCCGTATAACGGCACATTGCCCGACAACGGAAACGAATTGCCGTATCAGACTGAAAATCCGGGGAATAACACAAATCCGTACAGCAGAACAATGCCAGGCAATGATAATATGCCCTACAACCCGAGTGTAACACCGTACGGAACAGCTACTCCTGAAAAAATAAAATAACATCAAAAAATCTAAAATTATTTCATATATCAAAGCCTGCCGCAATCGAATTTCATTTGGTACGACAGGCTTTTGATTTACATTGACTAAAACGTTTTCGCATTTTCCATGTCGTTCTTTATTCTTTCGATAATGCTCCTGCAATTTTCGTTTACAGCGTCAAAATCAATGTTCGGTACATAAAATGACTCCAATGTGTTGTGCAACCAATAAGCATCCTTAAGCGCTCTTTCGGCATACAACAGAAGCTGAGTGTACATATTGTTGTTTTCTTCGATTTTTCCCGCGTTTTCCCTTATTTTCGCTCTGTTTACGCACTGCATGAGCTCTATTACCTCGGTAGCAGTTGTCTCGTCATTGTTATATTTGTTGAGAACCGTAATTCCCGTTTTCAATTCGGGTATCACTATATGTTCTATCCTCGAAACAGGCTTCATCGGACAATAGAATGTTTCGCACATAAAGTCGCGTTCTGTTGCCGCACACGCAATTCTGTTCATTACCGCATCCGCTCCCAAAAATGAGCTTAGATTATCACCTATTTTCAGTGCAAAAACGTGCTCGCAGTCATAAAGGACAGTATCTGCGTAATTCACAAGCCCGGCAGGCGTTATTGCACTCGCAAAAAGACGTCTTGTGCGCTTTGAAGTACCCTTGCCTTTGTCTGAGAATATTTTGTCTTTGATGTATTCGCTTATTTTATCTATCTCATCATCGTCTGTTGCCGACTGAAATATCGTATTTGTATCGTCGTCAATGCTTGCCGCCGCCGCAAGATACTTGTATGCCCTCGAAAATTCATACGAAATGTTATGCTGAGTGGATATTATTTCTTCTCTGTGAGAGCGTATTTTGGGCAAATTCCAAAAGCTTCCCAAATTAATGATTTCATCTACCGCTCCCGGATATACGGGATCAACAATGTGCGGTGCCGTACCGTCTATCATGACAATTCCGTAATCCGGAATATGAATACCGTCAAGCGAATGCGGATCGGAAGAGCAATGAAGATATTCAATGCGCTCTCCCGAGGCTTGAAATTCCTTGGCTACCTTTTTCATGTACGAGGACTTACCCACGCCAGGACCGCCTTTGAGACAGTATATACTGTGAGCCTTGGTTTTATCTATAATGTTGTCATAATAAGAGTAAAACCCCTGCGGTGTGTTGCCTCCCGGGAAAATATGTCTTTCATCATTTTGCATAAAAAAACATCCTTTCATATTAAACTGTGATAATACACTATATTTAATACAAAAGGATTGTGTTACTTGTGAGTTTAAGTATAAACCTTACAGCTCTACCATGTTTTTGTCGTTAATGCGTTCAATGAAATATTTCGGACGTGCCTTAGTCTCCATATAATTCTTGCCGACGTATTCTCCGACAATGCCGATTGCAATAAGCTGGAGCGAGCCCATAAGACAAATAAGCGAGCCGAGCGGGAAAAAGCGTGTGAAAGCGCCGCCGCAAAGTCTGACTATTGCGCCTATTATCAGAACGAGCAGGCTTACCGCAAAAATTATCGAGCCTATGCCCGTTATGAATCTGATAGGCTTTATGCTGAAAGAAGTGATTCCGTCAAAAGCAAAATTAAGCATTTTCTTGAGCGGATATTTCGATTCACCGGCAAAGCGTTCATTTCTTTCATACTCGACAACGTCACTCTTGTACCCTATCAACGGAACGATTCCTCTTAAGAAGAGATTTACCTCCTTGAAATTTTCAAGATCGTACAAAGCTCTGCGGCTCATAAGTCTGTAATCGGCATGATTGAAAACTATGTCTACGCCAAACCACTTCATAAGCTTATAAAAAGCTTCCGCCGTTGTTTTCTTAAAGAACGTATCCGTTTTTCTCGCACTGCGTACTCCGTAAACAATATCACAGCCCTCATAATACTTTTCAACAAATTTATCGATAGCGTTTATGTCGTCCTGAAGATCTGCATCAAGAGAAATAACCATATCTGCATACTCTTTTGCAACCATAAGTCCTGCCATGAGCGCATTCTGATGACCTTTGTTCCTTGAAAGATTTATTCCCGCCACCAACGGATTTTCATCGCAGAAATAATCTATTATATCCCATGTCTCGTCCTTTGAACCGTCATTTACAAACAGCATTCTGCTGTTTTCAGATACTATCCCCTGTTCAATCATTGAGGTCAGCTTTTCCGTAAGTCTTTTTACTGTTTCCGGCAAAACTGCCTCTTCATTGTAGCATGGTACAACTAAATACAATGTTTCCATATACTCTTCCTTTCGGTAAAATAATAATCCAATCAAGCAGAGCGATATTATGCAAAATCACTTTACAACAGCATCGATCTGCCTGATATCCGCTTTCAAAAATGCGCGGATTACAAACGCCGGGTTATATATACATATTTTACCACAATTATATAAAAATTACCACTGTTTTATTTATATAAACACAAAACCGCAGTGAAATTGTCACTTCACCGCGGTCAGGTTAAAATAATGTTAAGTCATCTTAATTATTTTGAGAGATCCTGAACGTAAACAACTCTTACTTCATCGCTGTTTTTATCGTTCTTTTCCTCTGCCTTTTCTTCACTCTTTACGGGATTGTTTCTTGCCTCAAAGAATTTTGTTGCAACCTGCGGGAAAAGTGCATAGCTGAGTACGTCCTCTTCACATCTTGCAAGGCCCTTGCTCTCCTCTTTGTACTTTTCAAGCTCAGGTTCAATGAGGTCGGCAGGACGGCACGTGATAACCTCGTCGTCGCCGATAGCCTTCTTACGCACTTCCTCGTTGACCGTACCCGGAACCTTGCCGTACTCGCCGCGCAAAAGACCCTTTGATTCTTTCGTAACCATCTTGTATCTCTCGCCCGACAAAACGTTAAGCACTGCCTGAGTACCTACTATCTGGCTTGTAGGTGTTACGAGCGGCGGATAACCGAAATCTTCACGAACTCTCGGTATTTCCGCAAGAACCTCATAATATTTGTCCTCGGCGTTAGCCTGCTTGAGCTGTGAAATAAGGTTTGAAAGCATTCCGCCCGGAACCTGATAAAGAAGTGTATTTGTATCAACCTTAAGAACCTTGGGGTTGATTTCAAGCTTATTTGCAACTGTTCTGAAATATGCTGCAGCATCGCTGAGCTTCTTAAGGTCGAGACCCGTATCTCTCGGCGTGCCCTTAAGCGTTGCTACAAGAGCCTCTGTTGTAGGCTGAGATGTGCCGTTGCCCAAAGGTGAAAGAGCGCAGTCAACAATATCAACGCCTGCCCATGCCGCCATGAGGTTCGTCATATCGCCCGTACCCGTTGTGTTATGCGTATGCAGGTGAATCGGAACGCTTACTGTTTCCTTGAGCTTCTTTACGAGATTATATGCGTCCATAGGCAAAAGAAGATTTGCCATATCCTTTATTGCAATTACGTCTGCGCCCATCTGCTCGAGTGTCTTTGCAAGGTTTACAAAATACTCTTCGTTATGTACAGGGCTTGTCGTATAGCTTATTGCGGCTTCGCAAATTCCGCCGTACTTCTTAACGCTCTTCATAGCCTGTTCCATATTGCGCGGATCGTTCAGAGCGTCGAATATACGCACTACATCGATTCCGTTTTCAATGGATTTACGGCAGAATGCGTCTACAACATCGTCAGCATAATGCTTGTAACCCAAAATATTCTGTCCGCGCAAAAGCATCTGAAGCTTTGTTTTCGGCATAGCCTTTCTCAATGCGCGAAGTCTTTCCCACGGGTCCTCATTCAAAAAACGCATACAAGCATCAAACGTAGCGCCGCCCCAGCATTCAAGCGACCAATACCCCATATTGTCGAGCATTTCGCACGCAGGGAGCATATCTTCAAGTCTCATTCTTGTTGCCGCTTGAGACTGATGCGCGTCACGAAGAATAGTATCTGTAATATATAAAGGTTTATATTCCATTTTAACGTATCCTTTCAATTAAAATCAAAGCATACCCGCCGCAGCCAGCGCCATAAGAACACCTGCCGCAATAGCCGAGCCTATAACTCCGGCAACATTCGGTCCCATAGCGTGCATGAGAAGGAAATTGCCCGGATTTGCTTTCTGACCTTCAACCTGTGAAACACGAGCCGCCATTGGAACTGCGGAAACACCTGCGGAACCGATAAGCGGATTGATCTTGTTCTTGAGGAAAAGGTTCATAAACTTAGCAAACAGTACGCCGCCTGCCGTCGCAATACCGAACGCAACAACGCCCAGAAGTATTATCTTTAATGTGTTCCATGAAAGGAATGTATCGGCAGTTGCAGTTGCGCCGACAGATACTCCGAGGAATATCGTAACTATGTTGCAAAGCTCATTCTGAACTGTCTTGCTGAGTCTCTCCGTAACGCCCGATTCCTTGAAAAGATTACCGAGCATAAGGCATCCTACAAGCGGAGCTGCCGACGGTACAAGCAGTGCAACGAATACGGTAACTATTATCGGGAATATGATCTTTTCGCGCTTTGAAACGGGGCGAAGCTCCTTCATTACTATCTGACGTTCTTTTTTTGTAGTGAGAAGTCTCATTATAGGCGGCTGAATAACCGGAACGAGAGCCATGTACGAATATGCCGCAACAGCGATAGGGCCGAGCAGGTGAGGTGCAAGTCTTGTTGTAACGTATATAGCCGTAGGACCGTCAGCACCGCCGATAATTGCGATTGCGGCAGCTTCAAGGCCTTCAAAACCCAAGAGACTTGCTACAATAAATGTAAAGAAAATACCGAGCTGTGCCGCAGCACCCAAAAGAAGGCTCTTCGGGTTTGCAATCAGCGGACCGAAATCAGTCATTGCACCGACTCCGAAGAATATGAGACACGGATAAATTCCGAGCTTTACTCCGAGGTAGAGATAATCCACCAATCCGGGTGTGACTCCCTCGCTCGAGCCGAACATTTCCCAATGAACGTGTCCCTCGGCAAAAAGCTCTTCGTGGAACATCTCGGCTCCGGGAAGATTTGTAAGCAGCATACCAAATGCAATAGGCAGGAGCAGTAACGGCTCGAACTTTTTTACAATGGCAAGATACATAAGCACAAAAGCAATCAATATCATTACGAGGACTTTCCAGTTCTCGGCAATGAGAGAGAAGCCTGTCTGCTGTAAAAAGTTTATAATTGCTTCCATAATTATTATGTAGATGTTATTTATTCATCAAACAGAATGAATAAATCTCCTTTCTTGTAATGTTATACGAAATACCGAGGCCAAAATCAATCCAATACGCAAAGTACCGTTCCGGACTGAACAGATGCGCCCTTGGCAACGCCGACTGATGCAATTTTGCCGTCTCTCGGTGCTCTTATTTCGTTTTCCATTTTCATAGCTTCAAGAATTACGAGAATATCGCCTTTTTTAACAGCAGCTCCTGCGGAAACCTTGACGTCGAGAATTGTTCCCGGCATAGGAGACAAAATATTTTCGGCGCCGGCATAGGGGTGTGCCGGTGCTGCCTGAACAGGAGCCTCTTCCTTCTTTTCGGCAGGCGCCGCGGACGTCTTTATGTCGTTTTCATCAACAAGCTCAAGAGCTATTTCATACCAATTACCGTTTACGTTCACTTTATACTTTTTCATAAATATACCTCTTCTATAAAAATTTTTAAATTCTTTTCAATGAAACTATACGAATTGCAGAAACGCTTGTTCCGAGTTCTTCCGCAATTACCGCCGACAACGCGGCAACCATTTCTTCCCTGTTCGGGATTTCCTCTGCAGCAGGTGCCGCAGTCTGTTCCTGAGCCGGAGCATCTGTTTTCTTTTGTGTGCTACCGCACGCAAGACTCATTAACTTGCACAGTCCGACTATGCACAGCAAGCCTGTAAAAACAATGCCCATGCCCATTAAGCATACGCCTACACTACCCATTTGATTCATTCCTCCGCTTACACTTTGAAGTCGATTTATAGTGAATTTTGTTCTCTCAAATTAAAACCAAACTTCGCTACATTGCACATTATACTTCAAAAGTCAAATAGTTACAATATATTTCTTCGACAGTTTACAATTTATTAACATGGAAAACGTGCATTGAAATATTACTGCAAAAACATAAAAAACTGTGAAAAACACAGAAAAATAAAGTATATGTAAGGTAAATATGCAAAACACGTAAAATTCATCAGTTTATCAGTGTAGCAATTTAACGTGTTAAAGTGTATAATAAAGCCATATTGGGTCAAAACCCATAAAAATATCAATATGTTATGGAGAAATTAAAATGAAAAGATTATCAGCAATCATCCTGGCTGTTGTTATGCTTTTCGCTGTTTCAGCCTGCGGCGATACGGTTAAGTATAACAAGGAAACAGGCCTTGTAAAAGAAGGAAAAATCATTATCGGTATCGATGACCAATTCCCGCCTATGGGATTCCGCGATACACAAAACAATATCGTCGGATTTGATATCGAGCTTGCAAAAGCAGTTGCCGAGAAAATGGGCGTTGAAGCGGAATTCAAAGTAATTGACTGGGCTTCCAAAGAGCAGGAGCTGCAAAACGGCAACATCGACGTTATATGGAACGGATATACAATAACGGACAAGAGAAAAGAAAAGGTTGATTTCACAAAGCCGTACCTTGCAAACGCTCAGGTAGTAGTTGTAAAGAACGACGCCGCATACACAAAGCTTGCCGACCTTGCAGGTAAGACAATCGCGGCACAGATAGACTCCTCTGCCGAAGAAGCAATAAAGGAAAACAAGGAATTCTACGATTCTATCAACAATAACATAACAGGATATACAGACAACGTAACTGCTCTTGACGATCTCGAGCTTGGCAGAATTGACGCACTCGTTGTTGATAAGGTAGTTGCCGAATATTACCTGAAAGAAAAAGTAGGCACATTCAGAATACTTGACGAAAGCCTTGCTCCTGAGGAATACGGTGTCGGCGTTATAAAGGGCAACACGGTTCTTCTTGACAGAATACAGAAGGCTCTCGATGAGCTTATTGCAGAAGGCAAAGCAGCCGAGATTTCAACTGCTTGGTTCGGAAGCGACGTTGTACTTAAGTAATTATTTTTGATCAATACGTTTTCGTGTATTTACGGGAAAGGATACGAGGTTATCCTTTTCCGTAAATATATGTATTTTAAATTATATTTACGACTTATTACGAAAGGAACGCCTTTTTTACATATAATCGGCAGTTTTTGTTTATGAATTTTTTTGAATATGCGTGGTCTGTACTTCCAGCTCTCTTGAGCGGCGCCGGTGCAACTCTGGGATTGTTTGCCATTGTTATTGTTTTGTCATTGCCTCTCGGTTTTCTCGTGACATTAATGGCAAAAAGCAGTATATTTATTTTCAGGTGGTTTGCAAAGGCTTATATTTTCGTGCTCCGCGGCACACCGCTCCTGTTGCAGTTATTGTTTGTATATTTCGGTCTCCCGAGAATACCCGTTATAGGCGATTATCTCATTCTTGACAGATTTCCCGCGGCGTGCGTTGCGTTTACATTGAATTATGCGGCATATTTTGCTGAAATATTCAGAGGCGGTCTGCTTTCAATAGACAAAGGACAGTACGAAGCCTGTCAGGTACTCGGGCTTTCCAAATTTCAGACGACCGTTAAGGTCATAATACCGCAGATGCTCCGTGTATCCTTGCCACCTGTAAGCAACGAGACAATTACGCTTGTCAAGGATACATCATTGCTTTATGCCATTGCCGTTCCGGAAATACTGCATTATGCAAAGGTTGCAGTAACGCGCGACTTCAGAATAACGGCATTTGTCGTTGCGGCGGCAATATACCTCGTGTTTACGTTTGTTCTTACGCTTATATTCAAAGCTCTCGAAAAGAAATATAAACGCGGTTCGGATATAAAGGAGAAAAAATAATGCTCATCGATGTTAAAAACATAAATAAATATTTCGGAAAGCTCCATGTTTTGAAGGATGTATCCATGACGGTTGACAAAAGCGATGTCATTGCAATAATAGGTTCATCGGGTTCAGGCAAAAGCACACTGCTCAGAAGCATGATACATCTTGAAACAGTAGACAGCGGCTCGATATGTATAGACTCAAGCTATCTCGTCAAAGACGGCGTGTATGCGCCGAAAAACGAGATAGGCGCAATAACATCGAAAATGGGAATGGTGTTTCAGAACTTCAACCTCTTCCCTCACATGAGCGTTATAAAGAATCTCGAGCTTGCCCCCATGCTCCAAAAAAAGATGTCAAAGGAAGAAATACGCGCCAAAGCCGAATCATTGCTTGACAGAGTCGGTCTCTTGAGCAAAACAGACGCTTACCCCGACAATCTTTCGGGCGGACAAAAGCAGCGTGTCGCAATTGCAAGAGCATTGATGATGGACCCCGAAATAATGCTTTTCGATGAACCCACATCGGCACTCGACCCCGAGCTTACAAATGAAGTTTTGATCACAATCAAAGAGCTTGCCGCAGACAACATGACAATGGTAATAGTTACTCATGAAATGGGTTTTGCAAAAGACGTCGCAAAAAACATTATGTTCATGGATAACGGTGAATTTATTGAAAAAGGCACATCGTCCGAGATATTCAATAACCCCAAGCACGAAAGAACAAAAGCCTTTATCAACAGTATAATCAAATAATTATGATATATTATAAGACATACCCATTTGATGAGGCTTGTGCCGTATCGCAAAGTGAAAAGGAACTCGCAAAACAGATACGCGATCATGTTCTCGAATATGCTTTTATAACCGAGACAGGCTCGAGCTTTACCGATTTTGACATCAAATACAATAAATACGGCAAACCGTTCATTGAGAACGGCTTAAACTTCAGCATTTCGCACACACGCGGATTCGTATGCTGTGCAACATCGCTTTCCCCTGTCGGCATAGACGCGGAACACATCCGTCCCGTAAACCCGAACATTATAAATAAGGTATGCAGTGCCGAAGAAAAAAGAGCCATTCTCGATTCCGATGACGTTGCCGCACGATTTTTTAAGTATTGGACGCTTAAAGAAAGCTATATAAAAATGATAGGCATGGGGCTTTCTTACCCCATGAATAAAATCAATTTTTCATTCGACGGCAATTTTATCTCGAGCAATGCCGAGGACGCATTCTTTGATACCGCTTGCATCGAGGGCTACATCGTGGCACTGTGTACAAAAAATACGGTATGCAAAATAAACGCCGTAAAGCTTCCGTAACCTTATATTGCGGAAGCTTTCGCACTTTATTCCCCGAATATTTTTCCACTTTTATTAATAAAAATTAAAAAGGTATTGACAAATAACAAAATAGTAGTATAATATCTGCATAATGTGTTTTTAACACAAAATAAATAAATTAATTACAGAGGTTTTATTATGAAAAAATTTATTGCCGTTGTTCTGTGTGTTTTGATGGCTGCTGTTTCATTGACAGGCTGCTCATCGTCAAACAAGCAGAGCGTTGACGCTATTAAAAAAGAAGGCAAAATTATTATGGCTACAAATGCCGAATTCCCACCGTATGAATACCGTTCGGAAGGCAAGGTTCTCGGTGTAGATGTTGATATCGCCGAAGCAATCGCAAAAGAACTCGGTGTTGAACTCGAGATTCAGGATATTGATTTTGATACAATCATTACTTCCGTTCAAAACGGTAAGGTTGCAATGGGTATTGCAGGCATGACCGTTACGGATGAAAGAAAGGAGTCTGTTGATTTCTCCATTTCATACGCAACAAGCACACAGTACATAATCGTTCCGGAATCAATGAATATCGAGACTGTTGCAGATCTCGCAGGCAAGAAAATAGGTGTTCAGCTCGGAACAACAGGTGACTTTGTTGTATCAGACGAAATAAACGGTTATTTCGATGATGACGGCAACAAGACAAAGGACGGCTCACTCGAAGGTACAGGCGCTACTGTTCAGAGCTATCCAAACGCTAACCTTGCAGCTTCCGCTTTGGATTCAGGTAAAATCGACGCTGTCGTAATAGACAAGCTCACAGCCGAACTCATTGTAAATAATTATTCAGGCATGAAGGTTGTTAAGTTCCTTTACACAGATAAAACAGATACACAGGAATCATATGCAATCTGCGTTGCAAAGGGTAACGATGAGCTTCTTGAGGTTATCAACAAGGTTCTCAACAATCTCATTGCCGAGGGCAAGATTGACGAATTTACAATCAATCATACAACAAACGTAAAAGCATAATTCTGTAAATCAACTCGTAGAATTATTATCTAAGCGGGAGCAATCTGAGAATTACTCCCGCGTTTTTAGTAAGCATTTACCGTCAAAAACGGTATTGTACTTTTTTGAAAGGACAGTCTTTGTATCCTAAAGACGCTATGGGTAACCAATAAATTAATGACAGAATTTTTCAATAATATTGCATCTTCATTTGAAAAAACATTTATTCGTGAGAATAGATACCAATACTTTCTTACCGGTATTGGAAATACTCTTGCAATCGCGGCAGCGGCAACGCTTGCAGGTATTCTCATAGGAACACTCGTTGCGGTAATTAAAGTTTTGCATAAACAAACCGGCAAATTTAAGGTTCTGAATTGGATTGGCGAGCTTTATACTACCGTAATCAGAGGTACGCCTGTTGTGGTTCAGCTTCTTATAATTTATAATATTGTTTTCAGGTATTCAACACAGGCTGTATTGGTAGGTATTTTTGCATTTGCGCTCAATTCCGGTGCGTATGTTTCCGAAATAATCAGGGCAGGAATCCTTGCTGTTGATATAGGGCAAAACGAAGCCGGACGTTCACTCGGACTTTCCCAAACAACGACAATGCGCCATATTATTCTTCCCCAGGCACTTAAAAACGTTCTTCCCGCACTCGGAAACGAATTTATTGCCGTTCTTAAAGAAACATCCGTAATAGGTTATCTCGGTGTAATGGATCTTACCCGCGCCGCACAGACTGTCATAAGCCGTACAGCAGACGTATATTTCCCGTACATATCGATTGCACTCATATATCTCGCTTTGGTATATGGATTATCCACATTGTTAAAGTTCTTTGAAAGGAGGCTGGCACGCAGTGATAGAGGTTAAGAATCTGTATAAATCATTTGACGGAAATAAAATGATTTTGAACGGAATAAACGAAAAAATCGAAAAGGGCGAAAAGGTTGTTGTAATCGGACCTTCCGGCTCGGGCAAAAGCACATTCCTGCGCTGTCTCAATCTCTTGGAAAAGCCTACAAGCGGCGAAGTTTGGTTTGAAGGATACCAGATAAATAAAAAAGGCGTGGATATTAACATGATTCGCCGTAAAATGGGCATGGTGTTCCAACAGTTCAATCTGTTCCCACACTTTACCATTTTGCAAAATATTACGTTCGCACCAATTAAACTCAAGCTCATGACAAAGGAACAGGCAGAGGCTCGCGCTGAAGAACTGCTCAAAAGAATCAATCTGCTCGATAAACGTGATTCGTATCCGAGCCAGCTCTCGGGCGGACAAAAACAACGTATCGCCATTGTAAGGTCCCTCGCTATGAATCCCGATGTTATGCTTTTCGATGAGCCTACATCCGCTCTCGACCCAGAAATGGTTGGTGAGGTTCTCGCCGTTATGAAGGAGCTCGCTAATGACGGCATGACTATGGTCGTCGTAACTCATGAAATGGGCTTCGCACGCGAAGTCGGAAATAGAATCCTCTTTATGGATGAAGGTAGTATCGTCGAACAGGGCTCCCC
>CAMEIT010000022.1 GCA_945918795.1 uncultured Clostridia bacterium | reverse complement strand
TAAGTGTTGCACTTCATATGATAACCTATCCACCTCCCTTTACACAAGGGAGGCTCATTACCGCCCGACAGTACACCTAAAAGGTGTAACTCTCCTATCTTACAGTACGTATGTAAAAGGACAGAGAACGTGAAATTCTCTGTCCTTTTGCCGTAGGGGCGAACTGCGTTCGCCCGCGGGCGTTTACAGAACGCCCCTACGAGGATGATTTTCTATCGGTAGGTAAAACCTGCTTTATGGAAGGCACCCCTTCGCAAGTGCTTTTTCGATATATTTCATTTCTTGCAGGGTGTGTGAAGCATACCCGCACATACGGAGAAACAATTTTTTCTTATTGTATCGGCGATATTAATTGATTATATATTCATACATAATTTGTAAACAAATTTATTTTTGCCCGATATTGATACGGTATATTGACGCAGCCGGAGAATTTTATGATATAATATTTTTGTAAAACATCGATAAGGAGATAACATATATAATGAAAAAGATAACTTTACTTGCGGCAATAATGCTGCTGCTTTGCGGATGCACGCCGAGTGCGTCCCCTAATGCTGAGTCGCCGAAGCCGGACGACACCGCCGAGCCGACGAACGAACCGGTAACGAGCACATATGACATAAAGCAGCTCAAAAAAGACATTTCATACAAAGGCGATGCAGAGGCGCTGTTTGAATTTGCACCTGCCGACCCTGAATACAATATTGTTCAGGGCGCATATTTTGACGGCGAGACATATTACGTTGCAATGGTAAAGCGTGATTCAACAGGCCGCGAAACGGCGCGCATACAGGTAATGGACATTCGGGGCAATCTGCTCAGACTTTCCGAGCCGCTCGAGCTTGACGGTGCCGAGAACTTGTCATATGATGAGGGCGAGAAAGCAATTCTGGTGTCCCACCACATGACATATAACGGCGATACAAACGTTTATTCAATGCTTGACCCTCAAACGCTTGAGATAACTTACACCGACAGCGCGGAGTTCGGGTTTGCAATGATGGCCTATGCTCCTATACGCAATGCCTACGCTGCATTAAACGAGCTGGGAACGATAATCAGTATAGGCAATTATTATAAAGGACTTCATGAGGCTAAGGAAGTTGAGCAGGAGGACGGAATTGCACAGGGAATATTATGCGACTTCAATTATATCTATGCGCTTAATGCCGACGAGGACGGCAAGGCGACAAGCAAGCTGTTGGTGTATGATTGGAATGCAAAGCTTATATTCCGCATTCCGCTTGACTTCAAAACGGAAAATCAGCCTCTGCCGGCAAATGTAAACATTGTGGACGGGGTAACATATATAATGTGCGCAAACAGCGCGAAAACGGGCGGAACAGTGTATAAAATAAATTATACAGAGGACGATTCACCTGCAAAAGAGCCGGAGCCGGGCGATGATGTGCCTTCGGGAGAAATAATTACGCAGACATCCGATATTACAGCGCTTACGCAGGGCTGTTCGTATTCGGCAAAAGCCCGGATGCTTTTTGAATTTGCGCCTGCTGATCCGCAGTTTAACATAGTTCAGGGCACATATTTTGACGGCGAGACGTACTATGTTGCAATGGTAGCAAGGGATTTAGAAGGGTACGAGAAAGTGCGTTTGCAGGTAATGGATAAGAACGGCACGCTTATAAGGCTTTCCGATGTGCTTGAATTGGATCACGCAAACAATGTAACATTCAACAAAAACGAAAATGCACTTGTGGTTACGCACTGTCAGTCTCCCGATGGGCATTATTACCGTTATTCAAAGGTTGATATTGATACTCTTGAAATAACCGAAGCAAATGACGTAAGATACCCGTTTTTTGCAATGGCATACTCTCCGGCACGTAATTCCTATGCGTCTGCACAGTGGGGCGGAGAGAGAATAGACATACGCGACTCTGAAATGAACATACTTAAAAGTGTGGGGGTTAAAAGACCGCAGACGCTTTCACAGGGTATGTTCTGCGATGCCGAATATATTTATTTTGTGAGGTCGGGTCATGAAAACGGTTCTGCGAGTGAAATTTTGGTGTATGATTGGAATTGCAGACTTATTTTCCAGATACCGATAGATTTCGGCGTTGTTATAGAGCCTGAAAATATAAATATTGTCGGCGATACAACATATATTGTATGCAATAATACGACGTGGAGCGGGGGAGTCGTTTATAAGCTTAATTATTCGGTTAAAAAATGAATTTCAAAATGAACGAACGAGAGCATGACAAATAATAACCGGTATAATTGTCGTTTTCATGATTCGAAATCGGCGATATTTGAATTAGAGAATTTTTATGTATGCAAAGGAAAAAATATAGGGAAAAAGCCTGCATTGAATTGAATGAATAAAAAGTTACATTATAATAAAACTGAAAAAGGAGGCAAGCGAACCGTGAAAGAAAGAACATACATTGCAATCGATCTTAAATCGTTCTATGCCTCCGTGGAGTGCCGCGAGCGCGGATTCGATCCGCTCAACACAAACCTTGTTGTTGCCGATGAAAGCCGTACTGACAAGACTATATGCCTTGCGGTGACGCCCTCGTTGAAGTCGCATGGTATTTCGGGGCGCTGCCGATTGTTCGAGGTGAAGCAGCGCATAAATGAAGCAAACGCCATACGCAAGAATGATGCGCCGGGGCACCGTCTTGACGGCTCCTCCTGCTTTTATTGGGAGCTTGAAGAGAACAAAAATCTTGCAATCGATTTTATAATCGCGCCGCCGCGCATGGCATACTATATGGAATACAGCACGAAAATTTACAATATTTACCTGAAGTATGTCAGCGAGGAGGATATTGTCGTATATTCAATCGACGAGGTGTTTATCGATGTCACAAATTACCTGAACACATACAAGCTTTCACCGCACGACCTTACGATGAAGATAGTGCTCGATGTTCTCAATACGACGGGTATTACGGCAACGGCAGGAATCGGTACGAACCTGTTTTTGTGCAAGGTGGCAATGGATATTGTGGCAAAGCATATTCCAGCAGATGAGAACGGAGTGCGCATTGCCGAGCTTGATGAGATGAGCTTTCGCAGAGAGCTTTGGGAGCATAAACCGCTTACAGATTTTTGGAGAGTCGGAAGAGGCTATGCAAAAAAGCTCGAACAAAACGGAATGTTTACAATGGGCGATGTGGCAAGATGCTCGCTAAAGAACGAGGACGTTTTGTACCGACTCTTCGGGAAGAATGCGGAGCTTTTGATTGACCATGCGTGGGGCTGGGAGCCGTGTACCGTAAAAGAGATCAAGGCGTACAAGCCGGAAACGAACAGCCTCAGCTCGGGGCAGGTGCTGAATCAGCCGTATACGGCGCAAAAGGCAAAGCTCGTACTTCGCGAAATGGCGGACGCTCTTGCTCTTGACCTTGTAGAGAAAGGCTTGGTTACGGATCAGATTGTTATTACTGTCGGGTATGACGTTGAAAATATGACAGATGCCGAGCGGAAAAAGAAATACAAAGGCGCCGTAGTTCAGGACAATTACGGGCGGCAGATACCGAAGCACGCTCACGGCACTAAAAATATTGAAAGATATACATCTTCAACAAAGCTCATAATGGACACTGCAACACAGTTGTTTGACGATATTGTGGATCCGGCGCTTCTCATACGCAGACTGAATATTGTTGCAAACCGCATTATAGATGAAGCACACGCTCCGAAATCGGATAACGAATATGAACAGCTCGATTTTCTCACAGACTATGATGCTCGTGAGACAAAAAAGAAAAGGGAAGAAGCCGAGCTTGAACGTGAACGCAATATGCAGAAAGCTGTTCTCAAGATCAGAAAAAAATACGGCAAGAATGCAATACTCAAGGGAATGAGTCTTGAGGAGGGCGCAACGGCAAAAGCGCGTAACGAGCAAATAGGAGGACACAAGGCATGAGACTGAAAGAACGTGCGAATAAATTGAAAAAGATGTCCCTGCCGTGTTTCTCGCATTAAAAGACAAGGATACGCCTGTCATTGCAAAGATGCTTGCCGCCATTGCGGTTGCATATGCGCTGTCGCCTGTCGATTTGATACCGGACTTTATCCCTGTGCTCGGGTATATTGATGATGTGATCCTGTTGCCGACGCTCGTTGCCATTACGGTAAAATTGATTCCGAAGGACGTTTGGGTGCGATGTCAGGCGGAATCGGTAAATATGTGGGAAAACGGGAAGCCGAAAAAGTGGTATTTTGCAATACCCATTGTGATGCTGTGGCTTCTTGTCATATGGCTTATGGCAAAAGCAATATTTTTGTGAAGGAAAAAAGGAGAGCTATGTCGAATAAATACGATGATATAATCAATTTGCCGCACCATGTTTCCAAAACACGGCCTCAAATGTCAATGCACGACAGAGCGGCACAGTTTTCGCCGTTTTCGGCTCTTACGGGTTATGATGCCGCTATAAAAGAGACAGGCCGCAGGACCGAAAAGAGAATAGAGCCAGACGAGGACGAACTGCAAATTCTGAACATGAAGCTGAAGCTTCTCATTGACAATATAGACGAGGAGCCTGAGGTTACTTTCACTTACTTCAAGCCCGATGAACGAAAAAGTGGAGGCAAGTATGTTGAAGTGTTCGGCGTGGTGAAAAAAGCAGACGAATTTAACAGGCTGATTGTAATGCAAGGCGGAGAAAAGATTAAAATGGATGATGTGGTTGAAATTTCGTTTTCGGATATGTCGTTCTTGTATGGGAAAGAATAATATAGAGCTGAGAAAATGACGTTTTATCGAAAAAAACAAGCGCCGCATCGCTTTGATCGGGCGTTCTTTCGGGTATTGATTTTTGAATGAATTTGTGCTATAATACAATAAAATTACAGATCATAAATAACGGCGATGATAAAGAGGATAGTGATTCCGAGCTTGCAGAGAGCCGTCAAACGGTGAAAGACGGCAGCAAGGTTATCACAAGTATCTATGGCTTTTGAGCCGGAAGCTCGATATGTAGGGCTTTCCGTATGACTGCGTAAAAGTCTATGGCTTGTCAAGTGCCTAAAGCGGCGTCCGTGTAATACGGCACAATTTGAGTGGTACCGCGGGGAATATCTCGTCTCAAAATTATTTTGAGACGTTTTTTTTATTTAAAAAATAATTATTGCCATATAATAAAAGGAGAATATAATGGAAGAACGTAAAATTGAGACTAAATGCGTGCAGGGCGGATATACGCCTGCAAACGGGGAACCGCGTCAGATTCCCATAATACAAAGCACAACATTCAAATATGCAACAAGCGAGGAAATGGGCAAGCTGTTTGATCTTGAAGCAAGCGGATATTTCTATTCAAGACTGCAAAACCCGACGTGCGATACTGTTGCGGCTAAAATATGCGAGCTTGAGGGAGGCACTGCCGCAATGCTTACGTCTTCCGGACAAGCGGCAAATTTCTTTGCGGTATTCAATATAGCTTCGTGCGGCGACCACGTTATTTCATCATCGACAATATACGGCGGTACGTACAATCTTTTCGCCGTAACAATGAAAAAAATGGGCATTGATTTTACGTTCATATCACCCGACTGTACAAGGGAAGAGCTTGATGCGGCATTCCGCCCGAATACGAAGGCTGTTTTCGGCGAGACGATTGCCAATCCCGCTCTTACCGTACTCGATATAGAGAAATTTGCAGACGCGGCTCATGCTCACGGAGTTCCGCTTATCGTTGACAATACGTTCGCAACGCCTATCAACTGCAAGCCTTTTGAATGGGGCGCAGATATTGTAACACATTCGACTACAAAATATATGGACGGGCACGGCTCTGCTGTCGGAGGCTGTATAGTTGATGCAGGCAAATTCGACTGGGCGGCACAAGCAGATAAATTCCCCGGTCTTTGCACGCCTGATGAGAGCTATCACGGCGTAACGTATGTTGAAAGATTCGGCAAGGAAGGCGCATACATTACAAAGGCGACAGTTCAGCTTATGAGAGATTTGGGTTCCGTTCAGTCGCCGCAAAGCGCATATTTGCTCAATCTCGGTCTTGAGAGCCTCCATGTGCGCATGGAACGTCACTGCTCCAATGCACTTAAGGTTGCAGAGTATCTTGAGAGCAACGATAAGGTTGCATGGGTTGAATATCCGGGACTTAAATCATGCAAATATCATGAGCTTGCAAAAAAATATATGCCAAACGGTACCTGCGGAGTGGTAAGCTTCGGAATAAAGGGCGGTCGTGAAGCGGCTTCCAAATTCATGAAAAATCTCAAACTTGCCGCAATAGAAACGCACGTAGCTGACGCGCGTACCTGCTGTCTGCATCCTGCAAGCTCCACTCACAGACAAATGAATGACGCCGAGCTTAAAGCGGCTGGCGTATCAGCCGAGCTTGTAAGATACTCATGCGGAATCGAAAACGCCGAGGATCTTATTGATGACATAGATCAGGCATTGAAAAATATTTAATGAAAGGATCTGAAGTTTTATGCCTATAAAAATTCCAAACGGACTTCCTGCGGCTAAGGCTCTTGCCGATGAAAATATATTTGTCATGACGGAAACCCGGGCAAGAACGCAGGATATAAGACCTCTTAAAATACTTCTTGTAAATCTCATGCCTACAAAAATAGATACCGAAACGCAATTATCGCGTCTTTTGGGAAATACAGCTTTGCAGGTAGAGCTCACTCTGCTTCATATGAAGTCGCACGAGTCAAAAAATACTTCTCAAGAGCATTTGCTTGCGTTTTATAATGTATTTGACGACGTAAAAGAAGAAAACTTTGACGGTATGATAATAACGGGTGCACCGGTTGAACACCTTGAATTTGAGGAAGTGGAATATTGGGACGAGCTTTGCGGCATAATGGAATGGAGCAAAACGCACGTTCACAGCACTTTCCATATATGCTGGGGCGCACAGGCGGCGCTTTATTACCATTTCGGTATCAAAAAGTATAAGCTTGACAAGAAAATGTTCGGTATATTTCCTCATAAAGCGGATTATAAAAGATCAATACTCCTGCGCGGCTTTGATGACGTATTCATGGTGCCGCATTCACGCCATACAACGGTGCTGAGGGAGGATATTGAAAAGGTACCTCAGATAAAAATACTCGCCTCATCGGAAGAAGCGGGAGTTTATGCGATGTCAACGGAAAACGGCAGACAGATATTCATTACGGGACATTCCGAATATGACGCCGATACGCTTAATAAGGAATACAAACGCGATATTGCCGCAGGAAAGGAAATAGATATACCGAAAAATTATTTTCCGAACGATGACCCGACTTTGCCTCCGCTTGTTACATGGCGTTCTCATGCAAACCTGCTCTATTCGAATTGGCTGAATTATTTTGTATACCAGACAACGCCGTACGACATAAAGAGAATAGAAAACATAAAATAAGAAATACGCGATATTATACGGCATTGCCGTGGAAAATGCTCGGTATGCCGTATTATTGCACGAAATATAATTAAAAGGTATATTCATGATAAAACTTATATCACCCGAAAACAATGAAAGCGTATCTTTGCTGACGGAAAAACAAAAATCTTTTTTCAAGGAGGAGCCTGCACGTGCCGCCATTGTGGATTATGACGGCTTTAGGTGGTACGCGCCGGAAATAGCAGGCGTTGATATGACAGCTCCTGCGCCCGTAAGGCTCAGCTGGGATGACGATGTTGCGGGGGACGGCGCATATTTGGTATTGATTGCTCAAAATGAAGCTCTCGAGTCCCCGATAATAAAAGTCACGAACGATAAACATATTGACGTTTACAATCTTTATATTGGTACGACATATTATTGGTGCGTGCAGAGAGAAGGCGTAAGGTCAGATTTGAGCACTTTTTCGACGAGCACCGAGACACCGCGGAGCATAAAAGCAGAGGGCCTTGTAAACATACGCGACCTCGGAGGGTACAGTGTTCCGGGCGGAGTGGTACGTCAGGGGCTTGTTTACAGAGGATGCGAGATTGAAAACAATATGCACGTGAGAGCACAAGGCTTGAGTGCCTTTTTGTCTCTCGGAATACGCACACAAATAGACCTGCGTCTCCCGACGGAAATTTATCAATACAGAATTTTGGACTCGTTCGGTATAAAGCATATTCCAATTTCAACAGCACCGTACATGAGCTTGTTTTCGGACGAGTACAGAGAAAAATACAGACGCATATTCAGTATTTTTGCCGATAAAAACGCTTATCCGATATATTTTCACTGCATTGCGGGGGCGGACAGAACAGGCTCGCTCGCGCTGATGCTGAACGCTTTCCTCGGTGTAGATTTGAAAGACCTCATTGATGATTATGAGTTTACAAGCCTCAGCACATGGGGCATAAGGACGAGAAATCACATACATTTTAAGGAGATGCTTGAAAAATTCGGCGAATTTAGGGGCAACACATTCCGGGAGCAGGTTACGGATTATCTTTCGAGCTTCCTCGGAGTGACCGAGCAACAACTCAAATCTATTGAAGATATTATGCTCAACAAATCATAAATCCCGTGTATACGGGATTTTTTTATTTCTCTTGAAAAACTGCCGTATTGCTGTTGACAATATCGGGACAGTTTGTTATAATTAGAATACAAACCACTTGATTTTGAGTGATTTATATGTTTGGAGGCGTAGCTCAGTTGGTCAGAGTACCTGCTTGACATGCAGGGGGTCGGTGGTTCGAGCCCACTCGTCTCCACCAGGATAAACATCGACTTTGTCGGTGCTTTTTTTCAATTAAATTCTTGAAAATGAATATTCGTTGCTATGTGGTGCCCGGTCGGGCTTGCAGGAGAAAATAATTGTGGGAGCTTGTGATTTGTTTATCGATCTCTCGCGCGAGAATGAGGTATGGCGCTTATTCAAAACAGACAGCGATACCGAATATTGGGTTGTCGGCGCTTCGGGCAGGACAGCTTTGATTAATATAAAAAAGAGACTTGTTGCAAGAAAATTTTTTATGCCACGTAACGAGGCAGTTATGAAATTGAAAGTTTGGATATAGGTATAGGTATTTATTGAGCCTTTGGGAGCAGTGTATTATTTTATTGAATTATTTAAACACGAAACAGGACATCAAGGCTTTACTTGATAATACCGGCTATACATACAAAAGAAGGTAACACAGATTATGAGCAATAAACCGGATTGGTATTGGAAAAAAGGATTGCATGATTCTGAAATCAAATCGATTTCTTATCATCAACTTGATTATGATTTCACAAAAAAGAATCCTATATATAATTATATCTTAATTGAATTAGATTCGCATAATGCGTTATTTGATACAACGGTTGAGTCAATAAAATTTTACAATGCAAAAAATCTTACACAGGATATTGACTATACCGGCACATGGTGGGTTAAGGATGAGTTAAGCGTTAATAATGGAAAGTTTGTTTTGACAATATATATTCAAAGCAAGAAAAATATGGATTGCCTGCAAATACAGTTTGAAAAAGCAGAAGTAATAAGGAATATGTAATATGGGGCTTTATTTTATTCACTTATTGTTATGCAGCGCTTCGGGCAGCACAGCTTTGATTAATATAAAAAGACTTTTTATCATGATTTTGTGAGCGCACATAAGCTCTGAAAACCGGAGGGCGCAAAATGCAGTTTTTAATTCGTTTAATGGCTTCTGTACTTATATCGTATGCCGTCGTCTCTTTTTTATACGGAATCGAAAAGAGCAATGCCAAAGAAAAAATAAGGAATCTTGGTAAAAAGCACATCATTATCCGATTGCCGAAAGCTTGTCTGTGGGTTGGCTGTATTGATATAGCGTTTTTCGGCGCTTGTATGTTCATAATGACTTTCTTCCCAAATGACACGCAATCTGTATGGGTTTGGATCGGTTTTGCCGTGTTTGTGCTGTTGGGGATTTGCATGGTGTCGGAAGCATTGATTTGGGAGATTGATGTTTTTAAGGATAAAAACTACTTCCTTTGTCGGACATTACCTTATAAGCATCACAAAATACGGTACGGCGATTGTGTCGGTTACAGAATAAGAAAAATAGCCAAAGTCCTTGTTTTGAAAACAAATAAAAAAACATTTCATGTAGATGTTGATGCGGTAAATTTTGATGTTTTATTGGATATGCTTCAAAAAAACAATGTAAAAGAGATCAAATAGAATTATGCGGTGATGTTTATAGATATTAATATTTGGGAGAGATACGTAAGGTAGTTCAATACTATTAATCACAAGCTGTTGATGAGAGGAGCAGAGTTATATTATACGGCAGGCGGCGTGTCAGCCAATATGCGCAAACGGAAAAGCGACAGAATAAAGACCCCGATTTATGCTGCAAATGACGAGCTTACGGGCACGGCTGTGACAGACGAAAAAATATACTCATTTAATGCAATGAGTCTTTGTTAAGGCGGTGAGAATTGTGATAATCAGACAAATAAAAGATATTGACAGATTCTACGAAAATTTGCATACGATCGGAATGCAGGGGCCGATAGACCTTAATCCGCTCAATCCGTGTAATAATTTTTATTCATGGGAAGTGGGAATATATTACGTCATAAAAAAGAAACATATCATATTTTATTATGAAAACGGTCGGCCCGGTAAAAACGGTATGCTTCAATCATCAAAAAATTATGCCATAGCTCGTATTGTCAATAAGAAAGACAAATGTTATTTAATAGGCGAGTGTTTGCCGTATCCGTTTGTACTTGTTTGTTTGTTAATTGAGTTTATAATTTTTCCGATAGGCTTTCTTATCGGGCTGTTGCTTTTATACATATTCGGATATGGTGACTTCAAAGAAATACTTTCTTTTTTGGACAACATATGCAGTAAAGAGTAGAAGCGTATGTATGGGATAATGGCGGAAAATGACACAAAACAGCAGATATGAGAGGTTGGTTATATGTTATATGAATTTCAAATGAATTTTAATATGGTTTATGTGGTTAAGCTTTTATTTTTGTTATTGCCGGTATTCCTTTGGTTTTTGGGATACGAAAGGAATATAGGGGTGAAGATTTTTTGGAGAACCATGTCAGTATTAACTCTTATATTGTGGTTGATTTGGGTAATATATCCGTTTGACAGGTATAACACAATAAAAGAAGCAATGATTAATAACGAGGTTTGTGTTATCGAAGGTGAAATTGAGGATTTTAATACGCTTGACAAACCGTGGGCAGGCCATGATTCGGAAAGATTCTGCGTGAACGGAATAATGTTCGCTTATTGGGGAGATGAAGATTATGGGTATTGCAAAATGTTAAATTCGGGCGGAGTGATAAAAGGTGACGGACAAAAAGTGAGAATTACATATTATGAAGAAAATGACAGGAATGCGATATGCAGGATTGAAGAATTGAATTGATGCGGGATATATGGGCGGCACAATAATTTGAAGTATCGTGTTGCTCGGGTATACGTCAAACGGTAACGTTTCCGCAAAAATGTATGCTTATGAACTTGAAAATCGAATGGGAGGAGAAATATGGTAGAAATAGACCTCAGTTATATAACTGATTTGCCGTCTCACTTTACGACTGTCATCGTAAACGGAGAAGAGATTTGTCATGATAATACAGCACAAGAAATGAATTTTACCACACAAGCACAAGACGGGACAATAACAGTGAAAATGCTCAACCGCCTTCGGGATATTCCACCGGTAACGACAAAAAATCCATTCAAAATCGTTGCCGGGGTTGTTGCCATGATTTTTTTGCCCGTGATGTCTGACGCCGATGACCTTGAATTTGATTGTCGGGATTACGAAACTGAGTTTTTGTTTACCCCGAGTCAAAGCCATGTATCTATTGCTCTTTATGCGCGAAATAGTATGAGTAATGGAAAGGCAAGAATTTATGCTCATACCGACGGCTGCGATGTGACAGCTGTCGACAAAAAAGCCACAGTTAACGAAAAACACACGAGAGAACAATTTGATGAATACCGACACTTCAATCTCTTGCGCACTATCATATTGGCGACATTATTTATCGGAATAGCAATTATAGCGCTTGTAAAGCACAGTCTTTACACGTTTATTTTGGCTTGCGTATTTTTCGTTGGAATTACCGTTTTGTTTTTCGTCTTGAAAAGACGTATATCAAAAACGGAAAAGAAGTATTTAAGTAATTAAACGGGTAATGAACTATTACGCTTGTGAAAGTTAAAGGAGAAATTATGTTATTTTTTGATTATATCGATATGTTAAAACAGTCTTACCGGGATGATGTTATTGTTAGGAGTAATGGCACAATTTTATTGGGGATAGATAAAATACCGAAATGTCGTCATATGCTGTTTAAACCTCTTACAGATGATATAATTACATCTTTCTTAACATCTGAATATAAAGGTGCATTCCCCAAAGAGTACATTGATTTTTTGAAGTATTCAAACGGCGCAAATTTATATACCGTAAAATTAAAAACGGAAAAATTTGAATTCGCACATTCGATGTTTGTGATTTTCGGATTGCCGAGGACGAAACCTTTTGGCAGACCTTCAGATATGGAGGAACCCTTTGATGTAAGGTTAGAGGATTTAGGACGTCACAAAAAAATACCAAATACATGGCTGAAGTGCGGAACGTACATAAAAAACTACGATTTTGCAATTCAGAATGACATATTTATTGATACCGAGACAAATCGTGTTTATTCCTGTGAAAAAAATCAGAATGAAATCACGGATGAGTGGGACGATTTAGACAGTTGCTTCTGCAGTATTTTTAACTCGCTCTCAAATAGCAAATCAGAGTATAATATTGAATTATAAACAACAATATTTCCTCAATGAAAAAGATATGTTGCTTTTATGTTAATACATAGACAATCCCACCTCCAATGCAACACAAAAGACTGCCCTACTCAAGGCAGAACAAGTCAAGAGCTTGCAAAAAACGACAGTTCAATTATAAAACTGCCGTTTTTATTTTATTTTGTGTTCTTTACAAGCTGTGCAAGTACTACCAACGGTATTGCCAATATACAAATTATCCAAAACATAAATATCAGTCCCATGATGCAATATTATTTAAAGAAAACCATTCCGAGCGTTCCCGCAACAAGCAGTATAAGCCCTATGAAAGCCTTCAGACTCAGCTTTTCTTTGAAAACTATATATGCAAATGCAACCGATATAACAATGCTGAGCTTATCGATAGGCACTACAACGCTCATTGCCCCGTCCTGAAGCGCACGGTAATAGCACAACCACGAAAGCCCCGTTGCAAGTCCCGATAAAAATATAAACAGCATACTTTTCTTGCTGATTTCCTTTATAAGCTTATGCTTACCGCTTGCGAAAACGATTCCCCATGCCATAACAAGCACAACGCCCGTGCGTACAGCCGTGCCGAGATTTGAATCTATGCCTGTAATGCCGATTTTGCTCAAAAGTGCTGTCAATGCGGCAAATACCGCGGATAAAACCGCGTATATAAGAGATGCGGTGTTGTTTGAAGCGCCGTTTGGTGCGGATGACTTTTTGTTTATCATGAGCAGAGTGCCGACGGCAATAAGCGCAATACATATGCCCGTTGCAAGGCTTATCGGCTCTCCCAGGACAATAACGCCGAGCAGGATAGAAAGGACTACGCTTGATTTGTCTATCGGTACAACTTTATTTATATCTCCTATCTGGAGTGCTCTGAAATAGCATATCCATGACGCACCTGTCGTTATGCCCGAAGCGCACAGAAATATCCATGTGTACGGCGTGACATCCTCTATTGTGTTCCACGCGCCGGTAATTAATACTATTATCCACGCAAATACAAAAACAACAGCCGTTCTCAGCGCAGTGAGCAGGTTTGAATCCGTATCCTTAACGCCGATTTTGGCAAGTATTGCCGTGATGCCGGCAAAAAATGCCGAACCGAAAGCAAACAGTATCCACATAGCAATATATCTCCGAATAAATTATATTTTATTGTTTTTTTGTCAAGCACTTGTGCTCGAGAAAACAATACCCGACTTTACTTATGAGAAAAATACAGACAATGCGCCGAACGAAATAATGGATATTATAATTCCCGCAATGAGCACACCGAGCGCTATTACCGGGAATGCCGTTTTCAAGCGTATATCAAACATTGCCGCAATGAGCGCACCTGTCCATGCACCTGTGCCCGGCAGAGGAATTGCCACGAAAATAAGCAGACCCCATACCTTGTATTTTCTGATGATGTCCTCTTTGGACATTGCCTTGTTTTCCATTTTCGTAACGAATTTGTTGAGCCAGCTGCTTTTATGACGAAGCCATGCAAACACCTGTCTTACAAATAAAATAATGAACGGTACGGGAACAAGATTGCCTACATAGCTTAATATAAAGGATTGCCACAAGGACAGTCCTTGTGCCAGACCATAGGGGATAGCTCCGCGCAGCTCCACAACGGGCAGCATGGAGACTAAAAAAGTCATAAGGTATTTTATAAACATATATCTCTCCTCAGTCTTGATAACTATTTTATATTATATAACAGATTGAGTTTTTTTTCAATACAAATATATGTATTTACACAAGTGTGTAAATTGCACAAGGCTTGACCGCGCTTGGTGAATGCCGCAAAATAATTTGACATCTTTGCCGTTGTATGCTATAATTACAAGAAGCAAGGTGTATTTTCGGTGATTCGGAAAATACTCAGAATTTGTTATAACAAACCGCTTTTTTAGTGCCTCAAACGGATAATATCATTGACTTGTGTGCTCAAAAGCGGAAAATTAAGTACAATTATTTATTCCTGCGAATGGAAAGGCTTTGCCGGATAATCTTCGGCAGGGGCATGGTGAATATAAAATGAAAAAACGTCTGTTTACGTCGGAGTCCGTAACGGAAGGACATCCGGATAAAATATGCGATCAGATTTCCGATGCGGTTCTTGACGCAATATATTCAAAGGACCCGTATGCAAGGGTTGCGTGCGAGACGGCCTGCACGACAGGTCTTGTGCTCGTAATGGGTGAAATTACAACGAACTGCTATGTTGATTTTCAGAAGATAGCAAGAGATACTATACGCTCAATAGGCTACGATCGCGCAAAATATGGATTTGACGCCGATACGTGCGCCGTAATATCCTCAATAGACGAGCAAAGCTCCGATATTGCAATGGGAGTCGGCAATTCGCTGGAAACAAGAGAGATGAGCTCGGACGAAATAGACCGCATAGGCGCAGGAGATCAGGGCATGGTTTTCGGTTTTGCTTGCAATGAGACGGATACATTTATGCCTATGCCTATTTATCTTGCTCATAAAGCCTCAAAAAGACTTGCTTATGTGCGTAAGAACGGTATTTTGCCGTATCTTCGCCCGGACGGCAAGACTCAGTTCACAATAGTTTACGACGGCAATGTGCCGGTAGCAGTTGATTCCGTGCTCGTTTCGTCACAGCATTCGGAAAAAGTTGCTCACGAGGAGCTTGAAAGAGATATTATCGAATTTGTAATCAAGCCTGTTATCCCGGAAAAGCTGCTCGACTCCGATATAAAATATCTTGTAAATCCGACAGGAAGATTCGTTCTCGGCGGACCTCATGCGGATTCGGGACTTACGGGCAGAAAGATAATTGTCGATACATACGGCGGTTACGCACGCCACGGCGGCGGCGCTTTCTCGGGCAAGGACCCGACAAAGGTTGACCGTTCTGCCGCATACGCCGCGCGATATGTTGCAAAAAATATTGTCGCATCGGGTGCCGCGGACAAGTGCGAAATACAGATCTCATACGCGATAGGAAAGGCGCGCCCTGTATCCGTTCTTGTTGAAACATTCGGCACAGAGCATACCGATCCGGATAAGATCGCAAAATGCGTGGACGAGCTTTTTGATTTGCGTCCTGCCGCAATAATTAATACGTTGAATCTGCGCAGACCTATATACAAACAGACGGCGGCGTACGGTCATTTCGGCAGAGATGATGTGGAGCTTCCGTGGGAGGCTTTGGACAGAGTGGCGGATATTAAGGCTTATCTTGATATTGACTGAGAGATTTGCGCTTGATAATCTTTTGCGGATTTATTGTTTTATTTTGATTGTTTAATTCCGAAGAAAGGATATGATATTGTGCTATGGCTCATATAATTGCTGTTTCCAATCAAAAGGGCGGAGTGGGCAAGACGACTACGTCTGTAAATCTGAGCGCAGGACTTGCGTTGCGCGGTAAAAAGGTACTGCTTGTAGATGCAGATCCGCAGGGAAACGCCACGACAGGTTTGGGAATATTCAAATCTACGCTCAAAGCTTCAATTTACAATGTCATAATTGATTCAGAACCGGCGAGCAGTGCTATTATAGATACAGAATCGGAAAATCTTAAGCTTATGCCGTCGAATATAGATCTTGCCGGCGCAGGACTTGAGCTTATTAAGGTACATTCGAGAGAATCGGTATTGAAAAAAGCACTCAGAGAGGTTCAGCTTGATTTTGATTACATAATAATAGACTGTCCTCCGTCTCTTGAGCTTATAACGCTGAACTGCCTTACGGCGTGCGACGGCGTTATTGTACCCATACAGTGTGAATTTTACGCGCTTGAGGGCTTGAGCCAGCTTGTGCAGACAATAAATCTTGTCAAAAAGAGCCTGAACCCAAATATTAAGGTAGAGGGCGTGCTTTTGACGATGTTCGACAAGAGGACAAATTTATCGCTTCAGGTCGTTGAGGAAGTAAGAAATAATTTTAAGGGAAACGTTTTTGAAACTGTTATACCGAGGAACATAAGACTTTCGGAAGCACCGAGCTTCGGTCAGTCTATATTCGATTACGCTCCGGATTGCAGCGGCGCCATGGCTTATGCGGATCTTGCGGACGAGATAATAAGGAACGACGCTTGAAAATGCGGAGTTTTGCTGATAGTTTGAGCTTTTTACACGGTATTTTTACGAAAGGAAATGAAATAATATGGCATCTTCCAAAAAAAAGAGTTCTTTGGGCAAGGGACTGAGCTCGTTATTTGACGAGGCGTTGTCCGTAAGTCAGACAGACGAGAGTATAAGCGAAAATACAGATTACGTGATACTCAAATGGAGTGACATCGATCCGGATAAATCTCAGCCGAGAAAGGCGTTTGATGAAGAGGCTCTCAACGCACTTGCCGAATCGATTACGACTCACGGCATAATCAATCCTGTTATTGTCAGAAAGGTAGGCTCCAGATATGTGCTTATCGCCGGCGAACGTCGTTGGAGAGCGGCTAAAATAGCCGGTGTTACGGATATTCCGGCTATTGTCAAGGATTACAATGAGGAGCAGACGGCTGTTGTTGCACTTATAGACAATCTTCAAAGAGAAGACCTCAATACAATAGAAGAAGCGGAAGGTATGCAGCGCCTTATGGACGAGTTTAATTTCACTCAGGAACAGGTGGCAAAAAGCGTGGGCAAAAGCAGACCTGCCGTTGCAAATACAGTAAGACTTCTTTCGCTGAACAATGATGTAAAAAAGCTGATTGCCGAGGGAATACTTCCTCCGGGTCAGGCAAGACTTCTCTGCGCGTTTGAGGATGAAGAACGTCAGCTGAAATATGCAAATGAAATTCTCAACAAGGGAATGAATACACGTCAGGCGGAACAGTTTATTGCAAGAATGAAAAACGAGCCTGCCGAGACAAAAAAGAAAGCTGAAAAAATACAGCCCGTTTATATATCTGACATTGAAGAAAAGCTGGAGCAAAGGCTTCAGACAAAGGTAAGCATTCATCACGGCGCCAAAAAGGGCACGATAGAAATTTCCTATTACGGTGATGATGAGCTTGACAGGTTGTACGATATTCTCATGAGCGAGGACTGAGGCTGACGCTTCGTGAATAAAAAATGATTTTGCCGTTTATATTCCTTACACTTTTACATTCGGCTTTGTTGTGGGAAAATATAAACGGCTTTTTGATTTTGCGCTTGCAGGAATGTAATTGATTCGAGCAGCACGAAACCGAATTCAATCATCTGCAAAAAGCCCGAAACATAATACGGATGATGATTGAATTTGTGATAAAAAATGTTAATTTACTTATTGTATTTTCGCTGTAAATATGCTATACTAATTACGTCCGCAGGATATATGATGCTCTTTTGACGGGCACATTTTGATGCGGAATGTTGTTTTAGAATCAAAGAATTTGATTTAGGAGGGACAAATAGCATGGCAAAAACATACGACAAAAAGGTTGACTCCGGTACGATGAGCAATATTATTGAAGAATTGAATGTGTATATTGATTCAATCAAAGAAGATATTGCTTACGAGGAGCTTGATAAAAATATCGAAAAAGACGCGATAATCGAACAGCTGGTTCAGTATTACGCGAATAACCCAATGGATGATACCATGTCTTATGACGATTGGGTAAACGATTTCATAAACGGAAACGATCTTAAGGAAAACAGATATAAGCCGCAGATAAAGGATTATCTGAGAAATATCGTCGCTATCATTTATTCCAATATTTCCAAGGTGGAGGACGATGATGACAAGGATGATAAGATTCCTGCAGAGAACTCCAAATACGTATTTTCCGAATATATCAATATTGCCGATAATGCCGCAAATTATCGCATAAGCATAGCACAAAACGGCAGTATTCCGCACCATATAACAAATATTCCCACAACGCTCGGAAAAACGTTTAAGGACAGAGACCTTCTTATGCAAAGAGCAGAGGAAAAGCTTTCGGCCTGCGGAAAAATATACTTCGAGGACGCTTTGCCCGGTATAGGCAGAAAAACATTTGCAAAAGAGCTTTATGCAAAAATAAATTCGGATTACAACTTTTCCGCATGGATACGCCTTGACGGCAATCTGCGCCAGAGCATTCTCGATTCGATGACGATTTATCCCGCAACGGGCGATACCGAAACAAGATATGCACAGATAGTTGCATTCCTTAAGTCGAAAAAACGCAGAATACTTTTCTTTATTGAAAACACGTTCGGTACACAGATCACCGAGGATGAGCTTAAATTCCTCGATCAGATAAGATGCGACGTTGTATTCATAAATAATCCGGGTATTGCAGGCGTTGAACCCTTCGGCGTAAACGTACTTTCACTCGATCAGTGCATAGATATATTCTATGAATATTATTCGCTTGATAAAGCACATAAATTTATAGATATTATCGAAGAATACGTTGAGCTTGCCGGACGCAATATTTATATAATCAAACTGCTCGCAAAGGCGGCAAAGGGCTCAAATCTTGCGGAGTTTTTGCACAGAATAAGAAACGACGGCTTTGTTTATAACGATCTTACGGGTATGGACGCCGAAAACGCTTCCATTCTTACGGCAAGAAACATTATCAAGCTCTTGAAAATATCCAATATATCGGACGCACAGTACGATATACTCAAATATTTTGCGGTAATGCCCGATATAGATATACCGAGCGAAATTATCGATGCGCTCCAGATAGATGAAGAAAATATAAACGGCCTTGTTAATCTCGGTCTTATAGATTCTTTTGAAAAGGCAAATTACGGTACTGTATATTATATTCATCCGCTCATGAGAAAGGCTGTTAATATGCAGTTCGATATTAAACCGAAGGATTGCAGAAAGCTTATTACGCTCATTATAAACGGAAGCTATGTAAAAAATGATGACACGTTCGCTAAGTTCATGACTAAGCTCAAAATCGCGGACGGCGTGCTTACCTCGTTCAGGAAACAGAGATTCGAGGAAAAGGGCGAGCTGTTCAATGCTGTCGGCTGCTGGTTCTATAATTGCGGCGAATACGAAAAGGCACTCGAGCTTTGCAATAAGGCGGTTAATATTCGCGAAAAGATTCCTGTCGTAAATCATCCGTCAACGGCAACCGTGTATGATAACGTTTCAAGAGTTTATAACGCTGTCGAGGACTACGATAACGCTGTTAATTACGGCGAAAAGGCATTGTATATTTATGAACAGTACGGCGATTCCTATATCGATAAGATAGCAGGTATCTGCATAAACCTCGGTGACGCTCATAACGGTAAGGGCGAATACGAAAAGGCCGTTGAATATTATAACAGAGCTCTTGAAATACGCGAAAAAACACCTATGACGCTTAATTTGGCTGAGGTGTACAGTAAGCTCGGCGCTGTTCATAACGAAATGCGTAACCCTGAGCTTGCAATAGAGTTTTATAATAAGGCTATGAAGATAAAAGAGAAAATTCTCGGTACCGATAGCCCCGTTACGGCTATGACATATAATAGCCTCGCTCTTATTTACAAGGAACAGGGTGAGTATGATAAGTCGCTCGAATATAATAATAAAACTCTTAAAATCAGAGAACGTGTGCTCGGCACAGAACATCCTCTTACCGCAAGAACGTATAATCACCTCGGTAGGATTTACCTTAATAAGGGCGATTATCCTAAGGCACTCGATTATTACGTTAAGGCGTATAAAATCGTAAAACATATTTACGGCGACGCTCATCCTAAAACACGCCTCATTAAGGATAACCTCGAAGCAACGTATAGACGCTCTTTCGAAAAATGGCTTAATGACCAGCTTAAGGATTGAGTTTTTCTCGGGGCTGCCGCCCCGCACCCCGCCAAGAGTTTTTCTCGTGGCGTTGCCCCGAACCCCACAAGCCTTTGAAAAGGCTTGAGCGAAACTTTAAAATACTTTGTAGCTGTCCGCAAGCGATGCCTATCGTAGTCATCGCTCGCGGACATTTAATTTTCTTTTCTTTTTAAGCAAATTGTGCCGTATGATTGAATATTCACAATGATTGATATGCGTAAAATATGTTTTTGGTTGCAAATATCGGGAAAAGAGAAGGCTCTCTTCCGGAGGGCGGCGTAGGCGACTGAATGAAAGCGCAATATAATAAATTCAATCTTGATTTACTATAACGCAGGCTCCTTCCACCGCTAACGCGGTCCCCCTCCCTCCCGGAGGGCGGCGTGCCGTATATAAACATTTTGCCGTAAAAGCCTTAAATAAAGTCGCAAAAGTCAATGCTCATCTTGCCGCCATACTCTCGGCGGGAAGATGAGCAAGCCGCGAAGCGTTTTAAAGTTTTCGGGTTTGGGGACTTTTACAAAAGTCCCCAATGGGGTTCGGGGCGAAGCCCCGAGAAAGAAAAAATCACTCTCTTTGCAGGACTTTAGAGATAGCCAGAGCGACGTAATGAGCGGCGCGGCAGGCTTCAGAGACAGTGACGTTATTATCGCCGACCTCGACTATAACGCAATTATCGGCTTCAATACGATTATATTTTGACGACTGGACGTACAGAACCTTTTCGCACAGTTGGGGATGAATTTTATTCAATTCTTCCATTATGGCGCGTGCGAAAGCATGATTTTGTTCGGCATGAGGCGACTGTCCGCCGACAACGAGCATTATTCTGGCGACGCTTTCACCGTTAATTGTAACTGTCGGTACGGTATTTGCGATATAAGCGTCTCTGTGTACATCGAGGTAAGCGATATAATCGCCGTTTTGCTCGATCATGGTGTCAACGGAAGCATACGACATTTTGTATGCCATTTTATATCCTTGAGCCTCATTGTTTGTAGTATCGTGATCGCTATCTATGCCAAGAACGGCAAATTCATTTTTTAGTGCCTTGCCGACCTCCTGTACTGTAAAAGCGGCATTTTGCGACCTGCTTGCAAGCTTGACAAAGCGGCTTTCGTCTGATTCGAGGTATGCTTCGTTTGTATGAGTATGATATATGAGTATTTTGTTGTTGTTTTCCGCGGTGGGTAATGGCACCTCATCGTGAACGGCGTCTCGGGCGGACTCGATGTTGAGCAGGCTTATATAGTTACTGTCGCAATAATCGGAGTTTTGCGATATGAGCCCACCGCCGACTATGTTCCACGGACAAAATATATTTGTAGGAGAAATACTTGTGTCGGCAAGACTTGTATTATTTGAGGTTATGAACATTACGAGTGCAAGAAGGATTATGCAAGCAAGGAGCTTGTTTTTTGTTTTTCTGTAATACATAATATTTTACCGGGTCTTGACGCTGTGACGTGGCGCAAAGACATTTCCTTTCGTTTGAGTTTGGGTAATCTGGAATACAGAAATTCGATTACAGTATGCAGATATTGGGCTCTGCGGATTTGCCTGAGGCGGCATCGATAAAAGTAAGCCAGTAGCCTGTAATTCCAAAGCAGTTGTTTTGGGCGGGAAGCCATATCATTGACGGTGTAATGCACGGCATTGTGAATGAGCCTGCATACACGGGCGCGCCGTTTACTATGTATTTTACATTGCCGTTTTCATATATAAGCCCTATGAGCTGAACGCAGTTTATGTAGGGACTTGTAAGAACCCACTTTGAATTGTTTTTGCAGAAATCAAATGGAATAAAGCTTTCCTCCTTGTTGAAAAGATCATTGTAATAGCTGTTTACTTTATCCCAATATGAGCAGGAAGAGTTTTCTTTGTTTTCTTCGGCTTGTGAGGTCGATTCCTTTTTTGATTGAGATGAGCTTGCTCCCATTATGCCTTCATAGAGCTTGGCAAGCGTTTGTACGTATGATGACAGTGTACCGGAAGTATCGTTGGAGGATGCGGCAGGAGCAGTGCTTTCTTCGGATGCATCGGCGGATTCCTTTTCGGTGGATTCAGACGCCTCGGCTATTACAGCATCGGATGCGGAGTATTCGGAATCGGTGCCGGACGGAATTTCCTCGGGGAGCGATGAATCCGGCACGGTGCTCTCGGCGGCGTTCGTACTTGCGGCTTCAAATACAGAACAGTCTGCTTTTGAGGAGATATTTTTCAGCTTCATATCGGAATATTGCTGAGCTTGTTTTGTTATGTTGCGGTTGATGTAGCCGCCGAGAATACTTTCGTTATCCTCGGACAGAATGTGCATGGCTTCAAGAGCACTTATATCAAAACCACTTTCAAATACATTGTTTGCAGAAGTCTGGTAGCTTTTGTATACGGTGCCGTCCTGCGCGGGGGTCAATTCCCCTGCTGAAATAGGCGTATCTGAGCTTTTGAGTATTACATAGAGCCTGTAAGGCCCTTTCTCGTATGAGAGATTCCTCAGGCCTACGGTGAAAACGGCGTTCCCGTTAAGACTTTCAACTTTGCAGTATCCGCTCGGCGCGTTCGACATTCCGTACCCTTTTTTATTTTCGTTCAGTATGACGAAGAATCTTATAAAATTATAATCTGACATATTAAGTCCGTTTCTCCGACGAGCCGTATTTTGGGAAAACCACAAATCGTCGGCTTATGGCTTCACACAGTATATATATTCAATAAAGTGCGAATACAGAACAAACTCCGGTTTGAGAGTATTGTAAATTGAAAAAAATTTTTAACACGGTAATTTTGCGTTGAATAATGGTAATGTTTATGTTACAATATTAAAGAACAATGACCTTGCGGCTGATTTATTGTATGGTCGGCTTGCTTTTTGAAAGGAGGAATACCGTTGCATATATTGCATCGGTACACAAATCGAATGAGTAAACTTGAAACGGCAGAATGGACTAATATCTGGTACGGCAACACAAATATAAAAAGGAAAATACTTTTGCTCGGAGATTCCATAACTCAGGGCTATCATTATGTTGTGCAAAGAGAATTCGGCAACGATATTTGCGTCGGAATGCACACGACATCAAAGGCCGTGGACAATATTTACCTTATAAAAGAAATAGAAGTAATGGTGAATCAGTACGGCAATGCGAATTTTGAGCTTGTACACGTCAATAACGGCATTCACGGTATGCACATGACGGACAGTGAGTATGCTCAATTTTTTGATATGTACGTATATCAGCTTACGGAATTGCTCCCAAGCTCTAAGTTCGTGCTTGCGCTCTCAACACCCATAACAGAACCGGGAAGCGATTTTCGTTATGCCGAGCTGAATGAGCATATAATCAACAGAAACAAGATAGTTGAAGAGGTGGGCAAAAAATACAATATTTACGTTGAGGACCTGTATTCGGTTGCAGACGGTATTGCCGAAATAAGAACGGGCGATGGATACCATTATAAGCCCGAGGGCTGTGAAAAACTCGGTATGGTTGTGGTTAATACGATAAAAAATATGCTTTGACGCATACATATTATAAATACAGCGAGGATTTTTTATGAGAGAATTTTTGAAGCAGGCAGCTTCGGTAAAGCCGTCGGCACGTCAGCTTGCATGGTTCGATATGGAAATGTACATTTTCTGTCACTTCGGTGTAAATACGTTTACGGACAGAGAATGGGGTGACGGAACAGAACCCGAAAGTGTGTTCAATCCGAGCGCTCTCGACTGCGACCAGTGGGTAGAAGCGGCAAAAGCAGGCGGATTCAAGGGGATAGTTCTCACGGCAAAGCATCATGACGGGTTTTGTCTGTGGCCGTCGAAATATACAGAGCACAGCGTAAAAAACAGTCCGTTCAAGGGCGACGTTGTGAAGGAGCTTTCGGATGCGTGCAGACGGGGCGGAATTAAATTCGGATTTTATCTTTCGCCTTGGGACAGAAATTCAAAGTATTACGGCACTCCCGAATACAACGATTATTACTGCAATCAGCTCACGGAGCTGCTCACGGGGTACGGAGACGTATTTTGCGTGTGGTTTGACGGTGCCTGCGGAGAAGGTCCAAACGGTAAAAAACAGAATTACGATTTTCCGCGTTATGTGGAGCTTGTAAGAAAATATCAGCCCGGTGCGGTAATATTTTATGACTACGGGCCGGATGTGCGTTGGTGCGGCAATGAGGCAGGTACCTCGAGAACCGCTGAATGGTCTGTCGTTCCGAGCGAGCTTTGCTATCTTTCCGAAGTGCAGACGGGCAAGGGACCTATGGCTGACTACGGGAAAACGGAATTCCTTTATAATTCGCAGGATGACCTCGGCTCAATATCAAAAATAATGTATTCTCAGGGCCTTGTGTTTGCGCCTGCCGAGGTTGATACTTCAATAAAGGGCAGAGAATGGTTCTGGCATGAGAACAGAGCGCCACACAGCGTGGAGAAGCTTTTTGATATATATGTTGCAAGCGTTGGTACGAATGCGTGTCTTAATCTTAACGTTCCACCTAACAGAAAGGGCAGGTTTGATGACGCGGACGTTCAGAGACTTCGGGAATTCAAAGCTATGCTTGACGAAAGATTCGGCAAAGAAGTGCCTGCAGATATTGAGCTTGTGGAAGGCTCGTTGCCGTTACAACCGAAATACAGTATAAAATGTGCATCCGATGCGATAGTTAATTACATTGTCATTGAAGAGGACATTACTCAGGGTCAGAGAGTGGAAAGCTTTGTTTTAAGACGTTACGACGAACCGTATGCTAATTCATTCTGCTATATGGGAACGTGTATAGGACATAAAAAAATATGCGTTCTCAACAACAGCGCAAAATATGCAACCAAATGGGAATTGTGCATAACATCCGCAAGAGACGATGTGAAAATTAAAAGCATAAAGCTTTATTGATTTTGAAGTTATCGGATAATACCGTTTTATCGCTGAGGTAAAACGGTATTGCTTATTATGGTGAGACTTGCAAATAAAACGGCGTGATACAAAAAAATAGGGGGTGAATAACATGAAAAGCATAATTCACGGCAGGTGCAAATATAATGGTTGTAAAGCAAGGGCGTATGCCGACGGGCTTTGCTACAAGCACTTTATGCAAAAGCAGGAGAACGAAAAGGACGATGAATCGGACGAAAACGAAAAGTGTGCGGTGCGTGCGTTTGATATGACGGCGCAGGTGATTGCAGTCGTATCGGTTGTGCTGTTGTGGCTTGCAATTTCGGCAGGTGCTGTCATGTTCGGAATTTACTGTTACAGGTGCATAAAAACGGATTCGTGGAAGATCATTATTGTTTCGGCTGTTCTGATTGCGCTTGCATACAGTGTGCTGAGTCTGTTGCTTGCCGTGTTTGACAGATACCGCATTTCAAGATACATTTTCATTGCGTTGATGACTGTATTTACAATATGGGCGGCAAGCTGTTGGACTGATTTTTATACGGCGTGCATGGATTGCATTGAAAGCTGGGCATATGCTTTTGCAGAAAGCATGAAAGGTATTCTGTTTTGAAGCAGACACCGCAAAAAACAGTCTGCGGTATGCTTTTTATTGAGACGAAAGAATTTTTTTCGTCGGGAAAAGAGCTGCTTTGCAGAAATAAACGGTGTTTTGAATGAAAAAATTGAGCGTTTGCCGTATTGCGTTTATATTTGCGGGGAGCATTCTCGGCGCGGGACTTGTTTCGGGACGCGAAATATGGCAGTTTTTCGGCAGATTCGGCAAAGTGGGTGCTGTGGGACTTGTTCTTGCAATGCTTTTGTTCATGCTTTTGGGCGCTGTAATACTCATGACGGCAAATATGGCAGGCACAGCTGAGGCAGACAAGGTAATATTGCCGTTTGAATCGCGCTTTTGGGGCACTGCCGTCGGCATTTTGCAGATTGCTTTTTTAATCGGCATGACGACAATTATGACATCAGGTGCCGGCGAGCTTATAAACGCACTTACGGGCGCGCCTAAATGGCTTATGTGCCTTCTCGTAACGTTGCTTGTGGCATTGACGGCATTTTCGGGTATCGATGCGGCGGCAAGCGTATTTTCACTATGCGTTCCCATAATAGCGGTTGCAAGCGTTATTTTTGCGGTAATATCGGTGTTTTGCCTTGGTAAGGCAAGGGTTGAATTTGATGCTTCAAAAAATTCTTTTTTCTCTTTTGAATGGATAGCCGCTTCTTTGACTTACGCATCCTACAATTCTTATGCTTCCCTGGGCGTTCTTTGCCCGTTCGGGAAAAATATTCACGATAAAAAATTGATCTTGAAAGGAACCGCTTTGGGTGCAGTCATACTTATTGTGATAAGCGGCTGTATACTCATTGCACTTGAACGGTACAATTCAGCCTCGCTCTACGGTATGCCTATGCTTGCGCTTGCGGATGCAGTAAATCCCATATTGGGATATATCTACGGAGTGCTGTTGCTTTTGGGGCTCGTTCAGACGGCTGTTGCAAGCCTTGCCGCGGCAGATACATATATCACCGAAAAAATAAAGGCGGCAAAGAGATTTAAGCCACTGCCGCTGATATTGATTTCCGTTATATCGTTTGCATTCAGTCTGTGCGGATTTTCCGATTTGATAAGCATGGTTTATCCCGCTTTCGGTTACGTCAATGCGCTTCTCACGGTGAGTATGCTCGCAAATTTTATACGCTTGAAAATGAAAAGATAGGTATTGCATCTTGACACAAACTCAAAAGCAATGTATAATAACATACGGTAAACAATAATTTAGATGACAAATTATAATTGTGTTGTATTGGATGTTGGAGGAGTTTTATGATAATAGGCGAATTTTGCGATGTTTTTCCGCCTCAGATTGACGGCGTCGGTATGGTTGCGCGCAACTATGTTGAACAGCTCAATAAGAAAAATAACGAATGCTACTATATTGCCCCCAAAACAAAAAAATGCGATACCGATGCTATTCTTGAGGATACGTTGAACGTTATAAACCATATAAGTCTGCCTATGCCGCATGAGGCGTACAGAATGGGATTGCCCGGAATTGATTTGAGTTATCTCAAGGAGGTAAAGGCTATTGACTTTGATATAGTTCATGCTCATACTCCGTTTTCGACGGGGCTTGAGGCTTTGAGAATTGCAAGACAAAGAGAAATACCGCTTGTTGCAACGTTCCATTCAAAATATTATGACGATTTTTATTCCAAAACTCACAGCAAATTCTGGGCAAAGCGCGGAACCGGTTATGTAGTATCGTTTTTCAATAAATGCGATGAGGTATGGACCGTTAACGAGCCTACGGCTGAGGTGCTTAAGAATTACGGCTATGACGGCGAAATATTTATTGTGCCGAACGGCACGGATTTATGGTACCCGACCGAAAATGATAAGCTTGAGGCACAGGAAAAATATTCGCTCTCCGACGGCGATGTACTGCTTTTTGTAGGACAGCATAATTTCAAGAAGAATATAAAGCATATAATAGAAGCGATTGAAATTTATGCTTCAAGACACAGCAATTTCAAAATGGTTTTTGTAGGGCAAGGCCCCGATGCGGAAAAGATGCACGAAATGATCCATGAAAAGGGCTTGGACGAAAGAACTGTGTTTACGGGGCATATTTCCGACAGAAATGAGCTGATGAAGCTTTATGCAAGAGCGGACTTATTCATATTCCCGTCGTTGTACGATACTTTTTCCCTCGTAATGCGTGAGGCTGCCGCGGCAGGCACTCCCACGCTTATGATACGCAATTCGTGTATAACAAAAAACATTATTGACGGCGAGAACGGATTTTTGTGTGACGATACGCCGGAAAGCATAGCTGCAGGGATTGAGAAAGCATTGCCTGACGCGGTAAGAGTCGGCGTAAATGCGCGCAATACGATCCCGACGCCCTGGAGCGATATAGTTGATATGGCGTTGCAAAGATACGAGATGCTCATCGATAAGAAAAAGTTTGAACGTAAAAAGGAAAATATATGAAAAACGATATTAAAAAGCTGATATATGAGAAGCTTGATGCGGCAAAGGCTCAAAATGAAGCGCTTATAGCATCGCTTAATGACAGAGTCGAATTGACCGAATACGCTTTTTTGATGAAAAACGACGCTGAACGCGAGCTTTGGGGAGACGCATTGCAGGCGGCTGTCAATGAACATGAAGTTATCGTTATTCCTGCGCGCGAAAAACCGTATTACATAGAAAAGCAGGTCGTAATTCCTTCCGACAGAAGAATCGAGGCAAAAGGTGCCGTAATAAGGCAGACTGAGGAGTGCTGTGTTCTCATGCTTCGCAACAGCAGCACCGCCGACGGAACACACAGACCCATTGACGGCATCAAGAAGGATTCGAACATATCAATAGACGGCGGCACGTGGGAGGAGTCGCGCACAAAACGCATGGGGTACGGCTCAAGCGGGAAATACGACGAGGAAAGAAGCTTTTTCGGCGTATCGACTCTATTTTTCTTCAACAATATGGAAAATCTGACTGTAACGAATGCTGTTTTTGCTCACACGGCAGGATTTGCAGTGCAGGCAGGAGATATTAAGAATGCTGTTTTTGAACATATCCGCTTTGAAAGCTGTTATGCGGACGGACTTCATATCAACGGCAACACGGAAAATCTCATATGCCGCGACATAAAGGGCGAGGTCGGAGATGACCTTGTTGCGCTGAATGTTTACGATTGGCAAAATTCTTCGGTTGATTTCGGACCTATGAATACTGTATTGTGCGAGGATCTGAAGCTTTCCGAATCAAGCGGCTACAAGGCGCTGAGGATCGAACCGGGACGTTATTATTTTGATGACGGAAGCGAGGTTGACTGCGCTCTTAATGACGTGGTGATAAAAAACGTGCGGGGAATACGCACATTCAAGCTCTACTACCAGACGCCGGGTTACAATATAGGACAGCCCCCGGAGCGCGGAGCGGTCGGAAGTGCGGATAATCTGTTTTTTGAAGATGTGATTATTGACCTCAGTGTTCCGATAGATGCTTTTGGACCTTATATCGAGTTCGATCCCATAAGGGGAAGCTTTGCGGCGTTTGAGCTTGGCGCCAATATCGGATATTTGTGTCTTGAGAATATTGACTTGACGCTTTATAAAGAAAAATACCCGTACTCGTACCTTGTATGTTGCGGTCCCAAGTCGGCAAGGTTTGATAATTATGAGGTGTTTGACCCGTATTTGTCGAGCAAAATCGGAATTCTTGAGCTAAAAAACATTACAGTAAACGGAAAACGCGCTTTTAATGCCGACGGAATTGTAAAAGAGGTCGCGTTTGATGATATAAATCAGGACGGACATTCAACCGCACGCGGCGAAATAGGACAAATAATACTTGACGGCAAAAAAATCAAAGGATAATTAAACTTGCACCCCGAGGGCATTCTTCCACTGCCTTTAACGGAGAATTTGCAGTCACAAAAATATCGGCAGAGAGATTTTTTCTCTGCCGATTTGTATTGTAATGATATGGATGTTGAAAACGGATAAAGGAAAAGAATTGCCGCAAAGAAAGCATTCCGGTCTTGTCATAGGGCGGGGGCTTGCTCCCGCCGAAGCAAGCTCGAAGCCCAATATATATACTTATCGATTGACCAATATGTAATTATGCCAAACCACATCCATGTTGTTTTGATTTTGGAAATCGAGGCGGCGGGAGCAAGCCCCCGCCCTACGATCACAGACATCGTTTGAGCATATAATCCGAGACAGAGAGGATTATGAGGAAATCGTGAAATATATTATTTGGAAAGATTGCAGAGCAACGGCTATTATCGCTCGAAGCCCAATATATATACTTATCGGTTGACCAATATGTAATTATGCCAAACCACATCCATGTTGTTTTGATTTTGGAAATCAAGGCGGAGCAAGCCCCCGCCCTACGATAACAAATACCGTTTGAGTATTTCTCCGATAAGAACATCATGCTTTACGCTTTCGGGGTGTGATTATACAGAATATTAATTTATTTTTGTACGTACTCAGCTTTGTATTGAGCTGTTCTGAATTGAATCGAAAAAGCTTTTTATTTCTTCAATGCTCTGCCTTATCGCCAAAGCCATATATTTATTTGAGAGGTACGCAATGTAGTGATGACGCTCAAAACGGCAATTCGGTACTTCAACTGTGTGAAGAATGCTGTTTTCTTTCATGTGGGCGATAAGCGTTTTCGGCAGAATTGCCATGCCAAGATCGTTTTTTGCCATGTTTATAAGACTTAACGTGCTTGTGCTCTCCGCAAGCGGCACAACTTCACAGTCGTTGGCACTGAAAACCGACTCTATACAGTCGCGGCAACCGCTCCCTTTCTCACGCAAGAGTAACGGCTGTTTTGAAAGCTCCTCGATCGTAATGCTTTTGCCGCTGAAAAATTTGTATGAACAGATTATCTGCATTTCCTCACTGTAAATGCGGCTTACACTGCGGTTGGCAGTGTCGTGCAGTGTGTCCGTGATTGCAAAGTCTATTCCGTTTTCCACAAGCTTCTTTTCTATTGTGTCCGCATTGTCAATTATTACGCTCGGAGTAAGCTCGGGCATTTTGCTCTTGAGCATTTTCAGTATGTCAGATAGAAATTCTTCTCCTACCGCAACATTTACACCCATTCTGCACGTCATTATATTCGATTCGTCTCTTATTACACTTATCGATTCGTCAAAACGGCTCAGAATCGTGTCCGCATATTGCCTGAGTATTTCTCCCGCTTGCGTTAAATATATCCGCCTGTTTATCCTGTCAAATAACTTCGCACAGTAAAATGCCTCAAGCTCCTTTATCGCAATGCTTACCGCCGGTTGAGTCATGTTTAACTTCTCCGCAGCACCCGTAATGCTCATTTTGTCACATACACACTTAAAAATCGTCAAATGTCGTAGCGTCATGACCTTACTGCCTCCTTTGCATAAATGTTTACTTATGCTTATAATATTAACATATGAATTGATTAATGTCAATACTTCGCTTATAATATATATAATGGGAGCTTGTATTCTTCGTTGCATCGCCCAAACTGTCACGCAGGAGTTTTTTTCTCGGGGCGTCGCCCCGAACCCTACAAGGCTTTTTTCGTGAGGCTGCCGCCTCACACTCCGCCAAGCCTTTGAAAAGGCTTGATGAGAAACTTTAAAATACTTTGTATAAGGCAATCAGCCTCGCCGGTGGTCGTCGAGTC
>CAMEIT010000021.1 GCA_945918795.1 uncultured Clostridia bacterium | reverse complement strand
TGCTGTCTGTTATCTTTACTTCCTTTGAAGTATATCTGTCGAATAAATCATACGACGGCGTGATATAGTATGAATCAAGTGAGGATTCTCCTATCTGATTTATCACGAGAGAACTCAGCTGTCCAATGTCATTGTATGAATACTCATAATTCTGCGCAAAGCGGTATGTGTTTGACGAGGCATCATAATAGCTTGTGTACACAACATTTGCAAGGCGTGATTTTTCATCGTAACCATACCATACCTCAAGAATATTTTCCGAAGCAGAGGTATCCATTTCTATATGGCCGGTCATGCGTCCGCCAAGGTCATATTTATACAATGTTTTGCGGTTTGTACTGCTGTCCGTCACCTTTGCAAGATTGCCGTTTGCATCGTATTCATACGTAATATTATGTTTATTATCTAATGTACTATCTTTACATGCACATCTTGGTTATAACACACATGATTATTTAGAAAGTCAGATATCGTAGAAGATAACTCGTTTATTTTGCATTCAAGCATATAATACTCATTAATTTTACAACCACAATCCCCAATAAAAACGTCAGTAGTTACATCATACTTTTGAAAAAAACTTGCAACATCCATGAGCATATTCATTCTATCTAATAAAGAATTATCGTTATAAAATCCATTAATCATACAATTATCCGGCAGAATCAGTCTTTCGCAATTATTAAATTTATAATCATCTGCAAAACTTATAATAAAAGAGTTTTGATAAAAATCAATTATTGGGCAATTAAAATCAAGTTTGAAAAAAACCCCATATCCATATAGATTTACAATTTGTTTTACATTTAATCTTATATCTTCTTCATCATTTTTGTCTATATTTTCTATGACCATAACACAAATATTGCTCATTTTTACTCCTTAATTAATTAAATTCCAATCAAGGTCAAATACATATTCAACTCTACCGCCTAGCTCTGGATATACAAATATATGAATGTGCGGTATAATGCCTGCATGTGAGCGTCCTTGAAAATCTATTCTCATACGTTGTCTTCCATAACTATCATACTCTGTATACGAATATAAATTGCCGTTATTATCTAATTTAGTATAAGATCCATTTGGATTAATATTCTTATTTGGACTGCCTGTACCGGAAGTATGTTCCCCCCTAACAATAAGACTAGCTTCTTGTGTATTTGATATTGCATATCCGCTTAATCCACCCAATACAGCACCGCCAGCTACCCCAGCTACAGTCCACCAACTTCCCTGCTCACAAAACTCTTCAACCGAATCCGAATTAATCCAAGCATCAATAACTGCACCGCCTAACACTGTACTAGAACCAATGAATGCACCCGCCGCAACAGTTGATGCCGTTGTTGCAGCAGCCACACCATTTGCAACTACAGTAACAGCCGCCATACCTGCCGCCACTCCGCCTGCCGTTACTACTACCGCCACTGCACAGGCTACTACTATTGCTGCTCCAATTGCCCAATGCCACCAAGCTTCGCCTGTAGGATCAATTCTCATTACAGGATTATTATCACAATATGAATAAAGATTTATTCCGTTAAAACCGCCTGTTGAAAGCTGATTATCCGCATTAATAAACCTACCTATCGCCGGATCATAATACCTCGACTGCAAGTAATAGAACCCCGTCTCAGTATCATAATAATACCCTCTGTACCTGAACGGATTCACGCTCGCCATTGTTCCGGTTGCGGAAATTACATTGCCCCATGCGTCGTATTTGTATGTTGCAACAGCTGTTCCGCTTGTGTTGTAGATTGCAACAATGTCTCCCTGAAGATTCTTTCCGAACACATAGCTGTCAAATGCGCCTATCGCATAGCCTGTTGTGCGGTACTTAAAGCCTATCGGTGAACCTGCTTCATCATAAACATATATCAGCAATGTGTCGCCGAATTGCTCGGATATGAGCAGGTCTCCGTCATATATGTATTCGTGAACGACACCGTTTACAGTCTTGCTTATTCTCAAGCCCGATTCGCCGTACGTGTAAGATATTGTATCCGAGCCTTTTGTTACCGTCGCAAGCTCTCGTCCGCGTACCCACGTCATTGTCATTGACGTTCCGTTAAAGTATGAAAGCGGATTGCCTATCGCATCATATGTAAGAGTTGTGCCGCAAAATGATGTCAACTTGTCACGCCAATCATAATCCGAATACTGGTAATTATTTGTCGAATAAAGCGTGGTTGTCGGCGTTCCGGATGATAAAGAAAAACCGTAAGTCTTCTTTGTAAGGATATTTCCTGCAGTATTATAAGTATAAATATATGTCCTGCCTGTCACACGGTTATCTTCACGTGTGAGTCTGCCGAGAGAATCATATATATACCTCCACCTTACAGTTCCATTTGCATCGGTTATTTGCGTAATGTTTCCGTTATTATCATATGTATAATTATATGTGTCGACAACGGCATCATTAATCTTGCTTACATACTGTGATACCAATGCGGAGCCGTTTACAAGATATGTATATTCTCCTGTAACATTTACGCGGTTTGTGCTTCCCGTGCTGTCTGTTATCTTTACTTCCTTTGAAGTATATCTGTCGAATAAATCATACGATGGCGTGATATAGTATGAATCAAGCGAGGATTCTCCTATATGGTTTATCACGAGAGAACTCAGCTGTCCGATGTCATTGTATGAATACTCATAATTCTGCGCAAAGCGGTATGTGTTTGTCGAGGCATCATAGTAGCTTGTGTACACAACATTTGCAAGGCGTGATTTTTCGTCGTAACCATACCAAGCCTCAAGAATATTTTCCGAAGCAGATGTATCCATTTCTATATGGCCTGTCATGCGTCCGCCAAGGTCATACTTATACAATGTTTTTCGGTTTGTACTGCTGTCCGTCACCTTTGCAAGATTGCCGTTTGCATCGTATTCATATGTATATGTTGTCAATACTGTACTACCACTATTATATGTTATTTTGCTCACTCTGTCAAGTACGTCATACTCATAATTTACAGTAATTCCGTTTCCGTAAGTAACCTTATTAACCTTGCCGTTGTTTGCATTTTTTGTCTGCGATGTTATTGTAGTGCTGCCTATCTTGATTGAGCTTGTATCGCCGAACAAATCATATGCAAATGTATATGTCGTGCCGTCATTTGATATTGTCGCAAGCTGGTTCAGAGAGTTGTAGGTATATGAAACCTCAGCAGAATTTGCCACTGAACTCCATGACGTAGATGAACTGCATATTGCCGGTTGCACAAGAGTCAGATTACCCTTTGCATCATATGTGTAGCAAGTTCCGTTTCCGTCAGGCGCTATCTCCGCCACAAGACGTGCTTTTGATGTGTCATAAAAAAATCTTGTCACCTTGCCACGAGCGTCAGTTATAGTTGAAACTGCCCCGAATATAGACGATGTTCCATTATATTCATAGGTCGTCTGATATGCCTTATTATCCGCTGTTGTTACAACCGTCTCTTCAACCTGACCGAAATCATTATATTCATATGTCGTCGTACTGTGCAATGTAACAGTTCCGAGCATATGTTCCTGAAGTACGGTATTCAAGTAATACATCATTCCGCTGTAGGTACTGAATTTCTCAGTTCTTACACGATGCTTCGAACCATATGTATACTCGGTTATGCCGGAATTCGTAACGATCTTTGATACATCGCCATTATCATTATAGTAATAATACGAAGCATTTCTGCCTGTCATTGAAAGCTTCAGCTTGCCTGTATCTTCATAGAAATAATTATGTGACGCCGAGCCTGCAGTATTGTTTATTACAGATATATCATCGAAATATGCCGTTCCTTCGTTATAATCGTATACACAGCTTACTATTATTTTACTAAGTTTTTTGTTAACAGGAATAACAATGTTCCCACATGCATATTGCCATATGCCTTCCTGACCGGTAAAGGCTAGATAGTGTGACTCCGGGTCAGAATTATAATACTGCACATTAACTACTATACCGAAGAAGCTTGTCTGGCCGTCTCGTATTATTTTTGAAGCTTTTCCAAAGCCTGAAACCGTAAGCACAATATCTTCTTCAAGAGTAATAAATGAAGATGAGCTGTCACCATTTACCGAGAATATGGTCTGACTTACCTTTTTACTCTTTGTTACATCGCCGGCTATGCTCAAAACCTTATAGAAAGGAGCTTCAACAGTCGTTGCAGTAAATGAGCCTGTCGTGCTTGACGGCGTCCAGAAAGCAGACGGTGAATAATATGTCGCGCCGTCTATCATAACCGATGTATTCTCGAAATCGCCGCTGTCAACCATGTTCAAAGGCATTGCGCCCGTTGTTTTTGAAAGCATTACGTTTTTAACGAACACTGCCGTATCATTGCCGACAGATGAGCCTCCGGTTGCAGACACAGTCACTTTGAATATCTCTCCGCCGTTTGAAACATTGGATGCGGTAAATGTCATATATGCAAAGCCATATTTATCAAAAGTCCATTCTCCGTTATTCAGAGCTACACGTTCAGATACATTATGTGAAGAATTTGATGTTGATTCAGCCTTAAGCCATATTTCGCTTGTGCTATTCAAATCACAATCAAAATCAACAGCAAGCGTATATGTTCCAGGACGCAGGTATACAAATTGGTATATACTGCTCGTAGAATTTGCATTGGCATTTAGGATTGCCTTGCTTTTTCCCAAATATTGATCGTAAGAATAGTTTACCGTACCCGATGTGCGCCATCCGGTGCTTGTATTTTCAAAGCCGCCGTTTAGTAAATAGTTTGCCGATGAGCCACCGGTTGTGGATGAAACTTTCAGACTGTTTGGTGCATTTTCATTATCGGACTCATATTCGCCACTTGAAACACCGTATATTTGTGTACCTGTGAGATTGGTTGAGTATTTGGTTATTACTCGATTATTTTCATCTAAAATATATTTTGTAATTATATCGTCCGAATTTCCATATACATCATCTTTTCCGCTTGTTCTGAGTTCGGTATACCCTGTATTATATGTAATACCTATTGTCTGCCCCGAAGTTGCCGAATCAGGCTCTGCCTCGCGTATTTTTGTCACTTTGTCTGATGAATATGTATATTCTACCTTGTATTTTGAAAGTGTATCCTTTGCAGAAATAAGGTGTCCGTATATATCGTACGTATATTCGGCAGTACCTATTACTGTAATATTCGTAGTTGTTCCGGAAGTATAATAGCTCTCCCAGTTTGCAGCCGTAACACTGGATGAACCAACCGCATAAATTACCTGTCTGAGCAAATTCCCTGCAGAAGAAGATATATCGCCTGAAGGTGATGACGAATACTTAAATATTACAGCTTCTTTTGTTGTCTGGTTCCATATAATATAAGGCTTACCGACTGTATTATATGAAATTGTAAGATAAGTGATTGCGTTTCTTCCGGAAGGCGTCATTTTAACTGCGGTAGGACGATTATTGGCATCCAGTGCAAATGTTACCTTATTTCCGTTTTTATCGGTTATCGCAGAAAGCACCCAATTCTGTGTTGTTCCGACCTTACTGAAAGTACGCACTGTATTTGCATCATTCGTCAACGTGCAAGAAGAAGATGTTTCCGTCAGCTTAAGCTGCAAGCCATCAACGTCTTTATATTCAGAAGTACTACCCTCAACAGACATGAGATTATGTTCTGTGCCGTCTGCGTCAGCATAAACATAGCAATATTTTGTATTACCTTCTGAGTCAGTATACGATTGCTTGATCAACGTTTCATTTATACTTAGCTTGAAACCATAAGGCATATAGCTTGTTGTCAGTGCTGTCTGCGCATTGGTGCTGTTATATGATAAATCCGACAATGATGAATTATACACAAGTGTGGGCATGTATGGCATAAGAGAGTCCGTACTCGACAAGGTTCCTATCGTAAATACAAGATTACCTGTCGCATAATTCACATTGCCGTTTCCGGCAAGTCCAACATTTTGCGAAGCATATGACCAATAGCTTTCTAAACCTTTTGTATCTGTATACTCAATAGTGAAAACGGCATCTGTTGAAGAAGCATAAAAAGCAACACTGCCTGTACTATCTGTATCTGCAACAGTTTTAAATTCAATTCCGTTTACATCTTCTCCTTCATACCACGATTGTACCGTCTCCGTTATTGTCCATGTGTACAAGCCATCGTCTCCGTACAATCCGTTTTCATCAGCTGTAATATTGTTAAAGTCAAGCAATTTTGCATCTTCCGCATTATCACCAGCTGAGTCCGATACTGAGTTAACGTTCAAAGAACCGGTCAACGGATATGCACCCACATAGACATCACTTCCGGAAAAACGACGTAAGGATACAGTTGCTTTTGTAATATGCGCGGATTTCGGAAGCTCCGGCAATGAGGAAGGAATCCAATAACCGTTTTCAGAGGATCCTACGTTTATTATGTCTGCCTGAGAATAAGTTTCTGTTGCAATCTCATCCTCAGAAGTGCTTATTGTATTTATCGGTGGATCAACAGTTACCGGGAATGCTCTTCCGGGCGCATTTATCCATTCTTCATCAGCAACAACAACAAATGTATAACTTCCGTTGCCGTTATTGCTGAGCGAATATTGCACCGCACCTGATATAGCACCGTTGGCATCATACATATACCCTTTCGGAATAACATACACAGCTTTGCCATCTTCATCACATATATTTATTGAGCCGTCATTGCAAAGCACCGCATCAAGATTGTTCAATTTCACCGTAAAAGAAAATGTATAATCATCTAATTTTTCTTTAACAATTATATTCTCTTTGATATTAAGTGATTCTACTGCATATTCAAGGTCTACACCATCAAGAATATCTGCATAAAGGATTTTGGATGAAAGCTTATCCAATGTCATCAATTTCTGCAATTCTGTTGCCTGTGCACCAAACTCCGTTTGAGTATTAGTCACCTGACCCGAAACCTTTTTAATTGCTCCGTTTAGACTGATCGTTATCTTTTTGTTTGAGTCGTGGAGAGTAAAAATCGTCTCATTCCCGGTTATCTTCTTTGCAAACTTTACTCTCGCATTGTTTGTTGAATATTCACTTCCGGAAGCTGTTAGTGTATTGTCTATATCCTGCCACTCACCGTTTTCATCGGCATAATGCACCGGATTTTGATACTGTACAGCTATAATTGTACCGTCAGGCATACGGAAATGCTTAACAGATTCTCCTCGACGCATTTCAAGCTCAAATACATCGTTATTCAACGATAAATATTCATTTTCGTCTGTAATATTGTCAGCACCTATCGTTGTGTTCTCGCTAATTGCCTGCGATATTTCGGCATAAACCGACTGCGGCCATAACAGCATTGTCAGACTCAGCACAAGAACCAATGAAATTACTTTTCTGATTTTCTTTAAAATCATCTTTTTCTCCTTTTCTATGTAATTTTGTTTTCCCATTTCCTTGCCTTTTACAGCATTGACAATTAAATTCTCACTATCTTCCTTTTTATCTTATATTATATTGTTCATGTTGATGATTCTGTACCAGTGCATAACCATAAAATGGTTAATATAACGCAATTCATGTACAGTTGATGTACATAATAATTAGATTACTAATACATTAATGATCTTAAACACTTCTATAATCCACACATTAGCAGATTCAGTTTAGAGGCTAATGTGCGGATTATAGATATTGTAATATCTATAGTGAGCAAATAGAAAGAAATATTAACATTTCTCTTCGCTTTTTCTTTTCAATTTCTTTTCACGGACATACATCAATATATTCCATTGTCTCTGTTTCGGGTGTAGTGCCTGTATATGCTGTAACAACAAACACCGCTTTATATGTAACGCCACTCTCACATGCAAAATCTCCTCCTACACCCAAAGTTCCACGGGTCTTACTATTGTACCATTCATCGATGTATATCCAATCATCGCTATCAAGTTCATATAGATATACAGTTCCTTCAATTTTTGTTGCCGTCGATTGTTTCATGGCAGCACCGGTTACAGAACCTTCGTTACCATCAAACGTCATACTTAAGTCCATTGAAAGAATGCTTGCCCACCGGGGCGTAACTGCGTTTGCCGGAGCAGCAAAACTAAACGATAAGTAGAATAATGCTGCTACAGTAATTAAAACAGAAATAAACTGTTTTAAAATAATTTTTTTCTTCATACATTTTCCTCCATATGTATAGTATTCTATTATATATAACAAAAAAAATCGAAAATTGTGACACAATTTTCGATTTTTTTATAAATTATTTTGCAGAGGTGTAATTTCAGTATGCGAATTGTCCGGCTCATCGGTTGCTCCGGGCAATGCTGTATCGGTACCTTAATTGAAACACTGTCCGCATTAATAAACCTACCTATTGCAGGATCATAATACCTTGTATACAACCAATAGAATCCCGTCTCGGTATCGTAATAATACCCTCTGTACCTGAACGGATTCACGCTCGCCATTATTCCGGTTGCGGATATTACATTGCCCTATGCGTCGTATACATATGATGCAGCCTTGGTGCCGGATTTGTCATATATTCCGACTATGTCGCCCATAAGATTCTTTTCATACAGGTAGTAATTGCTGTTATGCTTAAATCCTATCGGCGCTCCGTTCTCATCGTATATAAAAATGAGTGTAGTTCCATTGTAATACTCACAAAGTATTAAATCACCGTCATATATATAATTATGGGTTACACCGCCTACGGTTTTGCTTATGCGTAAACCGTCGCTGTATTTATATGTTGTAGTTACAGAACCTTTTACAACACCGGCAAGGTTTCTTCCGCTTTCCCATGTAAATGTCATGGAATTCCCATTATAATATGAAAGCGGATTGCCTATCGCATCATATGAAAGCAATATCCATTAAAGGCTGACTCAAGTTCATATTTTAACGTACTTGAGTCAGTCTCATAGATTTAAGCTTTATACTATATAATAAGGATACATTTATACCTAAAAATAGATCTATAACAATAATAAATTATTAGCAAAACTCAATACCTGTTCCACTAACCACTGCATGTTCATCATCACTGCCAGTTCGAAATAAGCGCCATGATTCATCATCAGTTGAATTATCAATAAATATAGCTATATTAATACTATCTAAATATATAAATAAATCCCCCCATTCATTTAGTTCAACATCAATAATTTTTTCTGTATTAAATGAATCCATTAATGTTTTTGCTTTTAAATCAAACAATGTGTTGTTCTGTAAATTTAAATCAACAGTATCCTCTTTGTCTGTTGCAGATACAAACATGTCACTTTTCCCAACTACTATCTTGCATTTATCCACAATCTTAAATGGACACTGTATATGTAATGAATATTCGGCTATTTTATCAACTCCATGTTTAGTTTTACGTTCTATAATATCACCAAATCCAATCCAAACCAAATCAAGGCATCGTCCAATATATTGAATTTTTTTTCCTTTCAATTTATCTAATAAATAAATTAATTTAAAATAACTATTCATAAATTTATCTCCTTTTGTCAGGGAATAATGAAATCATTTCATCTATAATTTCATCTCTTCCATATCCTTGCTTAGATATAGCATCATGCAATCTTCTTGCTTCTGATTTAGATAAATTATACTCCTTTACTATACTGTTAAACTGTTCATTTTGTACCTGATTATTTCGAGGTGTTTTTCCTATCTGCCTCTTGTTTTCACAGTTATTATGCACCAGCACGCCATCTTCGCTGCCTACATAATATGTATGGAACCCCTCAACCTCAAAGTTATATACCTTAACAGGTGATTCAAGTATTTCATGCTGTACTTTTTCAACAACAACATACTCGCCGTTAACCGTTACAAGTATATCTCCTGCTCTCAGCTTGCTAGCCGCTGTCCAGCCTTTTACCGGAGAGTAGAACGGATGATCATTTGTACAAATTATCTCATCTTTGCCGGTGTATACATGTACAAGCTCATCCGTTTCATTTACAAACGTCTGCACAACCTGTTTCAGTTCGGTTTCTCCTGTTTCAGGGTTATGTGCCCAAACAAAATCGCCTGCCTGTATATTCTCTATTGTCACATGTCCTTCTTTAGCCAGCACAAGAGTGCCTTCAACAAAACAAATGCCCGGAGAATTAGCTGCCATTTCCAGCAAGCCGTATGATACAATACTTGTAACAAGTAATCCGATATTATATGCCGTCTCATTTCCCTGAAAAACCGTTGGCAATAATAAACTATCACCGGTTACATTTTGATACGCTACATCTGCTGCATATGCAGATGCCGCAACAACAGTGGCATAGCCTACAATAGTTGTTGCTGTACTTACTGCACTGATTGCTGTTGCGCTAAAACCTAAACTTGCCGCCATTACAGATGCTGTACATGCAGCCATTGGGACTGCAGCTCCCAATGTTAATGCGGTTATTGCCACAGCAGCAATGCCAATAACCCAATGCCACCATTCTTCTCCGGTCGGATCGATTCGCATTACAGGATTATTGTCACAATATGCATAGAGATTCATTCCGTTGAAATCGCCGGTTGAAAGCTGATTATCAGCATTAATAAACCTACCTATTGCCGGGTCATAGTACCTCGACTGCAAATAATAGAACCCCGTTTCGGAATCCCAATAATAGCCTCTATACCTGAACGGATTCATTGCGCCTACAGTACTTGCCGAAGTTCCTGTTGTGAAAACAATGTTACCCCATGCAACATAAATTACCGGACAACTTTATGCATTCTCCAAGTGCAAAATAAAATATCTTGCACTTGGAGTACTAAAAAATTATTTCAATTTTATAGTTGCATTTTTGCAATATTTTTCAGCAAATTGTTTAATTGCTTTTATATTTTTTTTGCTTGCTTTTATTTGCCACGGTGGTTTACCTTTAGAATTTCCACCGCCTATTTCAGCTTTTTGAGCATAATCTGTATAGATGCATATCCACTGCATCCTAGTACTTGCACCACCCCTTGAGCTTAATGTAGGCAAATTTAGAATTTCAATTTTCACAATTGCATCCCAACTGACATAATCAATTTTATAAAATATTGTATTAAAGTTTATTCCAGTCTCATCTAAAATCGCAAACTGACAAAACATAACAAAAGTTATCAAACAGCATATATGAAAAAAAAGCAACATAACTGTAATTAGAATTTTAAATACAATTCCATTATCTACGTCTACATACGTCCAAATAATCCCACACAATGTTATTATAATCCCTAAAAAACTTACTATATTAGTATACATTAGTTGATTGTTTAATTTTGTTTTTTTCATATCAATACCACCCCGACAATGGACTTGAACTTATAACAGAATAAATTCCGTGTCTAATAAAAGGATTGGCATTCGTTATCAATCCCATTATTTCCGTTCTTGATATTTGTTTAAAAGCATTCCTAAAATGACCTTTTAATGCCTTGCTACCCATGTTTAGTGGGTGAGATTGTAATTTCTGTACTTCCAACGATCTTGCTTTATATCCTTGATTATACACTTTATCTGCTTTTACATTCGCAATTCTGTCACCTATCGCCTTACCAATAATATTTGCAGTACCACCAAGTACGAATGCAAACACGGCAGATTTACTATCATGAACAGAACCTGTTATTACTCCACCGCAAACAGTGCCCAATCCTCCATACAAAAACGTTAAACTATAACCTAATACATTTCCTAACAATCCCATACTTGCTAATTTTCCAGGAATTGGAATTGCTGATAGTACACCGGATACAAATCCACCTGCTAAAGCTAAACCAAAAGATTTCCAATCCCACTCTTGGTCACTTTTTATTTGACCAATAGCGTTATAAACACCTGCTATAGCTGCACTTATTACACCTGCAATTAACATGGTTGCAATTACAGAATGTCCCGATTCATCGGTATACATTACAGGATTATTATTACAATAAGAATATAAGTTATATCCTGTCAAATCACTGTCTGCACCAAGGTATGATACATCATCTGCATTAATAAACCTACCCGTTGCAGGATCATAGTATCTTGATTGGAGGTAGTATAAGCCCGTTTCAGTATCATAATAATACCCTCTGTACCTGAACGGGTTCACACTCACCATTGTTCCGGTTGCGGAAATTACATTGCCCCATGCGTCGTATACATATGATGCAACCTTTGTACCGGATTTGTCATATATTCCGACTATGTCACCCATAAGATTCTTTTCATACAGGTAGTAATTGCTGTTATGCTTAAATCCTATCGGCGCTCCGTTCTCATCGTATATAAAAATGAGTGTAGTTCCATTGTAATACTCACAAAGTATTAAATCACCGTCATATATATAATTATGGGTTACACCGCCTACGGTTTTGCTTATGCGTAAACCGTCGCTGTATTTATATGTTGTAGTTACAGAACCTTTTACAACACCGGCAAGGTTTCTTCCGCTTTCCCATGTAAATGTCATGGAATTCCCATTATAATATGAAAGCGGATTGCCTATCGCATCATATGTAAGTGTTGTGCCACGGTACGACGTAAGCTTATCACGCCATGTATTATCCGAGTACTGATAATTATATGTTGAGTAAAGCTCGGTTGCTGGCGTTCCGGACGCTACTGTAAACCCATATGTTTTCTTTGTGAGAATACCGCCATCTACATTATATGTATAAATATATGTTCTGTCAGCAGCCTTGTTATCCTCTCGGATAAGTCTTCCGAGAGTATCGTATGTATACTTGTTTGTGATAACATTCGATGCGTTCCTTATCTCGATTATATTTTGGTTGGCGCTATCATATGTAAACTTATTTGTTACCGTTGTTCCGTTTATTGTATATATATATTGATATACAAGATCCGATGTTTTATCCGAATTGTTAAGATATTCATATGTAATCGTATTTGAAACGCTTGATGAACCAACGGACAATGTTACCGTCTTGCCGGTTGTTCTTGACAAATAATCATACGTTGGTACTACATCATATATTTTTGTGTTTCCTAATTTAACACTGTAATTGCTTATCTGGCTGAGTTCATTATATGTAGTATTATATGACAGAATATTCAGTGAATCGTTAGGATAGAAATCATATGATGCCTGTACTAAACGCGAATGAGTATCATACCTATACCAAACCGAACTTATAATGCTGTTACTGTCAGACGTGCTGCTTTCGATACTGCCTGTAAGTCTTCCGTCTTTGCCGTACATATAGGTTGTTTCACGGTTGTTTACTGTATCTGTAAATTTGCTTAAATATCCGTTAGCATTATATTCGTACTTATACTCAGCCTGCTTTGTTCTACCATTATTATATACGATTCCCGCAACTCTGTCAAGCTCGTCATATGTGTAACTTGCAGTAATTCCGTTTCCGTATGTAACTTTATTTACTTTGCCATTGTTTGCATTTCTTGTAACACTCGATATAGTAGTGCTCCCTATTTTTATTGTCGATGTATTTCCAAAATCATCATACGTAAATGTATAGGTTGTACCGTTAGTCTGAATTGTTGAAAGCTGATTAAGTGAATTATATGTATAACTAACCTTTGCAGAGTTTGTTACAGCACTCCATGTTGTGCTGTATGTTGCAGGCTGCACAAGAGTAAGTCTGCCTATCGCATCATATGTGTAGCATATACCCGTATTATCAGGATAAATAACAGCCGCAAGCCTTCCGTATTTACTATCATAAAAATATCGCGTCGTTTTTCCCAGAGAATCGATTTCCGTTGCCAAAGAACCGAATATTTTGCTTCCGGACGATGTATTATAAGTATTTTGGACTTGCACAACATTTGTATTTGAGTTTGTATTATCCGTTGTTTTTATGCATGTTATCTGTCCGTAATTGTTATATGTATATTCAATTCTGTAAAGCGGATTTAGATTTCTTATAAAATCTAAAATAGTATCTATGGGATTCAAAGACGGCAATTTTAATTTATATGTATGTGTCGTCTCTTTTTTTTACAGTATGAATATTGCCTTCCGAAGCATCAAAATAAGTATAACATGTATATGTGGAATTAGTTCCGACTGACTCTATATCTCCGTTTCCATTATAAGTATATATAATAGATTTATCTCCGCATCTGATGCCTGATATTCTGCCCTTGTCGTCATATTCATACTTTGTTACATTTTCGCCCGGACTGCGTGTTACACATATATCATCAAACAACACACTTCCTACGTTATTTGCGTAGACACATTTAACGAAATTATAGAATTACTTCCTTCAACCGAACTGAAAGCAAAGATCAAAGAAACGAATTATCAGTTCAAGGAAAACGAGCTGTTGCAAATTATATACAGATATGCTCCCACTTTTGATATACGTATAGATTTGTTGGAGCGTTTTTCAAGCATTGCCGCGTCCGAGATTTCGGCGTTGGCAAAGGCTTATATCGAATACGAAAGGGAAAACTTTTCACGCTTTATTGAAGCACCCGAGGGATTTGTATATGAGCTTTACATCAAAGACACTCCGGATGCATACGAAGAAAAATATCTATGTTCGTCTTATCAAGCGGCTCTTGTTTGTATTGATCGTTTTTATGAAAGATACGCAGACATAGACGCAAAAGAAACCGAAAAAAGCCGATATAGAATCATTAAACGCAAAGTTTTTTCGGAGAATGATACATTTGAAGAAGATGCCTATGCAGAATGCGTGCTTGGGGCGAATAAGACAGTTTTGGAAGTGTCAGATTATAGCAATCCCGCTGATTGCTCTGAAATTATGTGTTCGGAGTGTAAAGAGATCTGCCCTTACAGATGTGACGATTTGGTTTTCCCTTGTTTTGTACACAACTATGCTGTAATTAAGTACCAAGATTATAACGGACTTGAACACTTTGGAGTAAATATATGCTTGAAAAAATGTTGGGAAAAATGTGATGGAATGGTGCAGGAACTCTATGTAATCCCCTTGGATTCTTCCGAAATACGTGAGCATCGTTTTGATGCCGACTTTTTTGACCACGAGCATATAGAACTTCCTCTCGCCACTCTTGCATCCCCCGATGATTTGGATGAAACGATGAGAAAGGACTATTTTGACTTTGTTTCATATTTGAGGTCACAGACTCAGGAAAACGATGAAATTTCTTGATGGATAAGGATTTTCTCTGTTTCGCGACAGCATCTTTTACTACCATAACAGCGAAGTATTCCCGTCTTAAAAGATGCCAAACACCGTTTTCGACCTACTGCACGGAATCGGTCCGGCGACAAAACCTGTTTGCCGTTTACAGCGAAATAAAGTCATGTTATACTATTAATGACTATTAATGAAGGGCGGTGGAAAAATGCTTTTATCGAATTACGATTTCTATGACATTTATTCAATTTTGGTGTCTATTCGTTTTCAGCCACAAGGGAAAGATAATATTCAAATTATTCAAGTTGTAATTGGTGTTCTTGATGCCCCCCAAGACAAAAATATAATAGAGGACAATTTCATTCGCAAAAAAGCAAGGGCTATCAAAGAACTTGACAATGAACTTTTCAGATTCGTTTTTGTTGATAATATTTATACCTACGGTCAAAAAATCATAAAAGACAGTTTTTCTTATTTATTTCTTTCCAATGGTCTTAAGAAAATATTAGATTGTTTAACCGCAAAGGATTATTTACAAGCACAAGCGCTTGCGGATGCTTTACATAATGTGCCGATTCTTTTTGCCGACGGTTGCAAGAATTTCAAGAAAACAGTAAAAATTCAATTCAGAGAATATAACCGAATTTACAAAACAGATTTAATGAAAGAACTGTCAAAATAAAACGGTATCTGTTAAGGTCATAACAACTGAGTGTTCCCGTCTTAAAAGATGCCAAGCGCCGTTTTCGACCTACTGCACGGGACACGACCGATGTAACGCTGTTTCAGGGCGGTTTTCAGAGAGTTTTCTCTTAAAAACCGCCCTTTTTATCAACCGCCGTGTATCAAGCGTCACTGATGATAGTGCGATATGGTCGAGCGATCAACATTTATTACTGTATCATATTTTATACCGTTTTGTAATTCGAATGAGCCTAATTTCGTGAGGCTCTAAAGTGACTGTCAGTTGCATCATATTATTATCGACTGTCAAAGATTCTATTTCGTACTTTGGATATGACGCTATCTGAAGCTCTTGGATAGCTTGTAAAGACAGATCGTTTTCACTGTGAAATCTGTCGCACCATATGTCATAAACACTGCCGTGGTGGCGGTTGACCGTCCACTCTTCTTTTTGATATTTCCCCGATACAACGTTCCCGAGAGTAATATGCACGATCTTGTCACCGCCGCTCGGAAACGCCGCATAACGGTTATTCTTGTTTGTATCAAACAATTCACCGCAAGCATACATTTCATTATAATGAATGTAATTAACCAGCAGTATTTGATAGCCGTCATTGCTTTCAGTCACCATAACCTCATTTTCTTTGCCGATGAGCTTATTGCCGAGAGATGAAAGGAAAGAAAAGGCATAGTACGGCGGCTTTCTGATGCCGTCACGTGTGTAAAGCCCGATACCGCCATGGAACAGATCTTTTTCTTCGGGCAGTTCCGTAATGTCGTCTGTCAGGGACCAATAACCGAACGAGGCTATCCGATCGTAATTTTCCATGATATTTTCCACAACATATGCCCCCTTGAATGCTGTATCGTTTAACAGATCTCTGTGAGATGTAGTGGAATTCCATTCAGTGAGGTATATAGGCAATTGTTCGTATCCGAGGCTCTTTAGCTTTTGCTTGACGGCTATTATGCTTTGATACATAATGTGCGGATCGTGATGTAGCTGAATGTTTGAGCTTCCCAAAGAATTGATACGGAAACCTGTTGAAGATTTTACGGGATAAAAATGAAGAAGTATAAAATCCGGTCTGCAGTTTTTGAGTGGCGTATAAGTTTGTTCAAACCAATCGCTGTTGATAAGAGTTTCATAAAGAATCGAAGTAGAGCCGAATTTGGCAGACGGCAAAACTTCTTTTACCGCCTCATACGTGGCACGGTAAAACTCGCCGAAAAGGGACGGATCTCTAAATCCGAACATATGAGAAGGCGTTTCCGCCTCATTCCATACCGTAAACAGCCAAGTAGAGACAGTTCCCACACCGTAACGATCGACAATATGACGAACAAATTCCGAAACGAGTTCAGCCCATTCATTATCAGAGCGCGGCTCGCTGATAATCGTAGGACGGAAAAAAGCTCTTTTTTCGGGATAACGTGCAAGTCGGGCAGGCATAAAGGACAGCTGAATGAGAGGCTTAAGTCCGACACTTAACAGAAAATCCAACACCAGGTCAATCTTGCCGAAATAGACAATAGGCCGTCCATCTGAAGCTTCGGTGCATACACTCATATCATCGTCAAAAATACCGTGGAATTTGATATATTTAAACCCAATGGTTTTCTGCATATCCCGTATCATATCACGTATATTTTCCCTGAGGAGATCCGATGCTCTCCCCACGGTGCAGAAAGTCCTTTCATTGTGCTCAAGCTCGGCAATATGCAAGGACGCATCGAATGAATATGATATACTTTTATTAATCAAGGGTGGCACCGGAGCAGTGGCAAGCGTCCTTGAGTACGGTGTATCGTTTTTAAGATAGGAGGCTAATTTGGAGAGACATTCCGCCGGTGAAAATTCAATATACCCCATGCTCTTTCCGGCTGATTTGCCTGCTACGGCGTTCATATCCTTGCGGCGTTGACTTGGCAGACAGCCGTAAACATCTTTATGAATCTCCACAAATGCTCTTGTATTGGGAAAACCGCAGGATGCTGCAATTTCGTCGATCGGAGCGTTTGTACTCATAAGCATATCAACCGCATCGGCAAATCGCAAGCGTGCCAGGTATTTTTTGAATGAAATTCCCATGGCCTTTTCAAATGAACGTGAAAGATATGCGTCTGAGAAAAAGAAGTGTCCGGCAATTTGGGAAAGTGTAATAGGCTCTTTGTAATGCGCATTGATATAGTCAAGCACGTCGCTCAAGCGTGAGGGATGTTTTCGGTATGTAAGATTGCGTGCGGCGGTTTTGGGATCGGGACGGAATTTTACCACCAAATCGTGCTTCAGCATATATATCTCACTTTGCATCAATGCTTCAAACCCGCAAGGTCGGTCGTTATGAAGCTTTATCAGTCTTGCCATAATACTCTTTATAACAGTGTAATCGGCATCCGGATTCCGCACGCTGTCAACGCAGAAGCCTTCGTTTGATTCAAAGATACCGTCTTTTATCTGAAGAGCCAAAAGCACAGCACCTGATTTTGCCAAAAGTGAATGCGGCTCATAGGCGTTTATCATGATAATATCATCTTCTTTATATGTGCGAGTCTTGTCTGATGTGATTTCACATTCTCCTTCAAGCACCAGCAGAAATTCCTGAGCCGGATGCCAGTGAGTGGCAACAGTATTGATTTTGTGAAGAAAGATCAGTATTCCCATAGGCTCGGAATAATCAATAATTTCATATGTGGCTTCCAATTCCGCTTCCCTCCGTTAAATTTTTTACATATAATATAGTCAAATTATAGCATATTTATTCCATTCTTTCAACTCATGAGTGTACTATTTGTTGCACTTTGGTCATATGCCAAAAATAATGTGATACTTTTTGTGCATTTTAACATATTTCGAATAATAAAAGGTCAAAATATTGCATACAGTGCGAAAAAAATTTCATTGAAATATATTATTTGATATGATATTATAGTAATACAAGAGACATAACAAGTCAATTTTTTCCTTAATTGTTAAAAGAAATGTAAAAAAATATATGCTTGTCAAAAGCAAATAATTCTGACGGAGGTAAAAAATAGTATGAATCCTGCAGTTGAGTCCGAAAGCAAAGGCAAGGTTATCATGCAGGTCAAAGGCATGACAAAAACCTTTGGACCGGTGGTTGCGCTGGACAAGGTAGACCTGACGGTCCGTCGTGGTGAAATACGAGGCCTTATCGGAGAAAACGGTTCGGGCAAATCTACCGTAACCTCAATTTTTTCGGGAATGCAGAAGGCAGACTCCGGAGAGATGTATTTTGAAGGTGAAACCTGGGCACCCGCAAGTATGCATGAGGCATTGGACCGAGGAGTCGGCATGATCGTACAAGAAAGCGGCACGGTAGCCGGGATTACGGTGGCAGAAAATATATTTTTGTGTGATACCGCTCGCTTTACAAAAGGCGGATTTGTCAACCGCCGTGAGATGATGAATGCGGCACAAAAGGCTCTGGACGATATAGGTGCTTCACATATCCGTGCTGACATGATGACTGAAATGCTTGACATGATGGATAGAAAGCTGGTTGAAGTGGCAAAGGTATGGATGCGTTCACCTCAGATAATAGTGGTAGATGAAACCACAACCTCGCTTTCTCAAAAGGGAAGAAACATTATTTACGACTTGATAGAAAGAATGAAAAATTCCAACAGATCGGTGGTATTTATATCGCATGACTTAGATGAAATCATGGAGCGATGTGATACACTGACTGTATTGCGTGACGGAAAAATAATACGTACCTTTGAAAAAGAAGAGTTCGATGAGGAAGCCATAAAAACATCAATGATAGGCCGTGAATTGCAGGGAGACTACTACCGTTCCGATTATGACGGAAGTCATGGCGAGGAAGTGGTCCTGAAAATCGAGGACGGAACCTATCGCAACCGCATCAAGCATCTGACTCTGGAAGCCCACAAGGGAGAGATACTCGGTATCGGAGGTCTGTCACATTGCGGAATGCACACGCTCGGTAAAATACTGTATGGCGCAATAAAGCCCGAAAGCGGAAAGGTCACGGTTAAGGGAAAATTATTGCGCAGCCCATCGCAGGCCATGAAGCTTGGTGTGGGTTATGCGGCAAAAGACCGAGATATAGAGTCCCTGTGTATGTCGGCATCCATAAGAGACAATATCGCCATTGCAGGGCTTGATCGTTTCGCAATCGGCAACGTTTTTGTGACTTCATCCAAAGAGAAAAAGTATGTTGCTGAGCAGATAGACCGTATGCAGGTAAAGTGCTTCTCAATGGATCAGCCTGTTTCACAGCTTTCCGGAGGAAATAAGCAAAAGGTCGTTTTCGGAAAGTGGATAGGCTGTGGCTCGGACATTCTGATTCTTGACTGTCCGACAAGAGGAATCGATATAGGTGTCAAGCAGATGATGTACCAGATGATGTACAAAATGAAGAAAGAAGGTAAAACCATTATCATGATCTCGGAGGAAATGACTGAGCTTATGGGAATGGCGGATCGTCTTATTATTATGAAAGACGGCAGTATTACAAAAGAATTTCAGCGCAGTGAGTCACTGACTGATGCGGAGATCATCCGCTATATGATATGATATGAGAGGAGACAAGAAAATGCCGGTCAAAACAAAATCGTCGGAAGTGCTCGCATCGGATGCTTCGCTCGAGGCACGTCGTAAAGCGTTGTTTGTGCAACGTATCGTCAGTATGATTCCGCTTTTCGCTTGCATATTGCTGGGAGGTATGTATATTATCAGTGCCCTTGCCAATGGTTACGATCTGCGTATCGGTTTTGAGGTAATTATCTCAAATGCCACGCTTGTCGGATTGGTTGCCACAGGAGCTACATATATTTTCGCCAGCGGCTCATTTGACTTGTCACTTGGATCAAATATGCTCCTCAGTGCAATCATAGGAGGTGCGGTCGGAATACAGACAGGAAGCATTTGGGCTATGGTGCTCGCTTGCATTGCAGTTGCGGTAACACTCAGCGTTCTCAATGCGTTGCTTGCCTCATTCTTCAATCTTCCGGTTTTCATTATGACAATAGTGATGATGAATGTATATGGTTCGATCTCAACCCTGCTCTTCACAACCCTCGGCACAAACGCAAAGATCAGTGTTCCTTTTGCAATGGTGACGGCTCTGAACAATACATGGTTCCGAATTGCATTGATTGTGGCATTTGAATTGTTCTGCTGCTTCATCTTTTACTTGCTCAAGATAGGAAGAAAGCAGAAGTTTTTAGGCGGCAACCCCTTCTGCGCACGACTTTCGGGTATAAAGCCGAAGACGTTGACCGTTATATCATTTGCTTTGGCGGGAATCGGTATCGGACTTGCTTCATTTGCGATGATCGTGGAAACACCGACTTTATCTGCATCCTCCGGATCTTCAGTCGGAATGAATATGCTTATAGCTCTTGTGTTCGGCGGTATGAATATGAACGGAGGCCCCGGCTCCCGTATGTATTCGGCACTTTTAGGCGCATTCTCTATGGCATTCCTCGACTCATTTATGAACATCTTCGTCACGGGAAGCTGGTATTTGCAGATAGTTAAGGGAGTTCTCTTTGTTGTCGTAGTGTTCTTGTTTACAATCGGGAAGCGCAGCAGGCTGCTTCAAAGATAACATCAAACCGAAACGGCATATTTTGATGCTGTTTAATATAAGGAAAAACCAAAACGTATCCAAAAAAGAAAAGGAGAAAAATCATGAAAAAGTTAATCAGTATGTTTGTAGCAATTGCTTGTTTGCTTAGTTGCACCTTCGCAATGTCGGCTTGTTCTGACAACAATGCAAACAAGAGTTACAAGATCGGTGTACTTCGCGAGGACGATTCCTCGGGAGAAGCAGCCGCTTGGGAAGAATATCTTGAGTCTGTCGGAAAAAGTATGAACATCACGTTCGACTTCACAACAACCAGCAGCTCGGAATCTGAAGTTTCTGCAATAAACACTTACGCATCCAAGGGCTATGACGGAATTCTTCTGTTCTCGGATGATGACGTTATTGCATCTGTAAATGCAGCTGCCGGCAAGAAAATGTATGTCGTTCTTCCGACAGGTCATCCGACAGATGAACAGTATAATCAGCTCAAGGACATTCCTTACTACCTTGGTTCTGTTGCTCCGGTTGATGATACAGAGTATCAGGCAGGATATGATATGGCTAAGTTCTTTGTTGAGACTAAAGGACAGAAGAACTTCACAATATTCGGCGGTGCAACATGCTATGCAGTATCAATGCACGTTCAGCGTTTGGCAGGTATCCTTGCATATTTGTGCGAGGACAGCGGCACAAGCTATGATGGCGTTAAGACACGTGAAGAGCTTGTCGGAAAGGTTGCAGGTGCAGGCGTTGACCCATTAAAGTTCACAAGCTCCGTTTACAGCATTAAGGGATATATGGACGGATTTGCATTCGATGACGCATTCTCCACAAAGCTTACAAACAGCCTTACAGCAGGCGGTACTTGTATTCTGACTGTCGGTGCAGGCGACGCTGTTACGGGTATTGCTTTCGGTATCTCACAGGGTGCTAAAATTGAGAATATTATGGTAGGCGGTGTTGACGCTATCACATCAGCTTATGCAGATTCATTTGACATCGGATACACTTATGACTGCGGCAAATTCGCTTCCGCAATGGGACCGGGCCTTGTACTCATGATGTCCGCACTTGAAGGAAAGAAGATTGTTGATAACGACGGAAACGCTCCTAAGGTTGGAATGAGCTATTGGGTTGCCACAAGCAAGGAAGAGCTTAATGATATGCTCAAATCCGACAACAAAACCGACGGTTTCTGCTACAACAAGGAAGTTCTCGATCACTTCATCGGCAACACCTATGAAGAATTCCTTAAGCTCTGCTCTGCTGATTACTCTGACGCTGTGGAAATCTTCAATGAGTATAATAAGTAATAAATAAGAATCTCTGTAATTCACAAACAATAAAGTATCGTGTCGGCTCTCTGAAGCAGGAGTGCCGAAGAGAGCCGACATTAAACAAAGAAAGGATAGGATACCAAATGCGTCATAATACTGTTATGAGATATTTGAAAAAAGCCGGAGGAATTGCTGTCATCCCGCTTTTGTGCCTGGTTGCAATGATGATTGCGTGCGCCGCATCGGGCACCGTACTATTCCCGGATATGAATATCTGGCAGATCTTTTTCCGGGGACTGACTTATGTTCTTCTATTGTCCTTTGGTGTCTCAATCAACCTACATACGGGACGTTTTGATTTTTCCACAGGAGCTGTAATGCTGATATCCGGTGTTATTGGTGCAAAGATTGCTTACGCATCAGGTCTCGGACCTATCGGAATGTTGATCATCAGCATAATATTCGGTGCAGTATTCGGTGCAATTTCCGGCGGACTTTACATTTCATTAAGGTTGCCGCCGATGGTCATTGGTTTGGGAATGACATTGGTGCTTGAAGGCGTTGTTGCGCTTATTACGGACGGGTTGAAGCCCGTTAAATTCGGAACCGACGCTTCATACTATAAATTTGTTACAAATCCTCTTGCAATGTCGATAATTATTGTAATTTCACTTGCGATAATGATTGTTGTGTTCCATTACACAAAGTTCGGTTATGATTACCGCGCTTTGCAAAACGGACAAAAAATTTCGGTAAACGTAGGTGTGAAAGAAAATAAAAACGCATTGATATGTTATATAATTTCCGGTGCATTCCTCGGAGGCGCAGGGGCGCTTTCGCTATGCTCCACAAACGGAGTAACACCGACTATAAACTTCACAACAATAGGCACAATGTTTTCATGCTTCTTGCCGCTGTTCTTCTCGGGATTTATTTCCAAGTTCTGTAATAAACAGGTAGCTATTCTTTTAGGCTGTGTGGGATACGAGATTATTCAGATAGGCTTCGGTCAGATAAGCTTTGTAAATGCTGCATTTACTGCCGATGTTTATAAGGTTATAGAGGCTGTTATTTTGGTAGCTTTCCTTATATATTTGAATAACGAAAATAAAATAATTGAAATTGTCACACTTAAAAAGTGGCTGTCAGGAAAAAATGCGGATAAAACCGCTTCCGATTCCTGATCGGAGGAATCCAAATGAATTTGAGAGAAAAACCGTTTAATTTGAATGATTCGGACATTGAATGGGTTGAAAAAACGCTTTCTTCAATGTCTGTTGATGATAAAATTCGACAGCTGTTTTGCCTTGTCACTTATACCGATGATGAGGAATACTGCCGTTACATAGGTCAGACTGTTCGTCCGGGTGGCTTTATGAGCCGTACGATGCCTGCAGAAGCTTGTATATCTGCAGTAAATAAAATGCAGAAATATTCCAAAATTCCGCTTTTGGTTGCCGCTAACTTTGAAGCCGGAGGAAACGGCATGATAATAGGCGGTACAATGCTCGGAAAACCCATGGAGGTTGCCGCAACCGACGATCCGGAACAGGCACGCCGTCTTGGTGAGGTATGCGGTGTTGAAGGTGCCGCTGTCGGAGCTAACTGGGCATTTGCGCCTATCATTGATATTGATTACAATTGGCGCAATCCTATCACAAATACCCGTACATTCGGTTCAGACCCCGACAGAGTACGCAAAATGGGAGTTGCATATGTGGAAGAAATACAAAAGCACGGCATGGCGGCTTCTGTCAAGCATTTCCCGGGAGACGGACGCGACGAAAGAGATCAGCACGTTGCAATTTCCATAAACGATATGTCATGCGAGGAATGGGACAAGACCTATGGTGCGGCATATTCTGCCTGCATAGAGGCAGGAGCAAAGACAGTTATGGTCGGGCATATTATGCACCCTGCTTACACAAGATATTTCCGCCCGGGCATTGCAGACAGCGAGATAATGCCCGCAACGGTCAGCCGTGAGATCGTGACAGATCTGTTGCGCGGAAAACTCGGTTTTAACGGTCTTATTGTTACGGATTCCACGACTATGGCGGGAATCGCAACAATGATGCCGCGCGAGAAAATGGTTCCATTGAGTATTGCGGCAGGATGTGATATGTTCTTGTTTACAAAGTCCTTGGACGAGGACATTCAGTATATGCACAAGGGCTATGAGGACGGTATTATCACCAAAACCCGTCTTGACGAGGCAGTTACACGTATTCTGGCACTTAAAGCATCGCTCGGTTTGCATAAAAAGCAGGAAAACGGCACTTTGGTGCCTTCCTTGGAGGAAGCAAAAGAAGTGGTTGGTCAGGCAAAGTTCCGTATGTGGAGCAAGGAGTGTGCTGACCGCGCCATTACACTTGTAAAGGAAGAAAAGGGCGTTTTGCCCATTACGCCTGACAGATATAAGAGAGTTCTGTTCTATTCTTTGGAGAATAAAACCGACGGAGCCACAATTTTTAATGTGGATGAATCCGAAAACAAGCGCTTTTGCAAACGTTTGCGCGATGTCGGATTTGACGTGACCGAATTTGTCCCCTCACCCGGATTTGAAGGAATGATGAAGCCTGTGAGCGAATTTACAGATAATTACGATCTTATAATCTATTCCGCTTCGCTTCAGACAAAATCCAATCAGACAGTGGTGCGTATTGAATGGGCAAACCCCATGGGAGCAAATGTTCCGATATACAGCCACACAATACCTACGGTGTTTGTTTCTCTTGAAAATCCGTATCATTTGGTGGACGTTCCTCACATTCGCACCATGATAAACTGCTATGCAGGTTCTGATGAGGTTATTGATTCTTTGATAGAAAAATTAATGGGAATAAGTCCTTTCCGCGGAATATCTCCGATAGACCCATTCTGCGGGAAATGGGAAACTCATCTTTGATACAACATTAAAATTCACAATAGAAAACATTATTATTCCCGTCGGTTTTCCGACGGGAATACTGCAAAATTCCCCAATATTATTAAAACCGATTCAAAACGGACATTAAAGGGTAATTTTGTTGTTCAGTGCATCGAGCACAAATATCCGAGCAAATGAGAAAGGAATGCTTTCGCACAGCGAGGCAACGGTATAAAATATGCATACGCACATTCCGATTTGGGGAGAAATCATCCCCGGCAATACAGGCAAAAGCAAGGATGCGGCTCTGACACCGTGGCATCCCGATTGGACTGCATTTGAGGCTTTGGAAACTCTGTTTCAACCCGAAAAACGGTTGTCCGATATGTCGGGCGCCAATACTGTCACAAGACTTGTCCAAATACCGTCGGGACACGTCAGCGAGAATTTTGATGATGTACCGTACATTGTTCCTTTTCTCGCAGGAAGTCGTGAGTGTGTTCTGATTTGCCCCGGAGGCGCATATTATGATGTTTCTATGGATAATGAGGGATACCCCACTGCCGAATTTTTACAAAAGCAGGGAATTTCCGCATTTGTTCTTAAATACCGCACATGGCCCTATAAATATCCCACTGCATATTTGGATTGCCGCAGAGCTTTATGCTATATCAAATTCCATGCACAGGAATTCGGAATCGACCCCGAAAAGGTGTCTCTTATGGGATTCTCTGCAGGTGGAAATCTTGTAGCGGCAACTACATTTTTATTCGGAAATTTTCCGCAAATTGACGGTTATGAGCAAGACGCGACGGATAAAGTCGATCCCACTCCCGCATCTCTTGCGCCAATCTATCCCGAATTGCTTGCGGATCGATTCCTTTTGTCTATGCAGTTCGGAGAGCGCATATTTACCGACGAGAGCTTTTATGAAGAAATAAAGCGGCGTATGTATATTCCGAGTCTTGTTAAGCAAGATTCTGTTCCGGCGTTTTTGTGCTGTTGTCTTGATGACGGAGTGGTGCCCCCGGAGAATGTTCTGACTATGGCGAATGCGTATTACCGTGTGGGAGCCTCGGTAGAAGTACATATATTTCGTGAGGGTGGGCACGGCTTTGGTGTGCGTCAGGAAGACATACCGCCAATGTACGGAAATCCGGCGTTCAGAATGGACGGCACACGCGATTGGATAAGACTTTATATTGCCTGGATGCACAAAACGGTAGGTTAACTTTGATGAGGGAATTATGAGAAAAAATATTAAACTGTCAATGAACGTTATAATGAATATCGCAATGGCAATAGCAATGAGCTTGACCGCCGATCTTATGCACAAAGGCTTGAGCTCAAGGACATTGCTTATGATGCTGTTGGGATTTGTTGTGGGAATGATACCGTCGTTTTTTATTCCGTACGACAGAATGTCTGCAAAGCTGTGCCGACTTTTGAAGGTTGAAAAAAGCAGAGTTCTTTCGCACCTTGTGGCGACACTGCCGCCTGCCGTGATACAAACACTTATTATCAGCGCGGTTATGACAGCGGTAAACGTACTCCCCCACAGCATGAGTTTGAATATATATCTGACTGCATACGTACAAACAACGCCTGTTATGATTCTTGTGGCATATGTTGTTGCTTTGGCGGTAAATCCAATTGCAATCAGACTGATTATGGGTAAACAAAGCGCAGTAGATGAAAACTGAATTGTACCATTTATTGCTCACGTACATCCAAAATATATTTCAGCAGAAAGGAAGCTTTTGCTTTTGCGAAAGCAGTATTTATAAAAATGAAAATGATGATCATAGGAGCCAACGGCAAACTCGGACGCTTGCTGGTGGATAAAGCATCAGGGCGAGGACATGAAGTGATTGCGTTGTCGCCAAATGGAGTGGATAATACCGATTTTTCGGGAAAGGTTATGAAGAAAAGTCTTTTCGATTTGACAGAAGATGACATTACGGGGATAGACGCTTTGTTAAGCGCTTTCGGAGGTGGCTTCAAAGCAGATCCGTCAATCAATCGACAAGCAGTTGACCACCTGATCAATTTGATAGGAAATAAGAATATCCGACTTTTGACTGTCGGCGGCGCAGGAACACTGTGGGCAGATTCTTCTCATACAAAACGAGTATGGCAAACAGCGGAACATCCGGATTTTCTGCGCGGAATCTCCGAAAATCTGTCTTTGGCACTCGAGGATCTCAAAAAATCGGAGCTTAAAGATTGGACATTCCTCTGCCCGTCTCTCCTTTTCGACTATGAAGGAGAGGAACTCGGGGCTTGGAATATAGGAGACGACGGAGAGCCGCTTACAAACACAAACGGTGTGAGCCGAATTTCCTATCGTGATTTTGCAGCTGCAATGATTTCAGAGGCAGAGTGCGGAGCGCACAAAAATCGGCAGATCACCATATGCGAAGTATAACCGATTCACACAGTCATGACAAAAAGAAAGGGGAATAAACACAATGGAAAAAAACATATCGGGATTGATTTTTGATTTGGACGGTGTGCTTGTTTTTACGGACAAATATCACTATTTGGCATGGAAGCAGATAGCGGATGAAATGGGAATCCCCTTTGATGAAACGATCAACGACAAGCTCAGAGGCGTGAGCCGTATGCAGAGCCTGGAGATCATATTGGAAAATTACTCCGGAGAACATCTGACAGATAAGCAAAAGAGCGATATTGCAGAGCGTAAGAATGCAATTTACAGATCATATCTGCAAACAATGACACCCGATGATGTAAGTGAGGAAGTTCGCAATACACTTGAAATGCTCAAGAAAAAAGGATATAAGCTTGCTGTCGGGTCATCCAGCAAGAATGCAGGATTCATTTTGGAACAGGTAGCGCTGAGAGACGCTTTCGATGCGGTATCGGACGGGAACATGATAACACGCTCAAAGCCGGACCCGGAGGTATTCATCAAAGCGGCGCAGCTCATAGGCTGTGATGCAGAGCAAAGCGCCGTTGTAGAGGACGCCGAGGCAGGAATCGACGCCGCCAAAGACGGAGGTATGATGGCGGTTGCTATCGGGAACGCAACAGCTTACGACAGGAGCGATATACGTCTTGACACCATATCGGATCTTTTGCTGTATTTTTAACAGCAGGAGAATGAGTATCCTTTTGAAAATGAAGTAAATTCCTTTCTTTTACGAATATTGCCGAAGTAACATTCAATGATGATAAAATGGAGTTTTGTATGGAAATCAAACACTTGAAAATAAACCATTCTACTGATACCCTCGGAATTTCAACAGAAGCGCCGAGATTTTCTTTCGTTGCCGACCGAAATGAGGAATACGATTGTTCTGTCGTCACACATGAGGGTAATATTGTTGCCGAAAGACGTGTAAAATTGCAAGAAGCCTCGGGTTTTTCATTTGACGGTTTGCATTTGGAAACGGCATCTCGCTATGAATTCAAAGTGTTAGGCGGAACTCACGTAAAATCGCTGTCATTTGAGACGGCTGTTAATTTTACGGCACCCATGATAACTCCGTCATCCCATATCAATTCTCCTGTTCTCTCACGTACATTTTTCGTTTCATCGCAGTCCGTGCCTTTGCGCCTTGCCATAACCGGACTTGGTCTGTACCGTGCGTTCATCAACGGTCGGAGAGTGGGTGACACTTATCTTACGCCCGGTTTTAACGATTACAACGGTTATTTGCGTTTTGATACATATGACGTGTCGGGGCTTGTACGTTACGGTGAAGATAACATTATTGAAATACACCTGGGCGACGGCTGGTACAGAGGCAGAATCGGAATTGACAAGCCGATTGATGCGGGAGACAAAGTATTCGGCTCCGATTATCTCTGTGCGCTGATGCTGTATATACCGGATAACGGTCAGGTCATTTTGCAAAGCGATGATCAATTTACGGCAACATCCTCAAATTGCCGGGAAAATTCAATCTATGATGGAGAAACGCGGGATTTCAGAGTATTAGGAGAAGAAAAAATACCGTGTCAGATATCCGAGCAAAAATACAATATTGTTCCGTTTTTCGGAGCACACATCAGAGAATGTAAGGTGCTGAAGCCGACTCTCTATGTTTCGCCTTGCGGAGAGCAGATATTGGATTTCGGTCAGAATATGGTAGGCTTTGTGCGTTTTGAAGGTAAGCTTCCGTGCGGCACCGAAATGCGTATACGCCACGGCGAGGTTTTGCAGGACGGATGCTTTTACAGAGACAATCTGCGTACGGCACGTGCGGAGGCAATATATATTTCCGACGGCAATATGCGCACATATGAGCCGTATTTTACTTATTTCGGATTCCGATATGCTCTGATCGAAGGTATAGACCGCGTCAATCCGAATGACTTTGTCGGCGTTGTTATTACGTCAGACGTAACCAAAACTTGCTATTGTCAGACAGATTCCCCGAAGATTAACCGGCTCATCAGCAATACAATATGGGGACAGCGCGGCAACTTCCTTGATGTTCCGACGGATTGTCCGCAAAGGGATGAGAGACTTGGCTGGACCGCAGATACACAGGTGTTTGCGGCAACGGCATGTTACCATACAGACGCTTATGCGTTTTATAATAAGTTCCTTGCAGACTTAAGATATGATCAAAAAACGTACTTCAACGGAGATTTTCCGATGTACAGTCCTTCACTGCGCCATGAAGCAGGTCCGGGAGGCGCTGTTTGGGCAGATTGCGGCACGATATTGCCGTACACGCTGTATACATTTTTCGGAGACATCAGTCAGCTTGAGCGGCATTACCCCATGATGCGTGATTATGTCAATGTCCTTTCGGAAAGAGACAGAACCGAGGGAAACCGCGGACTTATCACAGAATTTTTTACATTCGGCGATTGGTTGGCGCAGGACGGTGTATGCGAGCAGTCTCTGAAAGGCGGAACCGAGAACGGTTATATCAGCAGTATATATTACTATCACTCGCTCGATATTGTAGCCCGTTCTGCCGCATTTCTCGGTTATGCGGATGAGCAAAAGCATTACAGCGAGGCTGCCATGCGCGTCCGCAAAGCCATATTGGATGAATATTTCACACCCAACGGCAGACTTGCGCTTGATACGCAAACTGCCTATGTTTTGGCACTGTATTTCGGTATTTACCGTGACCGTGAAACAGTAAAACGCGGTTTTCGGGAACGGTTGCGCAAAGATTTCTATAAGATGAAAACCGGATTTACCGGAACGCCGCTACTTTTGCCCGCCTTATTTGATTGCGGTATGGATGAGGACGCATATCGTATTCTGTTCAGTGAGGAATGCCCGGGTTGGATTTATGCAGTCAATCTCGGCGCAACAACGATATGGGAACGTTGGAATTCCATTTTACCGGACGGACATATCAGCGGAACAAATATGAATTCTTTGAATCACTATTCTTACGGCTCGGTCTGTGAAGCGATATATTCACGTATTGCCGGACTTAGACCCGCCTCCCCCGGTTGGCACAGTGCTTTGATCGAACCTCATCCTAACTTCAGAATGAAAAAGATAGCCTTGAAGTATGACTCTCCGGCAGGAAAATACGAGGTGGAATGGCATTTGGATGCGCCAAACGGTACTTTTGCACTGAAGGCTACTGTTCCTGCCGGATGCAAGGCAACGTTGCGTATGCCCGGTGGTTGTGAGGAAATACTTCCCGCAGGAGAACACGAAAGAATTATCACCGCACCCGAATCATTTCTTCATCCGTTTTCTTTGAGTACGCCCAATATGGATATTTTGCATTGTCCGGAAGCTGCAAGCTATTTGAAAAAATATCTTCCGCGCGCATATGCTTTTCTGACAGGAGAAAATGCGGAATTCCTTGTTGAAAACGGATATTTCCTTAAATCACTTCCGATGTTCGGAGTGACACCCGAAAGTGCCCACGCATATGAGCAAGCCTTGAGAGCGCTGACCGTATAATCATATAAACGAATAACAGGCGGTAAATATGGCAGGTGGAATCCGATATTCCGCATGACTCCTCCGAGTATTCCCGGCTTAAAATATGCCGAGCGAAAAACCCGAGATTTTCTCGGGTTTTATTTGTTTTTCTCAAAATTCGAAACTAACCTACTCTCTATGGAATCAAAGCAACTGTTTTTTCAGAAAAAATACAAAATGCCCTTGACAGCGTAACAATGTTATGATATAATATCATCGTAACAATGTTACGGAGCGTAAGAAAGGAGGAAACATGAAACCAACGGACGAAAACGAGAACCTCATATCGAAAAAATCGCTGCTTGAAAAATACTCCATATCCTACGGCGCTCTTTACAGATGGAAAAGGAAAGGACTTATTCCGGAGGACTGGTTTATAAAAAAAG
>CAMEIT010000020.1 GCA_945918795.1 uncultured Clostridia bacterium | reverse complement strand
TAAGTTAAGTGTTGCACTTCATATGATAACCTATCCAGCTCCCTTTACACAAGGGAGCCTTCTTTTGCCCGATATACATCATCATTCGAGCCGTATATTGTGGTTTTTACTGTATTCGGCGGATATTCATCCAACAAACGGAGTATTTTGTCCGATAATGTCGACGCATTTGTCTGAAGTGTAATGCGAAAGCCCATTTGAGCAATCTCACGATATATCTGTTCAAAATCAAGGTGTAAGAAAGGCTCTCCGCCCGTAATGCAAAGTGAAAGTGTTCCGAGCTCCAGCGCCTGCTCTGCAAGCCTTACCCATTCGCTTGAGTCAAGCTCACTGCCGAATTTGTGAATACGATCTTCCGCTATATGCACGTAACACATATTACAATTAAAGTTGCACCGCGGAGTCAACTCGAACGTGCCCGAAATGGGAACGGCGTGTTCCTTGGCATAAGCCTCGAATTGCTCGATAAATTCATCACCCAAAGGGAGTTCGTCGCAAAGTTCAGGATTCAGGTTCATTTTGCACAGTCACCCACACAGAGCCGCCCTGAGCAACAGGCTCACCCGGGTCAGGTTCAAGAATGTTGTTTATTCTGAGTGTCTCAAGGAAAGCTTCAATATCCTCCCGGGCAATCTCTCTTGTAACACCTGTATACTGTTGCATTATCAAATCTATAAGCTCTTCTTCCGTAAAACTATCCTTCATATGATCCCAAAGATATGCCGCAGAAGAAGAAATGTATACTGTATTTACAATCTCGCGAACGCGCTTCCCGGTTGGAATAATTACAAACTGACCGGCAACCTTGCGCAAGACCAATCCGTCCTTCAGTTTCACACAAGCCTCCTAAAGTTGCATATGATTTGGTTAATTCGATTTTGTTCAAAGCATTACAAAATTATACAAAATAGTATAAAATACACTACAAAACTACACTATATAACATATTAAAAATTGTTTGTCAACCGCTCGAAAGAATATTTTTTTAATATTCTGTTAAAAAAAGCCCTTATAAATCATACCGTTTATACAACATTGAAACGTTTTCGTTATTGTGGTATAATTCAGATGCAAAACATATATTTTACCGGTTTTGCAAAAACTATCAAGTCATTAAAGGGATACTCGGCAATGAATCAAAACGGATTATTCAAAAAAGAAATATAGGCAGAGCTTTGCGTTATAGGCGGAGGTCTTGCGGGCATATGCACTGCCGTTGCCGCTGCAAGATGCGGCATCAGTGTTGTATTGATGCAGGAGCGCCCCGTTCTCGGCGGCAACGCATCATCTGAAATACGTATGTGGGTATGCGGCGCAAAAGGCTCAAACAACAGAGAAACGGGCATATTGGAGGAAATCGCATTACGCAACATATATCTGAACCCGACAAAGAATTGGTACGTATGGCAGACGATACTGCACGAAGCGGTTCTTCGCGAGCCGAACATAACGCTTCTGTTGAATACGACCTGCACAGATGCCGAAATTCAAAAAGGGAGCTATCCTCACGGTAGGCAAATAAAAATTGTCAGCGTTACAGGGTATCAGATGTCAAGCCAGACGAATATCACCGTAAAAGCGGATTATTTTGCCGACTGTTCGGGCGACAGCGTTCTTGCCCCTCTGACAGGCGCCGATTTTTCTTTCTGAAGAGAGGGAGGTGCGGCTTATGGCGAGCAGACGCACATTTCTTCTCCCGATGCAAAAACAATGGGCAATACTTGCCTTATTCAAGGACGGCAAACAACACGTCCCGTACGTTTTCAGGCTGTCTCCACTGCCGCACGGCCTGACGATAAATATTTTGAAAACCGCCACATAGATCCTTATTCCCCGTCGGAAAACTATTGGTATCTCGAGCTCGGCGGAGAAAAGAACACGATACTTGATGCCGAAGCGATAGGCAGCGACCTCACATCGCTTGCAATAGGTACTTGGGATTATCTCAAAAACCGTTCTCATCATGATATGCAAAATTGGGAATTGGATTTTCTCGGATTCCTGCCCGGCAAACGTGAATCGCGCCGCATGACGGGAGAATACGTCGTAACTCAGAATGATATTATGTCTGCCGTACAATTTCCGGATACCGTCGCATTCGGAGGCTGGCCGCTGGACGACCATGAGCCTGCAGGATTTTATCATCCGGGTGAACCCAACACAAGCTTCCCCACACCCGGTCCTTACCCACTGCCGTACCGCGCATTGTATTCCAAAAATGTAGACAATCTCTTTTTTGCGGGTCGTAACATAAGCATGACGCATCTTGCAATGAGCAGTATACGTGTAATGGCGACTTGCGCACTGTTAGGTCAGGCAGTGGGAACAGCATCATCAATAGCATCAAAGCATAAATGTACACCGCATGATGTTTATCTCTCGCATCTGAGTGAATTGCAGACAATTCTCATGCAGGCCGACTGCTTCTTGCCGAACATACTGCGCCCCGTTTCCGAAATCTGTCTGAAATCCGAGCTTTCGGGCGGCACCGAGGCACTCCGTGACGGCAAGGACCGTCATCACCGCATATATAATAATGAAGAATGCGGCTGTATTGTGCGCACGGACAGCCCGTTTCGTACAAATTGTACGAGCCGATTCATTCGGCGGCTGTACATATTGTATTTGACAGCGACCTTGACCGCACAACGCTTGTCGGTGACAGCTGTGAGCGAACACGCAGTACACGTGCAAACGTTCTGCTCGACAGTCCCGACCTGATTATGCCTGCAACGCTTGTCAAGAGCTTTGTTTTGGAGGGCATAAAAAACAATAAAAAAGAAACAATTCTTAATGTGGAAAACAATCATACCCGTGCATATCACGTGCCCATATCAAACGGATATACCGAAATTTCCCTTACCGTTTTGGAAAATTGGGGAGGAAGCAGTCAAAGCAGAGTTTTCTCGTTTGATTTTTGAGGCAAAAACAGCACACGAGATTTATCTGTTGTCCTTAACGGAGAATTTGCAATCACAAAAATATCGGCGGAGAAAATGTTTTCCTCTGCCAATTCGTGTTATAATGATATGGGTGATGAAAACGGATAAAGAAAGCACCCTCGTCTTGACAATTATGATTACGGTTCTGCAGGTACGTATTTTGTAACGATATGCACGCAAAACAGAAGATGTGTTTTATCTCGCATCGTAGGGCGGGGACATTGTTTGTGCATATAAATCGTTGACGACTATAGAATGTAAGAATAACGGATTTGACGGAAAATTGTTTCAAACTTCATTTTATGAGTGTTCCGTAGGGGCGAACTGTGTTCGCCCGCAAAATCTGCCATTATCGAATATCGGCAAGATCGTGTTAGACGAATTGGAACGTCGGAATCAAACGTATCCTGCAGTATCATTGTATTCTTACGTAATTATGCCGAATCACTTACACATAATGGTTGTTATTTCTGCTGATGAATACGGGCGACCACAGGTCGCCCCTACGGTGGAACGGATGGTAAAGCAATTCAAAGGTGCGGCTACAAAAAAGATCGGGGCGCCCATTTGGCAAAAATCCTATATTGAACATGTGATACGAAATAAAAAGGATTACCAAACCCGATCGAATTATATTTACGAAAATCCGCTACGTTGGTACTATGACGAATTATATGCAGAAGAATATGGGATTTGTTTGAAACCGTCAAAAACAGAACGATAAATTCCGATTTATCGAGCAAAAAGCCCCGGCAGACCATGAAAATCTGCCGGAGTTTTCTATTTGTTTACTGCGGAGCAAAAAACTCACCTATTTATGAGGACGAGCCGTTTGATGATTTCTCCGATAAGAACAGCACACGTTATCCCGTGTGCTGTTTTCATAAAATTCAATTTGCAGATGCGCGCTTTTTTGTAAGCCAATTTACAGTATCCTTTAATGTTTCGGCAAGCAAGCGCGGCTTGTATCCGAGTGCATTTTCTGCGTTCTTGTGTGAAAAAAGTCCGTTGGAATCAAGAACGTCGACTGCATAAGGAGTAAAAAATAATTTCTTTTTTCTGTGAAGAGAGTATTTTTCATAAACGGGCGCAATTATCTTTGCAAATCCAATCGGCAGATACGAAACCGTTCGCTTCAGTCCCGTCATAAGCTTTACATTGCCGAGAATATCCTTTATGCTCGCATAGTGCCCCGAAAGAATGTAACACTTTCCTCTTTCTCCGCGCTCCACACAGGCGGCAATTCCGCAAGCAACATCTCTCACATCAACAAAATCATATCCGCCTTTAACTGCAAGAGGCAGCTTGCCCGCAATAAACGAAAGAAGCATACTTGTGATACTTCCGTGAGCTTCATCTCCCGGACCTATTATGCCCGACGGAAATACTATGCTTGCATTCAGCCCCTCCTCGGCGGCATCAAGCACAGCCTCAGTCGCCATTGCTTTGCTTTTTGCATAGTCACCGCGGACAAGCTCCGGTGAAAAATCATACGTTTCGCTTATCTGCACACCTTTGGGCTTCTCCGGAATCGCATGAACCGAGCTTACATAAATAAGCTTGCCCACGTTGTGTTCAATACATTCCGATATTATATTCTTTGTTCCGTTTACATTTACATCGTAAATTTTTTTGCCCGGCTTTGTTGCAACGGAAACAATTCCCGCGCAGTGAATGACGCAGGTCTCCTCGCCTGCAAAAGCAAAAAAATTCTCAAGCGATTTTCTGTCACACACATCTCCCTCAATAACATGAATTTCCGACGGCATATCCGCCGAGAGCGCGTCTCCCGGAAGCAGAAGCGCATAAATTTGAGCTTGTTTTTCCTTTAATTCATTTATAACGGCTCTTCCGAGAAAACCCGTTACCCCTGTAATCAGAAAATTCTTAAACATAATTATACCTCCTGTTTTTGTACAAGTGTTGATTTTCTTTCACAAGTATAGTATAATTCAGTGTGTAAAGATAGTCAATCGGCAATTAACGCAAGAACGTAAAATAAACGACACTGTATTGCATAACGTTGTTTATCTTTGTAAATTATTTATGAAGTGAGATTTGAAAATGAAAACAGATGCAAGAGTCCGCTATACATTAAACGTGCTGAAAAAATCCTTTCTCAGCCTGCTTGAGGAAAAGCCAGTGAACAAAATATCCGTAAAAGAAGTGTGTGAACATGCCGAACTGAACCGTGCCACATTCTATACTCATTTCAACGACTGCTACGATCTGCTTGAAAACATAGAGAACGACCTTATTTCGGATTTCAAAGCGTCGCTGAAATATGTAGATTCACTTGATGTTACAAATTTAATCGAAGCAATATATGATATGATTGAGCGGAATACAGATGTATGCCGCATACTTATATTCAACAATACGAACAGCTCGCTTATTTGCAAAATGATTGATACAGCTCATGACAGCAGCATAGAATCGTGGCGGCGCATTCTGAAAAACATTACCGATGAAGAGCTTGAAATGCTTTATACTCACCTGTCACACGGGCTTATGCACGTAGTGGTTGATTCATACGCAAAGTACAGCAGAGAAACAGTCGTGCAATTTGTAAACCGCATGGTTAAAAGCAGTACCGACGCTTTCAGATAGATATAGCAAAGCAAAAGTCCGAAGTTATTATGGCTTCGGACTTTTATGATGTTTAAATTTTCGGGAAACGTTTTCGTGAATTTACGGTTTTTTGTTTACTCTTTTATCTCGCGGAAAAATATTTGCTCTCACAACGGCTTATTTACAGCTTTTTGCACATGACCGTCCTTATCCGAGGCAAATGATGATATGTCATAACCATACTGACGCCCCAATTTAACCGCCCAAACTCTTATTTTGCCAAATTCCGAGCCACAACACATTTCAAACAGTTCTCTTGACTTTGACGGCAAATATTTTTCAAACAATATATCGCATATACATTCTTTTTGAACACATAATTTTGCCCTTGCATATATATCTTGCAGAACATGAAAATTATCATCATTTACATCAAGAGTGCAAAGAGCACTAACGGCAGTGTAAAGCTTGGGCAAATGCTTATAGATACCTCCAATCAGAATTTCCTCTGAAACCTTTATTTTCAAATCGGAAACCACCTGTAAACCGTTTTCCGCAAACAGCCAATCATCTGATGATATGGAATCTTCCAAAAACCATTTTAATTCCGTTGCTTGCAGATGGCGAAAAATTGTTTTCAAAATATAGAGTCTGCGATATTTATCTTTATCGTCAACATAAGATTTCATTATTTCGTATGCTTCATTGCACGGCTTGAAAGACAACGCCTCGCACGCCAAAGAAAAATCTTGCATGGACGAAGATTCCGCCATTTTTGCAAGCTCTTCAACCGTCTTGTCGTAAGGAATAACTTTTCCGTTCAATGTTGTTTTCCTCAAAACACCTCACCTCCGCTATTGAAGCTTAAAATAATTGCCTGCGACATTCACGCTGCCAATGAAAAATTTGTTTACCATAGCACTCACCGCAGATAACATTTCATGAAATTTGAATCGAAATCAGCGTCAATCACGATTTATTGACTTATCTTCACAAAGCCACTTCTCCCGTACATTCAAAAAATACACAGGCAAAACACCTCTTGAGTACAGGGAGCTTCACGCAAAATAATCAGCTTACGGCTTTTTCTGTTTTGTTTATCATAAAAAACAGCAGCACAATAAAAAATGCAAGAAATACGGGCATAAGGCTCAGGCTTATATGATTTGCGATCAATCCGAACAAAGGCGGCATAAGAGTCGAACCGACGTATGCGCTTGCCATTTGAACGCCTATAATCCCTTGAGAATTTTCCGCGCCGAAATTATTAGGTGTGGAATGAATAATACACGGATAAATAGGCGCGCATCCAAAGCCTATTATCACAAAGCCCATTACAGTTGCCGCCTGAACGGGAATTGCAATAAGAATTATACCCGATAACGCAATGCCCGTGCCGATACGTATCATTTTGTTGTCGCCCAGCTTTTCGGACACAAAGCCTGCCAAAAATCTGCCCACAGTAAGCCCTATAAAGAACAGCGAGCCGAATGCCGCCGCTTCATCCTTTGAAAATCCTCTTGCTATCTCCAGATAACTGCTTGCCCAATAAATAGCCGTTGCTTCTGCCGCGCAATATGAGAAAAAGCCTATTAAAAGATACGGCACGCCTTTGATTTTCAATGCGCCTTTTATGCCGAGTATGCGGTTGTCGTTTTCATTCTTCGAGAGCGGCTTGTTTACCTTCCACAGCGGAAGTGTAAACAGCAGCACACCTGCGATTATAAGCTGTAAATACGCAACCATGCGGTAGCCTGTCATCCACGTACTGTGTATAAGCGCATAGCTCATAATATACGGACTTATTATCGCTCCCACTCCCCAAAAGCAGTGGAGCCAGCTCATGTGTCTTGTGTTGTAATGCAGAGCGACATAATTATTCAATGCCGCATCGATAGCACCGGCACCGAGTCCGTAGGGTATTCCCCATAAGCAGAGCTGATAAAATTCGGTTGATACGGAAAAACCAATCAAAGCAAAGGCTGTGACCAATACGCTCACGAGCGTTACGATTTTTGTGCCTATTTTTTTGGTAAGGCGCTCCGACATAAGGCTGGAAATAATCGTGCCGCCCGAAATAATCATGGAAATCAATCCCATGTACGATAACGGCACTTGAAATTCCGTGCGGATTGCAGGCCATGCCGCACCCAGCAAGGAATCGGGCAAGCCCAGACTTATAAAAGCAAGATATATAACAGCCAACAAAAGCAAATACATTTTACTACCTCTGTTCATTCATTAGTTTCGCTTGAGCTTAGTTAATGCTATTTTAACACAAAGCAACTTTCTTTTCTGATTTTTAATCATATTCCGTGAAATCCAACTATCATAAATCAATTATTTAATAGTTTCACGTAATAATTTCGAAATACGGATTCTTACAATCAAATACAAACAAGGTTCGTTTTCATAAATTCATGATTGACAACAATTTCTATCCGTTGATTTTCTGACCGAACTATGGTCTATATTCGTACCTCTTCTTGTTTTTGCCACTGTATTGCTGTTATTATACCACATATTTTACATTTTTGGTAGTGCAAATTAATCTATTACAGCATCATTTGTTGAATAATCACTTATAAGTTATGCTTATATTATAAACAAGCATTTATGCAGAGTCAATGGATATATCTGACGTATCGAGCGAAATTTTTATCTCGTAATCCGTCATTGTATTTAATTATTGACTGTGCTATAATAAAGCCAACGGTACCGAAATACAATTATCACACGGGATTGTGGCCTTTGCAGTCTGAACAACTGTCACCCGCAATTTCCTCAAGAAAGGAGAGCTTTTGACAAATCAAAAGCCATGATTGATTATGATAAAACAATACTTTGCAGAGAACTTACGCAAACTCAGGCACAATGCTGATTTAACCCAAGACAAGCTTGCTGATTTTTTGTCAGTTACACCGCAAACTGTCAGCAAGTGGGAACGTGGAGAGACATATCCTGACGTAGAAACGCTGCCCGTTTTGGCAAATTATTTTCATGTTACCGTAGATGCACTTCTCGGAAACGAGCTTGAAAGAGAAGATCAGGAAATCGACAAATGGATTACAAGAATACATGAAACCGGACTTCGGGATGAAGCAAGTGCTCTTTCTCTTGCAAAAGATGCGTACCGAAAGTTTCCCTATTCATACAAGATAATGGACTGCTATGCAAATGCACTTGACACTTATTGTCCCGATAAGGCATCATGGAAGGAATATCGGCGCGAAATCCGCCGTGTAGCCCAAATTGTGCTTGAGAACTGCACGGATGACAATCTCCGTTCCAACGCAGTCGCTTATATGTGCTGGACCTCCGAAAGCCCGGAAGATTACAAGAAGTGGTGTGAATCCGTGCCGGAGGGAATCGAGTTCAACCGTGAATTCTATCTTGAAGACTACTACAAGCCGAACACTGAGGAAGGCATCCGCCTCCGCCAGGAAAACATCCTTGAGTTGATGTGGTGGTTTCTGAAGAAATGCGATGACCTGTGTGGCAGACGTTCTGACGCTCCCATCGGTGGACCAAAAGCTGATACAGACACATGGATTGCAGAGATTGAAATGAAGATCGCCGTTTACAATGGCGTATTCTTCAAAAAGGACTATCTCGATTACGCATGGAGCATGGCATGGGCATATCATGAACTTGCGGAGGCATACCTTGAAAACGGAGATACAAACAAGGTTCTTGAATGCCTTAGAAAAGTTGCAGACTTTTCCGCTCAATGCGAATCGGTTCCTGCTTATGCAGAGCACACTTCTTATCTTGTAAATCGTTTAGCATATGATGAAACAAAGCTCGCTCTGAAAGGTACCTGTGGATCGCCGGAGTATTATCTCGAATGGCTTGCCGGCTCCGAGTTTGATACTTTACGAGATGATCCGCAATTCCGAAATGTCGTTAAACAGTTCCGTACGTAATCGCAGAATCTGCGCGTACGTGACTAAAGTGATTTCGTCAGAAAATCAATATCAGACCACTGTTAAAAGAGCAAGTCATATGACTTGCTCTTTTCCTGTTTCCTGTTGAATAATCAATTATAAGTTACTCTTATCTGAAAAATGTGCTGACATCGCATATTGACAAGGTGGAACTGTTTTTCAAAAAGCTCCCCGCCTGTACATTATAATTCTTCAAGCGCCACAACAATAAGGCTCTCTTTGGCATAGACTATTCTGCCTTCAAATTTGCCGCTTTCAGTCACATTAAGTGATTCCGGATAATCCTCATCATATCCGTATGCGTATACGGTCAGGGTATCTTGAGAATTGTCCGGATTAAATGAAAGCTTTGAAGGATCTCCTCTGTATTTCCCGCCCGAAGTAAATTCCCCCTCATAAACCAAAAATCCGGCATTTTCAATATCATAATTGATCTTGCCCGTTATATCAATAAAATCCTGCACTGTTCCCACTATAAGCAATACTGCTGCCGCAATCACCGCAAGCTTAAATCCGATTCTTATTTTCGGAAACTTGCTTTTTTCCTTTGTTCTATCATTCCTTATTTGTATTGTAAATGAAACCAACATTAAAATGAAAATAAACAAGCATATCAGAATATTGAAAATAAAATCATTTGTATAGTCTGTTTTTATTTGTTCCAACAGATGAATATAGTTTTCCATAATAAAATCTCTTTAATTCCCGATTTTGTCGTGATTGATTTTATCACATTTTTCTCAACGAATCAATCTTTTCGGCGGTTTTTTAAGGAATTACATTCATTTGTAATATAAATCCTCTCTTATGCCTCACTTATCCTCACAAAAATACTCTTTGCAACGCGCGGATCACGTCCTCGGTATGTATCGGCTTTGAAATAAATCCGTTCATACCGCAGGCTTCGGTTGCTTTGCGATCCTCATCAAAAGCATTCGCCGTCATTGCAATAATCGGAATCGATGCCAATGCAGGATCGTCGAGATTTCGTATACATTGCGTCGCTTCATAGCCGTTCATAACAGGCATCTGAATATCCATAAGCACCGCATCGTACTCGCCCGGAGCAGATAACGATACCTTCTCCAGCGCATCTGCACCGTTTGCGGCGGTATCAACACAAAATCCGTGCGCCTTAAGGATCTCGGCGGCAATCTCCTGATTCAATTCGTTATCCTCAACAAGCAACAGCTTTTTTCCTTTGAAGTCGTTTTCCCGTCCGGCAAAAGGCAACGGTTTTTCCTCAGCGGAGCCGCCTTTACCGAGTGCGCTCAACAATGCATTTTTCAGGTCAGACATGAATACAGGCTTTATACAGAGAGTATAATCATCTGTTGCATTCTCATAAGACTCAATATCGATCTGATCGTATGCCGTAAGGACAGTCAGCGGCACGGCATCGTTCAGCGTGCGTATTTGTTTTACAGCTTCAATCCCGTTCATATCCGCAAGCTGCCACGAAATTATATAAACGCCGAACATATCGCCTGTCTCAACAGCATTTTTTGCGCACTCGAGCGCGCCTTTTCCCGAAGTTGCCCACTCCGCACGCATATTCAGCCGCTCAAGCATCCCGACAATGCTCCTGCAAACACTGACGTCGTCGTCAACGACAAGCGCTTTGACGTTTTTCAGTTCTTTTATATTCTCCTCAATTCCGTTTTCATTTTGCAGTCTGAGCTGCAAACGAACAACAATTTCGGTACCCTTATCTTTTTCTGTATGTACATCGATAGTACCACCCATCATTTCGATAATGCTTTTTGAAATCGACATACCAAGCCCCGTTCCGTGGGTCCGGCTTACGGTTGAGTTTCTTTCGCGTTCAAACGGTTCAAAAATATGCTCTGCAAAATCATCATCCATACCGATTCCCGTATCCTTGACGGTTATTTCATAAAGTCCTTTCCCTGCGGTAGCATTGTGAAGCTGTCTCAGCCTTACCGACACGGTTCCGTCAGGCGGAGTGAATTTTATGGCATTTGACAAGAGATTCAGCATAACCTGATTGAAGCGCGTCTTGTCACAGAATACGTCCTCGTCTGTTACATCATTGATACTCATACTCAAAGCAAGCTGTTTTGAGTATATCTGACCACTGATTATGGTTTTTATTTCATGGAACATATCCGAAAGATTTGCTTCAATCTCATCAATATGGATTTTTCCGCTTTCAATCCTGCTCATATCGAGAATATCGTTTATAAGCGAGAGCAAATGATTGCTTGATGAGAGTATCTTTCCGATGTAGTCCTTCATTTTTTCGGTATTGTCCACATTTGCCGCCGCCAATGCGGAATACCCTATAATTGCGTTCATAGGCGTTCTTATATCGTGGGACATATTGCTCAAGAACGTACTCTTTGCTCTGTTTGCGCTTTGGGCGGCGCTGACCGCCTCCTCAAGAGCCTGATTTATTTTCTTGTCGCCCGTGCGGTCCGACAATACGATTATATATTTTTTCTCGCCCTGAATATCACTGCACAGTGCAATTATGTGGAACCAGCGTATCTCGCCCGTCTTTTTATGTATGTATTCTCTGTCCCACTCGCCCTGACTGCCGGGAGCAATACCGGGCAACTGAGCCAGAATCAAGTCGGGATTGTTATCTGCGGCAAGCTTTGCTATCTCGCATACATCTCGACACGCGTCGCTTTCCGAAACGCCCATGAGCTTGTCTATATTCGGACTGATATAATCCACACGGAGTGTATCGGCATCCAGCATAAGGAAAATATCGTTTACGTGTACGGAAAGCTTTGAAAAAAGCTCCTCACGATACAAAATTTCCGTATCCTTTTGTTTCAATTTGAGCCTGTTCTGTCTTATAACGAATGCAATTATTATGATACCCAAAAAGACTGTAATACCTGCCACAAGCAGCATTGTATATGCTTGCAGCTTGCTCATGCTTGCGTTCACAACATCAGCCGAAACAATTCCCAAAACTACCCAATCCTCAAAGCCCGCCGATTCAAAAACGAGATAGCAGTATGTACCCTCTATTTTGAGTGCAATGGCACCTGAACGTTTTTGAATAAAATCTTCATTGAGAGCGATCATTTCATCATCATCAATATCGGAGTAGTTTTTGAGCATGGCAAATAAATTGTAGAAATTGCGTTGCTCGGCTTTATTTGTGTTATTCTCCACTATAACGCGCCCGTCCGAATGGAGCACGTAACAGCTTGACTGACCGTCAAAAGCGGAAGTCTGCAACGTTTCCACCAGGTCTGAATTGTTGAAGCTTATGGCAATGGCTTCATAGTCAAAGCCTTTGTAATTTCCCTGTACGGCAGGCACGGCAAATACTATTATCTGCGGCTGACCAGGCACAACAGACGTCACAACCACATCCTGTTTATTTATTATCAACTCGGGCAGATTTTCCTTCATATCAAGATAACCCGTGTCTCCGCCGATCGTGCGGTAGCCGCCCTCCCTTGAAACGAAATAAAAATCCGTAAAGCCGACTTCTTCTTGCACATACTCAACATACTCATCGATCTGTTCATCATCGGCCGCGTCCCTGATATACGGTATCCACATATTCATCGCGCCCCATTTTCTGCCGACAAGATTGTGGAGAGACTGATTTGCCTGATGATATATTTCCGACAGATGAGCCGTGCTTTCCGTATATATAGTACGGAATACAAAGTCCGAATACTTCATGCACGCCGCACTCAATACTGCCAATACGGCTACAACCGTAAATATTACAATCAGACGCTTGCGCATTTTCATTTCCCCTTTCCGCATTTTCACTGCAAATTATCTCTCCCGCACCGTAACATACTCTGTCGGCGCTTCCATTTGATTGCCGCCTTTAAGCGCATTTATCAAAACTGCAGATGCCTTGTCATTCACAAGCTCCATTTTGTTATTAAGCTCTTCCGGCATGGGACAGTTGCAGTAAATAGGAGCCTCGATATAGTTGTTGTCGCCCAACAGCATAACATTATATACTTCGTTTTCATTTATAGGTTCGCCGTTTACCGTCAGATCGCCCAACTTGTATGTTCCGTCCCCGTTATCCAAAACGGTATATTCCATACCGCAGGTGACAGGAAGCAGATTTTTATGACGTATCGGATTTGAGCCGTCCTCCTTTACGTTTACAAGCCAATCCATAAGCTGTGATATTTCAGCTCCCGTAAGACTTCCCTGTCTTATCAATGCGCGATTTGCAACAAGCCAGCCAAGCTGCTTTGTGTTGTAGTCGCCCTCAAAAACAGGCGCCGTAATCAGATTTGAGTACCCGACAGCAATATCGCTTCCCAACTGCCTGCATATGGTATTGACGACAGCCGAAGCCGCCTTATTGCCGTGTTCGTTTGACGTATAGTCATAGCCTGTATTCTGAGTAGTGACAAATTCAGGCTCATCCGTCTTTTTCTCGTCGGTAATGAGTGCATTGAAATCATCATAAGCGCCTTTTGCGTCATATTCTCCCCGAATCATCCTATGAACCACGTCTCTTGATATTGAAAACATTTCCGTTGAGGCAAGACGTATGTATAAATGATTGCGCCGCACGCAGTCTTCAACCGCGGAAAATGCGTTGCTAAGCTCGATATGCACGTTTTTGTTGTAGCTCAATACAGCATTGTTTGTCGCAACCTTGCGCTGACCCTCTTCGCTGAACATTGCTCCCAATACTTTGATAACCGCATCCGTCTTTTTCTTGTCCTCTTCAACGCTCTTGTTTACCGCAACCTGACAGGTCGGGTACGTCAAAAGCCAGCTGTCGTCTGATGTTTCCCCAAAATAAGGCAGCATTGTAGTATATATTCCGTACTCCTGCCTTAAAACAGCACAGTCGCTCGCAGTTCCGCGCATGATTGCGGCATTGCCCTCAAGAAATGCTGTCTTGACACTCCCGAATGAAATTTCGTCTGCATCTTTTTCCACAAAAGTGTCCTTCAAATACCGCTCGAACTTTTCAAACACAGCAGGCCATATTTTATCATCAAGCCCCACCTTGTTATCATCGGTTTCGCTTTCGTACTTCATGCGCCACATAGTGCCTTCCATTGTCATAAGCTCAGGTATGGCACAGCCCTGAAGCGCCTCCATACATGAATAGTCCTCGCTGTAATCGTTTACGTAGCCTTTTATTCCGTGCTCTTCAAAGCTTTTGCACGCCTGTACAAATTCATCATAATTTGTGGGAAGTGCAATACCGTATTCATCAAAAAGAGCCGTATTGGCAATGTAGCCGTCTACCTCTGCGCACATCGGCAACCAGCGGATAGCACCGCTCGATTCACGGTTATTTTCAATATAGCTGTCATAAAAGCTGCCGACTATCTCCGTCTGACTCATATCCATAAGCAAATCCGACATATGCGCCGCATCATTCAGCGAAAAACGTCTGCACGTAATAATATCGGGCAGGCTGTCGCGATTATTAAGGTCCGTATAAAAATCCATTGTGTTGTACCCGACAACGAACGTAAAGCTTATATCCGGGAATTGCTTCTCAAGCCACGGCGTCAGCTCCTTGCTCATGGACTTATCCCACAAATATATACTGATTGAAATCTTGTTTTTACTTAAGCCGAATATTTCACCGCAACCCGTAACGCCGAAAAGCATCACAACAGCAAGCAATAATGCCGCAAATTTTCTCCTCATGCTCTTTCCCTCCGTCATCATGCTTTCACGCTTGTCGAGCAAACATAACGCCCGATTGCCGCCACTGTCAGCTCATAGTCGCCCATGACATTTTCCATTAGTAAATCAGCCTCATCGGGTATGCAATAAGGCGACGAACGCAACAGCTCTGTCAGCTTGTCCGCAGAATCAAGAAGCCTTGCGAATCCGAGGTTTGCGCTCACTCCCTTGAGCGTATGCGCGGCAAGAAACGCTTCCTCTCGATTGCCCTCTTTTATCGCGCGGCAAAGCCTGCAATAGCTGTCGTCATTTGGGAATTTCGCAATCAAGCGCTGTATTAAATTATCACTGCATAAGCGATTCTTTACCTCCGCATAGTCTCCGCCGAATTCATTGTAGCATTCCCGAATCGTCATATATTTTCCTCCTTGCTTGTCTTTCGAAAGGCTTTTGTTTTGAGCATATTATATTTTTAATATGCAAGCCTTTTCCCCGAATACGGTATCCATTAAATCAATTATATCATAAAATCAAAAATCTTCAACCTTTTTGAGGTTTATTTTGCAATCAAATGCAAATATTTTTAATTTTATTGCGCATAAAACACATAATTTTGTGTATTTTGTCAGCTTTAAGTTTTCACAGTGTTCCGTTTGAAAAAAAGAAAAGCCCGAAGCAATTAAAGACTCGGGCTTAAAGTCTTATTTCTTTGATAAAAACGCTCAACATCACCAATGTTGCCGCAATTCAATTCTCACCGTCAATCAAACCAACAAAAGCTATCTTTTATAAGCTCGATCATGCTTTGTCTGCATTCTTCTTCGGTTGCATCAGCCTGTGCCAGCAAATCGAGGTCAGAGTCATAGAAGTACAAATACACGATTTTTCTTTCGGCATCGTTATTCCCCACCAGCATAAACGATTTGCAGGAATATCTGTATTCCGTATCGGAACCGTACAGATATTCCTTTTTGGGAACGATTCCAAACTCATAGCCTTTGTATTCAAGCTCGGCAACCGGGAATATATAATCACTATTCTCGGTCGGTTTATACGGTTCTGTCAGATATTCATATTTATAGACTGTTTTTTCTTTTTCGGCATTATAATCTTCATCGGAATATTCCGCAAACAAAGAAAGTCCCTCAGAGCAGAACATCCAACCGTGCGAGTATTCCTTGTATCCGAAATTCACGTTTTCATAATCTCCTATTTCATCAAGAGACGGCATAAATTCCGCGGCATAACAAACTTTCTCAAGATACTTATCGTAATCCCCGATTTTATTGCTTTGCTTGACCGTGTGCGGGATAAAAAAAGCACACAAAAATGCCACAAGCAAAACCGCCGCTGCAATTATGACCGTTTTTGCAATTATTACAACCGCAACCAACCATTTTTTCTTCTTATTCTCCTCATTCATATCAATTTCCTCCTAATAATTATATAAACTCAAAAGAATATCTTTGATTTAAGCATACCGCACAAGAAAGTATCCTCAAAAAGTGCAAAAGCATTTTTATTCGGAGCTTCCGGCAATATTACAACAAATCTTCTCATTTTTCATGTCTCGGTTTTGTTATGCTCCAGCTTGTAACAAAATCAGGGTTTTCAATCTGCTTTCCGTTTGACTTGAGGGTATATATCCCTTTTTCCGCCTTTGTCAGAGAACTTACATCAGGTGGAAGAGTTTTTATTTCGCCCTCATCCGTTTTTATGCAAATACATTTGTCGATTGAAATAATTTCACCGAAATATTGATACCTGTCAAGCAATTCTTTGTCGTGAGAATAAACCGATATACCCACAAGAACCGTTTTCCCTATGTATTCACTGTAATCCGGCACCGCGCTCACCTCCTTTGTTGAATTTATTTAATTATAGCATAAAAAGGCGAATTTTTAAACATCGCCCGAAGCAATTTATTGTAATTTACATAATGATGTGATATAATTGAAATAATTATAAGAGTCATTGCGCAGTTCGCCATTAAATTTATGAATACATAAAGGAAAAATCCATGAATGAACATATTACCCAAAAAATTATTACTTCAATCCCTTCCGCAATAATGAGAGATTATTTATCAGAGCATATGCCTAAATGGACTATCATGCAGGCGGCAACGATTATTTGCGAGAGTGGAAAAAATAGGAGACATAAAGCAGATATTCTTTCCGAGCTTTCGACAATGACAGATAATGAGTATGAACAAGCTCTTTTAAGAACCGCCGTCAATGATATTATAAAGAAAGGATATGTTGACGAAGCCACGCATAAAATATATTCTTCGCATCGTACATCTCAAAATGAGCCGAAATATCCTTTTATTGAGATTTGCAATCTGCCTGTACTGTTCCACCCCGGAGATGTGATTTATTGTAAAAGCGGATACGCTTTTGTCGAATCGGAGCCATACCTGCCGGATGGGAGGAGCGATTTTTCGGACGAGTGTTATTTGACAATTTTATTAAGCTGTAAGGATCCATTGAACGAAGATGAACGTTTCATATCGCATGAGCACATTCCGCTTTTGGAAGCAGATTATGCAAGCAAAAATGATTTGACAGATACTCAGCGGAATAATCTCAAGCTTCTCAGAGAACAATTTCAATATATGTAATTGCCAACCAAACGGCGCGTCATTCCCAACAGTATATTTTTTCTCACAAGTATTACACCGCATAACGCAAAAAGCCGCGGAAATCATGCTTTTTCCGCGGTTCTTTGGTCTGGGGGATGTGGGCTTGGTCGTGTCGGCATCCTTGCTCAACATCAGATACCGACTTACGGTTGTTGATATAGCCTGCCCCAAGCATCATACCTATATGTTATATGCCGCAACAACGCTCCCGTACTATTATATATAATTAATTTCCCCCAATTATAAATACAATAGTAATAATCTGCACCAAATGTGCCGTGATTATGGTTAATGAAACAAGAGCATTGCCGTCATCATAAAGGAATGTCTTTGTATAGTATGTTTTGCACGTTTGAATCGATGCAGTATACTTCAATTCCTCAATTTGCTCTATTATACAATGCAAAAGTATATTTGTCAATATACTTTTTTGGTTTTAGTATTGACAACACTCATTTTATTCTATTATAATTATATCAGAACATAACGAAAGAAGGGTGAAACCATTTCTACTGAAAAGAAAAGTAATCTGCCTAAGGAATGGCAGGATGTAATTGACGAAAATTTCCGTTACGGAATGATTGAGCTTTTGATTCTTTCGATGCTGGTAAAGCAGGATATGTACGTCTACGACATCAAACAGGAAATCGCCAAACGGAGCGAGGGAGAATTTATTCTGCGCGACGGCTCAATGTACGGGCCTATGTACAGAATGTTGGAAAGAGGATTGATTTCATCCAGACAGGAGCTTGTCGGAGAAAAGCGTTTCCGCAAATACTATCATCTGGAAGATCTCGGAAAGGAATATCTTGCCTGTTGCATTGAACGTTTTTACAAGCTGTATCGTGTTACGGACAATATAGTTTCCGAATATATAGGCAATACCGATTTTGCAATCGATGACACGGAAAGGATGAAAAAATGAAACAAAACAAAGCTTTACACTGCGACAAATTGTTTATACGCGAATTGCGCAAGAATCTCGGAAAAAAAACGAACCTCAAAAAGGCATACATTTCCGACATAAAAGAAGACGTACACAGATATATGAACGAGCATCCCGATGCGGACTTGAACTCGCTCTATGAGTTTTTCGGTGAACCGGAAAAGCTCGCCACCGAGTTTTTGAGCAGGAATGATTTCAGCGACCTCAAAAAGAAGGCAATGAAATATACCGTTTGGCGGTCTGTGGCTATCGGCGTTATTATCCTTTTTATAATTTCCGCCATTGCCGTTTACCCGCATTTAAAGATGATAGGCGGTACTATCGTTGTCACAGACGATTTTTCCTCACAAGAAACACCACTCGAATAAAAATGAAAATCAATCCCGCGTTGCTTCAGAATGCAAGTAGGGATTGATTTCTTTCATTGCGTATCAATTAATTTAATGCAGCTTTGCTGAAAACTACTTCTCTCAGCGGGAGTCGTCCTCAATCAATTCCGGCGTTCCGCCGTCCGTCACCTTGAAAACGGCATCATTGTCACAAGCACTCCTTAACGCTTGGTCTGTTGCTTCAATTTTCCATATCCACAGCGCATCCGTCAATCCGAATTTGCAATAGTATATTTTAATGTAAGAAGCCGACGACAAGGCATCCGCTACATCTTTTTCAAACAATGTCGCCGATTTTACAACGGTATCATCAATTTTGACCGTCATCTCATACAGCGGCTCTTCCAGACGGGCTATCCACTTTTCTTCACAGCATATTACTGTTGTTGTTCCCTCCATAGTATCACAGTTATTTTCATTCATGTGATATGAATATACGGACGTAACAATTCCAACACCCAAAAAGACACTCATTCCGACAAGAAACACGGCACTGAACACAACGTGGTATATAATATCAAATACTTGTTTATGTATCGGGTGCTCGCGCCAGAACCTTATAAATAAATAAAGCAATACCATTCCGACAGCCACGGTTATAAGTGCTGTCAGCACATTGGTTAAATAATCCTCTGAAAAAACAGTTCTCAAATCAAGCCTCCAGAAACATATGCCGTTTTTTTCGTGCGTATGCTTCAATTTTATTTCAACACTTTATTTTTTCGTGTCTATGTATACAATTTCATTCTCGTTATCAACTTTAATCCGCACCGAATCATTCATAAAAAGCAGAACACACTCAACGGTAAGGCTATCCAAAAGAACGTCTTTTTCAATCACTTTGCAATAATACGTTGTTGTTCCCGGCGGAGGCGTGATCAAATTAAAGTCATTGTTTTCTATTATGAGCGAGGCTTCCCCGTCTATTGTTAAAATATATTTCGCATTATCGCGGGTAACGTTTGCGGTATTGTCATTAACCCAATTAATATCATATCCCAGCCCCTTTAATACTTCCGTCAAAGGCAGATGTGCGTCTCCCTCAAGAATGGAAATATTCTTGCTGCTTATTTTTTTACCGTCAATAATCAAATTTGTATCTGTGTCATTTTCCCCTAAATCCGAATTGTCTGCGCTCGGACTCGCATCGTATCCGCATGAGCAGACAACAAACGGTATTGTTAATACAATAACAACCAGCATAATTACATATAATGTTTTTTTCATAATTCCCTCCCGAAGCATACACCGTTTTTTCGTGCGTATGCTTCAATTTTATTTTGGTATTTTTTACTGCCGTCAAGCAGGTCAGTACGTGTATGCGCGAATAAAAGTACATAAATAATATTGTGTTATATTTTTTAAGCTTTGTGTTTTGATCTGACAAACTCCCGAGCAATATAAAATACTGCAATACTCCGTTTACGGTTTTGCCCCGTCCTTTTATTCTATTACATCACCGTTCAATACAACCGTCGCGTCAATCGATTCTTTCTTTAACCGAGGTAATCTTTCACAAAACTCGGTTAAAAGCCCCACCTCTGTGTTAATATAAAAACAACAGTTATGAGTGCTTAATTTCCCGCCATCATCCAACTCCATATATACTTCAACCAAGAGATGCCCCACTTTATCCTTATGTAAAAAATGCAGTGACACACAAGCCGTCGAATTATCGCCAAGCTCTTCATTAGCCCAAAAGCTCTCAATTGCATTGCCGTTAAGGAACTGCTTAATTTGATAAATCAGATCATCGATTATCGAGTCGGAAACATATATTTTTGCAGACGCGGTTATTACTTCCGACGAGCACACAACTTTTAATTCGATAATCTCATCATCCTGCCATATTTTTTGCATTCTTATATAATCAGTCAATCTCACCACATCCTCACTTCTATTTTCAGCTTGAAATCGTCAAATATATTCAATATCAATTGCATACATAATGAATTTCATATTTTATTGTTATGTTGCGTTTTATCCGACCCACAAATAAAAATCTTCGCAATAAAAGGAAAAAATACCGTCTTCATAATCATTTATGTAATATCGCTTATCCCCTTGCCACCCTTTTTTCCTGTTGTCTGTAATTTCAAATCCTTGTATTACAAACGGGTATGAAATGTGATCTGCAAACAGCAATGACACATTATAAAAAGTGATATTGTATTTTGTTTCGTTGCATATTATTTTCAAGTCCAGGGTTATGCTTTCATTGCATACTGCAAACGATGCTTCGTATACTGTAATTTCTTTACCCTGTATTTCATCAATAGATTGTCTGACGCTCTGCTCTTCCATATTATTTCCTCCTGTTTACATCCTTTATTTTAAGTAGGGGCGACCATTGGTCGTCCGTATTCATCATAGCAAATTTGCCGTTTTGAGGGCATCGGTCGTCCGTACATTTACATTGACAAATTACAATATGAAGCCCAAAACGCAAACTCTGTATTATTTTTCCCTGTACAACTCAAAGCGTTCAAGAAGTCGATTCTTTTTCTTGAAAATCTTCAATAAATAACTTAAATATTTTTCTTTGACATTGTATTTTTGCGGGATCGGCTCACTCGCAGTATCAAGCCTGAACAACAAATCATAAAGCGAGGTGTATTTTTTCAGATTCCCCTCAAAGAACATTCCGAAAGTGGCGGATATTGTATTCAGAAGATTCCAATTTTCAAGAACACGTCTGTAATCAACAGGATTTAATATCGGCGTATCAAAATCATATTCCGAAATACCGCCTTCCTGCTTCAAGCCGTATTTTCGACAAAAGAGACTCATCTCTTCCTCGGATGAAAAATACAGAATATTGTTTTTATGCAAAACAGAGTCAGACCGCTCGGTATAATAAAAAAGCGTCAGATAAGCCTTTCCGTCATTCTTTATTAAAATCGGATATACCGTATTGTCGCTGATAAGTGAACATATTGTTTCCATACCCACACCGCCTTTTTTGTTAATTCTACCGGAAAAGCTCTGCTCTTCCATATTATTCTTCCTTATTACAGCCTTTATTTTAAGTAGGGGCGACAATCGGTCGTCCGTATTCATCATAGCGAATTGCCGGTTTTGAGGTCAACGGTCGGTCGTCCGTACATTATCCGAAAATAATTATGTATACCCGAAGTTTATCGGTGAATTTCAATAACATCCTTATAATAATAAGTGTTTTTTCGTATTTTCCCTCTTTTATTATATAATGCGAGTGTATATTTGTCAATATACTTCTTTTAACTGAGTATTGTAAAAAGCAGAGCAAACACTAAAAAAAGCCCGAAACCTCAGAGGCTCGGGCGTTTGGTGCCGATATTTGTTTTTATTTCGGTGCGATGATTGTCATAAGCGACTTTCTCTGTCCGGCTGTCGGTTCTTTCAGCTTTCCGTTTTTGAGGAGCGCCACAATACAGTGAAGCAAAAACCACCCGTCGGAATGAAATATAAACTGAAGCTCATATTCCTGCACTTTCCTTAAGTGCTTAGGCACAGAACCAAGACTCGCTTCTGCATACGGTGCTTTCAAGGCATCAAATTCCGCCTTGTGTTTTTCTTTAATTCTGTCTCCTATTTCAATAAGCTTCATCTTAATATCGTTGCTTGCAAGTGTTACGATCTGCGATGAGGCTTTGAAATATCCGTCATAGTCCCCATTTGTTTTAACATAGCCATGCTCTGCCAGCCATACCCAATCATCCTTTGGAAGCTCATCATTTTCCAAAAGAGAAAGTACACGTTTTGCGTCGGCAGGATACTGCCATGCGGAAACATCGCCTCTGTCTGACCACTCACTGTTAATCTGCCAGAGAATGAGTCCGTTTTTTTCATTCCACATAGGGCCGCACCAATTTTTCATATACACATAGTCATCCGGCAAGCTCATTTTTTCGGAAACGACCGACGCATTAACGATATTGTATCCGCCGTCCGGACGAATCGTTGCAACATCATCAAATGAAATACCGTGATCCTGCACCCGTTCGCCCGAGCACGCCGCAATATACGGAATAAGCGACCATAAAATAAAATTGTGATCTCGGCGCGGACTTTCCGTCAGTAAAACAGGCTCGTCTGACTGATTGCAAATTATATCCTCGTCATCCAAAAGTCCGCTCTTCTCCAGCTCATCATACAGCTCATTTGCAAAAATTTCCGCGGCACGTTTATTCATCCTGTCATGCAGTATCAAAAGCTCCTCGGTCGGCTCGCTGATAATAAAATTGACGATATACTTGTCTTTGTATGCTTTCAGATAACCGTATTCTTCAAGAAAAGCCGCTTCACTCTCGACATAAACCGGTGATACGCCGAGATCATCGGCAATTTCATTTACTGTTTTGGCATCATTTCTCACACAGTAGCATATATTCTGCGACAGCGCGGAACGGAAAAATTCATCAAGGGATTTTTTCCCACTATTGCCGTTCATCCCGTACGATTCGAATTTTATCGGATTGAATTTGAGATTGCTTGTTTCTCTCATGGTATTTATACCTCTCTTAAGTTCTTTTTTTGCTTCAAACAAATGCCATTTAACAGTTCCGAGCGGAATGCCAAGCTCAGCCGCAATTTCATTTTGCTTTTTATTTTCAAAATAATATGCAATTACAATGCGGCGCTGTAATTTTGAGAGATATGCGATTTCTTTTTGCAATTTGTCAATCTCGCGGCAATCGATTTCATCCTTGCACGAATCGGGATCGGCAATAATCTCTTCCACATCCTCAATTGGAATGCCGATTACTTGCCGCGAGGTATCACGGTAATAATTCGACAGAGCATTGTGTGCAATCGTCCATATGAATTTATCGGGCTGCTCAATGTCATCCCTTGAAATCAGTGTGCGATACGCCTTAAGAATAATCTCCTGTGATAAATCCTCCGCGTCCTGCACATTTTTACAGCGTTTCAGCGCAAATCCGAAAATCGGCTTCAGATATTCCGTTATCACTTTTTCTGCGTATTGTTTGTTCATTTGTTTGAGTCTCCTTGAAAGCTTTCAACCATATAGACACCGAATTATTAAAAAGGTTGGGATTGTTAAAAAAATATTTACAGAGCCGATTACGAATAATATATTCAGAATAAGCATTTGTAAGCGCCGATGCCGAGCGCAAATGTCGATATTTATTTTCATCAAGCCCGTCTTATTCCGGTATCATAATCCGCTCTGCCTCTTTCCAGGCATCCATGAAGCCGTCATAGCTTGCGAGCACCGAAAAGAGTCTCTCCTTGCCGAGTGCCATATCAATGCGACCCCATATGCAACAGCCTGCATAATAAGTAGGGTATTGCAGAACGGTTCTGGTTTCGTTTGTTTTAAGAGATGTAAATGTGAACTTTTCATACTCGCTTACAAGTGCTGCCACCTGCTCTGTATTCATATCCTTTGCTATTTCTCCGTCCGCGAAAACCTTTTGTATAAGCTGTGTATGCTGCTCCCTATAAAACTGCCAGCCGGACTCATCCATTCCCGGCATTGGTCCGGGGTATTTGGCAGGCTTGTCGGGTGTTGCCGCATTGTTGCAGAAATGTACCGCCAAGCCCTCGAAGGCAAAATTCACAAAGAAATACTGACGCGGCGACATTTCCTCCGGGAGCAGACGCGAGAACATAATGTGATGTATCTCGTGTGCCAAAACATGAAGAAATGTTTCCTTATCTTCTATCAAATCAAGATTTGCAACATCAAAATGAATGTATTCGCCGTATGGCCAGCCCATGGAATTGCCTATCGATACAGTCAAAAGCACAGTGAAATGCTCCATTTGCGCCACCAGAAAATCCGGCAGGCCGTTTTCCAACAGTCGCTCCACCAACTGCAAATCCTCCTCCGTAATACTTTGAAGCATTTTAAGCTTTTCCATGCGCTTGTCAAGGTCGTTATAGAACGCAATAAAATTATCTTTTTTGTATGCAAGCCTCGGATTATCAAAGTCCTTTTCGTCAAAATGAAGGAAAAAGTCAACTGCCTCCTCAAAACCGATCCCGCATACCGGCAAGCTCGGCTCTTGATAGCGGCAAAACTCCACACCATAGTCCGGCATGGAAAGAATCTCGCGCAGTTTGTTTTCATCTCTCACGCCCTCATCTTTGGACGCTTTCAGCCATTTGATCATGGGAATAACGGTTTTACGATTAATACTTATTTTCATTTGCTGTCTCCTTTTCGGTCGTTGCCGTCTTTATTCGGTGTGCAGTATTATAAATATGCCACATTCGGATATTCTTCTTTTGCAAGGAAAATATCACGTGCGTTGAATATTTTTTCGAAAGAAATAAATCTGTCGTTTATTTTGAGTTCCTTTCAAATTCTGATTTGCCCTCAATCTTATTATATCATTTTCCCGCTTTTAATTCAATATTTTGCACCGCTTGTTTCGGGCATGAAAAATCCGCCTGATTTTTGGGGAATCAAGCGGATTATTTTATTTAAAAATCCATAAATCGGAATCTGTTTTCTACATTATTATATTGCATATAACCAAACCGATATTCAATAATATGAGCAAATGCAGAATCATATGGTACAAATCCGGAATGAGCTTTGTTTCACTTAAAGGAATAATATGAACGGTATTCCTGAAGCAGTCATTATATCCTTTCAGCTTCTTTTCCGAAGCGCCGAAAACAGTATAGTACCAATGGCAAAAAAACTGAACCGTAAACCAAAAAATCAGCACTCCCAAAAGTACCCACTTCCCCACAAAAGGCACTGCCCAAAATAATATACTTCCAATGCCGAACAAGCACAGCATAAAAAATTCCGCACTTTTTATGCCCATGCCGTCTACCAAAACATATTTCCCGAGCTTATACGTGCAAATGCACCCGAAAAACCAACAAAACAATACAATCTGAGCAATAATCGTCGCTGTTGTCATATTTTCACCTCCGTAAATCACATAATCCTATATTCCGCTTTGTATTATTATCATGTATAATATCGTACTCACACCTATGCTCAACAAAGTGTTCCGCTTCCAACTATGTATCAGCATTGCAACTCCCACACATATCAATTCCGGTATTCCGTGATTCCCCGCAACAAAATTTATGTTACTTAAGCAATATACCAAAAGCATACTCATTATTGCCGGCGGTAATACTTTCCCCAAATAAGAAATCCATTTCGGCAATTGCTTGCCGTGGTCAAATATAACAAACGGCAGGAATCTGAGCAATATTGTTACAGCCGCCATTACTGCAATCACCGTAATTATATATTTATCATTCATTGCTCTTCTCCCTGCTTAAAGTGCCTTTCATAAACAGCAGTGCAACCGACATAACAATAAGTGCCGGTATCAAAAAATTGTCCGCTCCGAAAATAAACAGTGCGGCAACCGTTATTACAAAACCCGATATTGCCGGAATATGATTTTTATTTGTTTTCCATTGCTCAACAACGAGCACCGCAAAAAGAGCTGTCATTGCAAAATCAATGCCCGTCAAATCAAACGGTATTATACTTCCCGCAACAGAGCCTATGACAGAACCCAAGATCCAATATAAGTGATTCATCAGCGTCACTGCGAAAAAATTGCTTTTATCACTCAAGCCCTCCGGTGTTTTGTAGCCTGTCAAAAGTGCATATGTTTCATCCGTCAGCCCGAATATCAAATATATCTTCCCTATTCCCGTGCTCCTATATTTTTCTATCATTGACAAGCCGTAAAACAAATGCCTGAAATTCAACAAAAAGGTCAGCAAGGCAATATGTGTCAACGTTGCACCTGCCGCCAACAGCTCCACTGCCAAAAACTGAGCCGAGCCTGCATATATGAACAGGCTCATCAGAAATGCCCAGACAGGACCGTAGCCTATTGATTGCAACAGCAAGCCGAATGCGATTCCCAAAGATATATATCCTGCCATAACAGGTATTGTTTGCGGAAATACTTTTTTGATTATCCGTTTCATAAATGTGCCTCTCTTTAAGAGCTTTCTTTTATCGTACTGTTCCGATTTTGCGAAATTTCGATTTGCAATAAGCTTATTATATCATTTTCCCGTCTGTAATTCAATATTTTGCTTTGTGCCGACTGTCATGTAAAATAAATGTTGTCGGACATTTGCCCGATAATTTTCAAAAAGGGTCTTCTCAAAATCGGTCAATGGATTTATAATAGTATTGACCGAATCGGTTAACGGAGGTTTGATTATGAATGAAAGATTCTTTGCATTGCCCAAAGAAAAGCAACAGGCGATAATCAATGCAGGTTATCGTGTATTTTCGCAAAATTCCTACAAAAACAGTCCCATGAGCGAGATTGCCGATGCGGCAGGCATAAGTAAATCCCTACTCTTTCATTATTTCCGCAACAAAAAAGAGCTGTATATGTTTCTTTGGGACAAATGCGCCGAAACTACAATAGAATATCTGACTGAGTATAATTGCTACGGACAGAAAAATCTGTTTGAGAGCATGGAGCGAGGTATGCGTGCAAAAATGGAAATTATCCGCTTGTACCCCGACATGGCAAGCTTTACGATCAAGGCATTTTACGAAAAGGATGTGGAAATTTCCGCCGCAGTTCAGGCAAGCTATCACAAGTACTTCAACCTGAAAGCGGATAAAACACTGCTGAACATGGACCCGGAACAGTTTATTCCCGGATTGGATATTGCAATGATGTGCAAGGATATGTATTGGGCATCCGAGGGCTATCTTTTGGAAATGGTTCAGCGCGGCAGTGTGAATATGGAACAAATGGAAAAGGACTTTTCAAAGCTGATGAGCTTTTGGAAGAGCGTATATCTGAGAAAGGAGTAAAGAAATATGGATATTATCAAAACAGCAAGACTTACAAAAACCTACGGCAAGGCAAGAGGCATCGTTGACCTTGACATGACGGTGGCCGAGGGCGAATTTTTCGGTTTTATAGGTCCAAACGGTGCCGGAAAATCCACGACTATCCGCACATTGCTCGGGCTGATCTCACCTACATCGGGCAGTGCCGAAATTTTCGGGAAGAATATCACAACGCAAAAGGAATCGATTTTGCAGAATATCGGCTATCTCCCGTCGGAAGCAATCTTTTACCGCGGCATGAAAGTAAAAGATATTCTGAGGCTGTCTGCCGACCTCAGGAAAAAGGACTGTACCGAAGAAGCAAAAACGCTCTGTGAACGCTTGCAGCTTGACACATCGCGCAAGGTGGATGACCTGTCGTTCGGCAACAGAAAAAAGGTTGCAATTGTTTGCGCACTGCAAAGCAATCCCGATTTGCTCATTCTCGATGAGCCGACAGGAGGCCTCGACCCACTCATGCAAAAAGAATTTTTCGAGATTCTCAAAGAGCGAAATACAAACGGCACGACAATATTCCTTTCAAGCCATGTGCTCTCCGAGGTGCAACGCAACTGCACACGCGCCGCAATAATCCGCGACGGAAAAATAATTGCCTGCGACAGCGTTGAGGTGCTTGCCAAAACGAGCACAAAGCGCGTTACCGTTCACGGTGCGGTTGAGCTTGATCGGCTTTACGGCATTCGGGATATAAAAAGTACACAGGATTCCGTAAGCTTTCTTTACAGCGGAAATATGAACAGCTTGCTTGAAGCACTCTCATCCGGGCAGGTAAATGATCTTACGGTTACAGAGCCCGATCTTGAAGAGGTATTTTTGCATTACTATGAAAAGGACGGTGAAACGGTATGACACTTGTAAAACACGAGCTGAAGCAAGGCAAGGCTTCGTTTTTGATATGGACGGCTTCCATTGGTTTTCTTCTTGCAATCTGCATTTTTCTCTTCCCCGAAATGAAAGGACAAATGGACGGCATAAATGACATATTTGCATCTATGGGCTCTTTCAGTGAGGCATTCGGTATGGACCGCTTGAACTTCGGAACACTTATAGGTTTTTATGCTGTTGAATGCGGCAATATTTTGGGGCTTGGCGGTGCATTTTATGCGGCTATTTGCGCTGTTGGCATACTCAGCAAAGAGGAAAAGGAAAGAACTGCGGAGTTTCTGCTGACGCACCCTGTAAGTCGCATCAGGATCATCACCGAAAAGCTTATTGCCGTGCTGATTCAGATTACAGCTATGAACATAATTATATACGCTCTTTCTGTTGCATCCATTGCCTCTATCGGCGAGGAGATTCCGTTAAAGGAAATAACTCTGATGCACATTGCATATTTCCTGCTCCAGATCGAGCTTGCGGGGATTTGCTTTGGCATTTCGGCATTCTTATGCAAAGGCAGCATAGGCATAGGACTCGGAATTGCAGTGATGATGTATTTTTTGAATCTGATTGCAAATATAGCCGAGGTTGCGGATTTTCTGAAGTACATCACGCCGTTTGGATATTGTGAGGGAGCAGACATCATATCAAGCGGAAGCCTTGACGGAGCAATGGTGACTGTCGGCATGATGTTATGTATCGTCGGGATAACGGCAGCGTATTTGAAATACACAGTAAAAGACATTCACTCGTAAGCACCCGGTAAATTGACTGCTTGTTCGGTCATTTAACGGTATGGTGCCGACAAATAAAAATTACACGACAAACAAAAATTCAAAAGTCATTCTCGATACAGATGACAAACCTGTATTCGCCGATCTTGATCGTTTTGTTTGATTTTCCGATGCGTATTTCCCTTGTCTGATTTCATAAAAAAGCACCCTTGAACGGTGCTTTTTTGAGTATATGCTTCTTAAAAATCGGTATATCAAACGATCAATCAGCGTATATATAATAATATTTACCGAATAACCACTTTCTCTTTACAGGGCAAGCATCTCGGGGACCGGAGTATAAAACCGTTTTGACAAGCAAGCCGTCATGTACGACTGTAACATTGCCTTTTGTGCCAATCAAACATATATCATCAAGAATTTCATCGTCTTCGGGATGCCAATGGGTAATATCAAACAACTGTAAAGAACTATTCGTAGCCCTTTTACCGATACCTATATAATCCTGCCCGATTGTAATGACATAATCCGAAATATGCCAATGAATCCAACCTTTATCAAGAAAAAAATGCCCGACAAGCTGCTTGTGTGTCATTTGCTCATATAGATTCTCGTTGAACTTTTTAAAGGCGATCTCCCTTTCTGAAGTCTCCATTACTTTTCCTCCGCTTTCAGACATAAATAAATTTTATGTGTGAAAAATTACTGTTTAACAAAAGCATCGTCCCAAGCAACCGAAATGTCTTCTCCCCATTTATCGGAGCCGAAATTCTTTAATCCTTTGTTGTTGGAGCATTTTCGGGATTCAAAATCAATGTAAATCATAATATCTCCGACAGAAACCACCGCAGTATTATTATCCCGAAAAGCAACCTTATAAGTCATGCCTTTAAGATATTTCGGGTGACACAGAGGAACAGCACACAGAATTTTGCTGTTTGAACTGTTTGTTCCGTAGACGCATATTACTTTTGATTCTTTTTCAATTACAATGCCATTCTGCCTTCATGGAACATTTGAACTCTTTTGCCGAATAGGCTGTATTTAAATTCATATGTTGATACATTCATAAATATTTCCCCTTTTATTTTGTTTTCCCAAATGATATTGTTTTGTGCTTGATTGGTTTTAGTCGGCTTCATTTGCCATATTGCCCCATCACAGCACTTCCGCTGCTCTTGCAGAAATAGAAGCTTGCCAAATCCCGTTTTGCCTGTTCGCTGACTCTGACAGCCGTGCGGTATTTTTTGTTTTGTATCATCAAATTAAGAGGTTTGGTAATTGCCTTAATTCTCTCAACAATTTCTTGATATGTCTTATTATCATCAAGGTCGTCGCACATTACAATTCCGGCTTGGTGCTTGTCCGTAGTCACTTCATATTCAACCTTTGAGGGGAAACACAAACGCAAGCCGATAGTATTCTCTGCGATTTGCCCTATATAAAAGGCAGTTGATAACTGACCGTTTTTCATCATAAAGAAGCCAAACGGTTCAATGTCGGCACGCGGCTCTATGAAGCCTGGAATACTCAGCCCTGTTGAAGGGGTGTATTGTATGTTTTCAAGGAAGCGGGTTATTCCCGTTGAAAGGTTTATAATTGCATAATCATATTCCCATATCAATTTGTCGCCATTCGCGAGTCTTTTATACAATTCTTCATATTTATTTAGGAATACGCTCGGATCACTCTCTGTATATCCTCTTACTCCCGTATTATCCACGACAAAATGCACGTCACTCAATACGGTTCGCAATTCATCGGGTGTTATGAGGAAATGAAATTTTTTATTTGATCTGACAAAATAGTTGGATGCCATACAATCCCACCTCTTTTCACTTTGTTTTATCTCTTATACCGCTTATATTGCCTGCGGCATTAAATACAATATTCTTCTTTGGAAAACAAAAATCGGTAATCAAAGGTATCTCGCCCTGTTGTCCCGGCATGGCAATTATTCAAAATTATAATTTCATCCGTTCACGAACTTGTAATAAGACGTTTTGTAAAACGGCTCATCTTGAGAACAAGATGCCAATTGATAATCATACGCTCGGCGAATAATTTACAAATCCCAGATCGGATATTTTCAAATTATTTTTATTGTCCGACAAAATAGCGTGCAAAACATCTAAACAGAAAGATATGGAATATTCGTAAAAATAATTCAGTGACGAAAATTCTTCCTCTGTAAATTGATTATTATCTATATCGGGTCTGAATACAAGGTCCGAGACATCTTCAGCCTTAAATGTACCATTTGCCATTTTATCATTTGAAGATAATGCCCAACCATATATAGTCCCTGTCGTTGACTTCATTGAAAGCAAGAAAACAGCAAATATCATATTATCATCGGTTTTGAAAAGGAGAATAATATGAACCGTATCTTCGTCGGAAACATAATCTATAATGCAATCTACCGTATCAGTCGAAGCTTCAAACTCGTACTCTCCGTCCTCAACGGAAGTTGCCCTGTTTTTTATTGTGGATGACAGCTCGTCGAAATAATTTAAGCCGCATATCGTACATTCTTTCTTCCCTATGTGTTTCGTGCAGTATTTGGGAGGAATAATCGAACAAGAGCAAAGTATAAAAGCAAAAGAAATAACAAGAATAACAGAAATAACCTTAAATATAAATTTCTTCATAGTTATACCCCCTTTGTATTTCAGTATAGCATAAAAGAGCCGAGGTGTCAAGGCTCACTCGCAGAATGGAGATTACTCCGACCATATAGTTGTTCTCGCCAAAACGAAAGGCGCCCGATGATATTTTTGAGGTGTAAAAAATCAAATTCACTGCTTGAAATTTGCTCGGCAAGCCCGTTTTTTCCCGTCAGATGATTATAATTCGATTTTTGCGGCGTATTCTTCTAATATACGATTAATTTCTTCTTCACTTTCATAAAACATCTCGTCACACTGCTCTAAAATTCCTTCCGCTTTTTCATTATCACTTTCTTCTAAAGACAAATATGCCTCATATGCTCTTTGAAGCGTTCTCTTGAACGGTGTCGGCAAAACAGCTTCCAATGACAACATTTCTTTTTGCAAGTCTTTTGTTTTTGAAACATTGGTAAAATATTGTGAGTGTCCGCCATTATTGACTTCACTTTGATAAGTCATCAGTTCTGCATATGGCGAAGCTGCCTTCTCTTCCTCCCACAATTTCCACATTTCATTCAATTTCAGTTGTTTTTCCGTTTGTTCAACTCTCTTTTCCCTTAAAAAATCAAACAGTCCCATAAAATTAACTCCCTCATTCTTTATTCTCGAGCCTTATCAAAACAACACATATAAAAATTCCGATTTGTCGATATAAATATTATATCAATAAGCAAGTCTAAACGCAACACTCCGATTGGTTTTGCACAGCAGGACGAAATCAACGGAAGTTTTAAAACCGGAGTTTACAAAACAGAATTTTTGATAAATTCCAATATTTCCTTTTCTGCTTCTTTTCCGTAAGAGTAAAGCGTAACAGTAATTTTTGTACCGTCTTTCAATTTTAATGTGTGAAAATAGCAATCCCCTGTTAAAATTTTATCCCCTTTATGTAACTTGCTTTCAACGGAACTGATTTCATCAAGCTTTACAACGGTTTTTTTGAAAGTCAATTTCCCGTTAACAATTGCACCTCTCGGAAAAATAACCATGTCTGAATCAATCATCAAAGTACGACTTCTGTCAGCAAAATAACTGATGAGAAATAAAGGACTGAACATTCCCCCAAATACCGTCAATCCGATTTGTAATGAAATATTCTCAGAACCGACAATTATCAAAACGACGCCAGACAGCAATACAGCAATACAGATTATACATAATATTGCCAAGTATTTTGTTGCAATGGATACATATTTTTTCATTTTTCCCTCCTCGGTAAATTCCAATCTGTCTGTCAAATTATATCATAAGTTATGTAAAAACTTCACCGGTCGCGTTCCGCACAGCAGGGTGAAATCAACGGAAGTTTAAGGCAGGAAGATTGGCTGTTATGGTCTTAAAAATGGTATTCACTTTTTTGTAAACAACGATTTGATTCTGTCAAAAAATGTTTTTACGAACAACCGGAAAAGGTTCGTCCAATCGCCACGGTAAAGTAATGTTATAAATTCCAATAACAAAATATTCGCCGCTTTGCTCGTTTGGAATGTAATGGTCATCAAAAACAATATCAAGACACAAGCCATCCTCTTGCAATTGTATTTTTTTATTTATACAATCCCGAATTTTTCCGCAGACAGTATAAGCTGCAAAAAGATATTGTATTTCATGGTTGAGTTCTATGCTCGCAAGCTCATCGGGGCGGTCAACAGAAACACCGAAATCAACGAGGAATGACGTTAACAACGGAAGTCTATCGCTTACCTGTAAGTAAAAATTTCGGCAGTTCGGGCAATCGCATAAACAATGAGTTTGGTAGTATTCTTTTGTCTTTTCAAACTCAATATCGAAAACGTTTCCTTGTATGTTTATTTCCATTTGCTCTCCTCCTTACATTGGTAGTATAATTTCAAAACTTGATTTGCAAAGAAAAAGTGCCGTAAACTTTGATAGATTCCGAGCTTTTGTCCCTAATATCTTTTTAGAAAATTATACATGACTGTTATGATCTAAAAAGATGCCTGCTTGTCAGAACCGGAAAGCATCCCGATACGGAACACCTTTATATTTTTTCTTCAAAGCCTCAAAAGCCTGAACATATTTCTCAATTTTTCCTTCGTTTCCTTTTACTTTCAAAGCCGGTTTGCGCTTCCCGACAATTATTACACCGGGTACATCCACCGGATTTTCATTTGATTCAAGCAGTTCGCAGTCATACTTTGGTTTCAAAGCAAAGCCTTCAACCTGCGGAAAGTTTGCAACGATCCACGCAACCTGTTCCGTCGTGAACAAATTTGCGTCAAAATCAAACACTTTCAGGTGCGGAAGTTGCTCGAGAAAAGATAAATCGTTATCCGCAATTGCATGCCCCGTAAAAGAGAGCCTTTCTACGCCTGTGTTTGCGAGCGGCATCAGACTATCAACAACCATTTTACTCCAAATAGCGTTTCCGATTCTGAATTCCTTAAGTATCGGAGCACGCTCAATTCCCTTGATAGAAGACAAGCGCGAGAAGTCTTCTATGCAAAGCCCTGTCAAAGACTCATTTTCCGTCATATCCCAAAGAGCGGTGACTCTTTGATTTGCGAAAAAATAAACATACTCAAGTTGCGGCAACGTGCCGAGCAAAGACAGATCTTCAATAAACTTATTCTTAAAGAAACGAATCGCTCTCAGCTGCTTGCCGTATGTTTTTATAAAATATTCAAATGTGTCTTGATGCAAGCCCGAAATCGTCACAACGTCCGCATCGGGATAATCTTTCAGTTTATCAATATCAAAGACTGAAATTCTTCCGCCGCCGATATCCATTTTTTCTTCTCGCAGCCATATACAGCTGTGCGTTTCTGTCACAGCGTCATAGTCAAAGCTCCCGTAAACAAACGATTCAAATGAAAATTCCATTCTCTGCTCCGCTTCCCGTTTTTATTTATTATAACATGTTTTTGCCAATCGTTCAAGCCACTGATAAACAAATCAAAATGTCGCATTGAATCCGGTGAATTTCCAAAGTAAATTTCGCAGTGGCAAATAAAGCGGAGGTTAGTATGGGAATTCACTGCCGCATTTTCGGTCGCTTTTTTTCAAACAAGGTATTGACAAAATACAAATATTGTTGTATAATTCTAATGCATTATTGATGTGGCTGTGCGGGAGTGACTCAGTGGTAGAGTGCCACCTTGCCAAGGTGGAAATCGCGAGTTCGAATCTCGTCTTCCGCTCCACATTCGGCGGCATAGCCAAGCGGTAAGGCTCGGGTCTGCAAAACCCTCATCCCCAGTTCGATTCTGGGTGCCGCCTCCATGTATAAGCCTCTTAAAAGATATTTGAGGCAAAAAGCCCGATTCTACAAGGAATTTCGGGCTTTTTTCATGCCTCAAAAAGTCTCAAAACAAAAAGATATTTTTAGCCGATTTCGACCTACTGCACGGAATCGGACTGGTGGAACGCTATTTTAGGGCGGTTTTCAGAGAGTTTTTCTCTCCGAAAGCCGCCCTTTTTTCGTTTTTTCTCAAAAAACTTTGTTAAATTTCTATGTCTGAGAAAGAAGGTGTTTCGGATCGCCTACATATATAAAAAAGAAGATTGCGACTGCCATTACTGCCTGTATTATTCCAAAGGAAAATGCAAACTGCAGTGGTGCTGTTGCTATC
>CAMEIT010000019.1 GCA_945918795.1 uncultured Clostridia bacterium | reverse complement strand
ATTTTATGGTAAAATAATATATAGATTATACTTTTAAGGAGGGTATTATGACTAAAAAAATAATTGCCGCGGCGCTCACGGCACTGATGCTTGTCACAGCCGGGTGCAGTGCGACGCCCACACCGGAGGACGCAACTCCCACTCCAACCCCGACTCCGGAGGAAAAAGCATTTTACGCAAGCGAGCTTATCAAGAATGCCGAGCTTTGGAACGGAAGAGCTTTGCTTGACGACAGATTTCAGTTTATTGTTGAATACCATTCAAACAAAATCATTGAAGATGCCTTAGGTGTAAACTATAATAATTTCGGCGGAGATTTTCTGCATCAAAAATCCTCTGCCGGCGAATGGGCATATGCTATGATTCATCTTGACGGCGAGATTCAGATAGGCGGAAGCGATTTGGTTGTGGATTCAAAATTCACAGGTGAAAATGCTCCCAAAACACGCGAAGAAGCCATAGAAAAAATCATTGCATTCCTGAATAACCATTATAAATCAAAGGATAACGGTTCATTGCCTTACACGTCGATGAACGGTCATTATCCGTGGCATCACTATGCAGGCATGGTAGGATATGAAAATATCGGCACTGAAATTGGCGAAGGAATGTCATCGTACCAGCTCAGGCTTGCAATGAACAGAGGCGCCGCAAAACAATACGACGCAACTTGGTTTGTTGACTTCTCGCAATGGTACGGCGGTTACATACTTGATTACAGAGACAGCAATCTTGTATGGGGCGAAAACAGCTCCGTTAACGGCGGTCATTCGCTCAATCTCATGGAACGCAGTTTCCTTTTGTCATTCATGGCGGGCGCCGATGCGACAATAGCAGAGGGCGGTCAATATATAGCATATGACAGCCAGGGCAATATCACGCCTTACGGTGAGCTTTGCCAGAAGCTTTACGCATTCACAAGTAAGTATTACGACATTGGAACGACATATACGCCTTATGCTGTTATTCTCGATAAATATCACGGCATGGGTATGTCAGGCGCAGACAAAGTGTTTGAAACATTCTTATGTGATGAACCCGACATATTCACATATAACATTTTCAATGACTACATTTGGCCGGGAACGTTAGAAGGCACGGGCAAAGATGAATCAAGCGTTATGGCAAACACAAAATACGGTGATTCGTTTGATCTGTTGCTTCAGGACGCATCATATGAACTGCTCGAAACATATCCCGTACTCATATTCACCGGAAACATAATTCTTTCCGACGACGAGCTGAAAATGTACACCGATTACGTTAAAAACGGCGGAACACTTGTACTTAACACGGCTTATCTCGAACAGTTCGAGAAAAACGGCATTGAGTTCCCCGACCTTGAACAGCAACCATACAAAGAAGTAGCTTACGGGAACGGTGCTTTCATGATATACGGCAATGGCGGACGCTTTGATATGTACAAAGATAAGGACGGCAACATGAAAATGCAGATGTCGGGCGATTGGCAATTGGGCGGCCTCAAGACTATTCTTGACGAGCTTCATGCAAGATATATGCCTTTCACATTTTCCAATGACATCGGCTACACCGTTACGGTAAAAGACGGCGCGCTGTATCTTTGTGTATTCAACAACGACGGCGTTTATAAGGGTGTCAACCAGCCAACGGTTGTAGACGAAACAAAATCTGTCGAGCTTGAAATTACATACACAGGCAATTATTCCGTTGTCAGTGCCGAAGATATTTACAACGGGCATGATGTAACTCTGTCCGACAAAACAATGTCTATAAACCTTGAAGCAGGCGGCATGGCAGTAATTGAATTAAAGATAGGCAAGCAGAATTAATAAAACAACATCATTTTTACCGTATTTAACGGAAGATTTGCAAGCACAAAAATATCGGCAGAGATATTATTTTCTCTGCCGATTTGTATTATAATGTTTTGGATGATGAAAACGGATAAAGCAGTCCAACAGGTGCATATTTTGTAACGATATGTATGCAAAACAGAAGGCGTGTGTTATCTCGCATCGTAGGGCGGGGGCTTGCTCCCGCCGAAGCAAGCTATTATCGTTCGAAGACCGATATTCATATTTATCGGTTTATCAATATGTAATTATGCCAAACCATATCCATGTTGTCTTGATTTTAGAGAGGCGGCGGGAGCAAGCCCCCGCCCTACGATAACAGATACTGTTTGAGCATATAATCCGAGGCAGAGAGGATTATGAGGAAATCGTAAAATATATTATTTAGAAATATTGCAGAGCAACGGCTATTATCGCTCGAAGACCGATATGAATATTTATCGTTTAATCAATATGTAATTATGCCAAACCACATCCATGTTATTTTGATTTTAGAAAGCGAGGCGGCGAGAGCAAGCCCCCGCCCTACAATGACGAATTAAATACAGACGAATATGGGTATGGCAGTAATTGAATTAAAGATAGGCAAGCAGAATTAACAAAGCAATTTAAAATTAATAACAAAAACAATCGCACTCACGAATGATGTGCGATTGTTTTTTATTGTAAAGTATATGTATTTTAATTCAACGTCCAATCGGAATTAGGTTTTCCCGGAATCATACATTCACATTCAACAACAAAAAATAAAGCTCCTTTTGATGTTTGGAAAGATAGGTCACGTATTATAATGTTACGTGATTCATCATAATGCGCTGTACTTTTTCCATCCTTATAGATCACTGTCGGCAAAGAATCCAAATATGACTTGTAAAATGATTCTACCTCTTCCTGAGTATTACGCGTCTTAAATTTAAAACCGCCCAAGCCCTGCTCGCCTATAAACTTGCTTCCTTTTGGAACTGACAATGTTACATCATGATTGTCTACCGTTGTGTATAATATGTACTCGCTCTTATTGTACTGAATTTCGTTGTATATTACTGTCGATGCAGTTATTCCCAACGCAAGCAATATAACCACACTCAATATAATTTTTGCTTTTTTATTCATATAACACTCCCCTATTCAAATATCAGGAAGCACAATCAATTATACTCCGTATTTAGCCTTATAAAAATCTCCGACAACGGCAAATCTGCGAAGCATATCCGCATCAAGCAAATCCTGCTTACAATAAATATAATTTATTAAATCGCGAACGTTTTCAAAGGTAACGAAATTCTCATTCACCATGCCTTCTTCCAAAGCCTTGATCATTAACTCCATATACTGTATATCCACCTCATCATCGGTAATAACAGAAGTTCTCCAATATATGTCTCCATAATTTACAGAAAGAAAATAATATACTCTGAAAGAACGCTGAATCGCACCGATGTTCGCATTATAATTCATGTTTTCTTTCATTATCCTGTCTTCTTCACTGTCTGTCGGCTCAATTTTATGAAATTCAATCAACTTGCCGAGCTTCTCTAATCTTGCGTATTCAGAGTAATCCGTCACCACGCTTGAATCCGCGTCTTCTGTCTTTTCATTAGAACTTGCCGAATCAAAAAGATGAATACAGCCTACAACCAAAATGACAACAGCCAAAACACTTATTGAGGAAATTAAAATCAAATTTTTCTTTGATATTTTTTTATTCATCATGCTTCCCCCCTTTCGCTTTTATTATATAACATGAAGAATTGTTTGTCAATCGTTTTATCAACAAATTTCTGAATTTTTCCGATTTTTATTCATCGTGATTTTTGCGTTGAAATCGCGTTTTTATGTATGTTAATCGCAATATGTGAAATGTGATGTTATTTTGTAAATTGAGTGTTATTTTCAAATGTTATATTTTGAAAACAATGTAATAAACAACTCAATATAACAAATCAAATTTGAGCAATTTTTTACCTGTTGATTGATTTATGCCGAGAAGTCCGCACGAATGCTGACCTCCCGGCATATAATTCTTTAATACGTTCGCATAATTTCTGTCTTATATTGCAATTTATCCAATCATGCTGCCGAATTTGTTTCCTCAAGCATCCAATCAATGAAAACTCCGTAGCCCTTTTTCGGATTGTTTATCATTACGTGCGTTACCGCCCCGACAATACAACCGTTTTGTATTATAGGGCTTCCGCTCATGCCCTGAACTATTCCTCCCGTAATTTGAAGCAGACGTTCGTCGGTTACTTCTATTACGAGTCCTTTGCTTGCCCGTGAATTCTGACTGTTTATTTTGCTTATCTTAATATCAAAATACTGCGGTCCGGAATCATCAACAGTACATAATATCTTTGCATCACCGATACGTATACTGTCCCGGTTCCCGACAGGCATCAGAGTCATTGAGGATAAAATATCCGTGGTCTCCAGCTTGCCGTAAATCCCGAATTCGTTGTTTGACGCAACGCTTCCGACCGAATTTCTCAAGCTGAAGCTTCCCTGCAATTCTCCCGGCGTGCCTTGCTTGCCTTTTACCACTTTATTTATTATGGCGTTCATAATTTTTCCCTCGCGTACAGGCATAACAAGACCTGTACCTGCATCCGTTATTGCATGACCGAGTGAAGCGTAAACATTATTTGTCGGGTTCACAAAAGTCAGAGTGCCTATTCCGGATGTGCTGTCTTTAACAAGCAATCCAAGCTTATACTCCGAGCTGTCCGAATCAAGTATCGGCGTTATATTTGCCGTATAAATTTCGTTTCCGCGTTTATATTTGATCTGTGCCTTATTTGATGCGTTTGATTTTGTAAGCTCGGCGATATGCTCCGCGCTTTCTATTTTCACTCCGTTAAATTCGACAAGAATATCTCCCGGTCTTATTCCCTCGTCTGCAGCAGGATAAAATCTCGTGCCGTTGCTTTTTACCTCGGTAACCTTTGTTACAACCAGCCCGTCTGTCATCATAACTATACCGACGCTTGAGCCTGCAACAAGAACGCTTTTTATTGTATTGTTTTCGGCGTTCTTGATTTTAACGGCTTCAGTACATTTCAAGCTTCCGTTCAGACTGACGTTTCCGTTGTACTCAGCCGAAGCATTGCACGCCTGCTCCGATAATGTGCCTGCCGCAGGAGCAGAGATTAATTCAGCCGCAGGTGAAAAGCTGACAGAAAGCATCATCATTAAAAGCATAAAAACAGAAAGACTCTTTTTTATTCCATTCTTTACCAATTCATATCCGCGATTTATATTCCAAATCTATCCTTTCTCCGAAAATATATCCGGTTATTTTTGATGAAAACCATATTCATCAACAACACTATTATTGACCTTTCAAATGACAATTATTAAACACCGAATCGTACGCGGTAATAATAAATAGCACGCAATATTCGTGCTTTTTTGAATTTTCAAGTCTGTTTTTTGTAAAAATTACAAATTAACAATACAATTTCGAGTCGATATATTATTGTGCTGTCTTTTGCGGTGTTTTATTATTAAAAAATCGAATTTTGCTTGACAAAACAGCAATGCGATGATATGCTTATCATATAAGGAGGATTAAATATGTCATCATACAGCGAGCTTATCAAAAATTATGAGAAAATTCGTGCATATATGCGTGAGTTCTACGTGTACGGATTCAAGAGCCGTGACGAATACGACAAAAAGAGTTCGCGCTCTTATGATGACGAGCGGCGGCGTATTGAAAGCTGGCTCGGCAATTATATGCGTTTTGTCCGAACGCCCGACGGGAAAAACGTATTTCTTTCCATTGACAGCCGTGCCGAAAAGCACAATCCGCTTTATAAGTCATGGAAAGCGAAAAGCTTTACAGACGGCGATATAACGCTGCATTTTATTCTTTTTGATATTTTACATACCCCGGGCATCAAAAAGACTGCCGGCGAATTAATGACTGAGATTGACAACAATTACCTGAGCGCTTTTGAGAAGCCAATGATGTTTGACGAATCCACCCTCCGCAAAAAGCTGAAAGAATACTGCAATGAAGGGATCATAATTTCCGAAAAGCAAGGCAAGAATGTGTATTACAGCCGCGCCGAATCAACAGACCTCTCATCAGCTGTTGACGCGCTCGATTATTTCAGCGAAGCGGCTCCGTGCGGTGTGATAGGCTCTTTTCTTTTGGACAAAGTCGAAAATCATGACTCGCCTTTTTCATTCAAGCACCACTACATCACAGGTACAATGGACAGTGATGTTCTGGCAATGCTCTTTTGTGCGATACATTCAAAGCGCAAGATTTTTGCCGTAAATATCGGGAAGCATAACAGAGCCCCGCAAAACATTGAAGTTGTACCGCTGAAAATATATATCAGCGTTCAAAACGGCAGGCAAAATCTGATTGCATTCTCACTTAAGTCAAAGCACATATACTCATACCGTCTCGATTATTTGTCTGATATTGTAATCGGCGAAGTCTACGACAAATACGATGATTTGCAAAAAACATTCGCACAGCTTGAAAAGCATATGTGGGGCGTTAATTGCAATTTTAACACAAGAAAGCTTGAGCACGTGGAATTTACCGTTTTTGTCCGCGATGATGAACAATATATCGTTGAGCGCCTCGAAAGAGAAAAGAGATGCGGAACCGTTGAAAAAACAGACGAAACGCATTATCGGTTTTATGCGGACGTATTCGATACAAGCGAGGTTATACCGTGGATAAGAACGTTCATTTGCAGAATAACCAAGCTTAATTTTTCCGACCGATTGATCGAAGAGCAGTTCAAAAATGACATCAGAGATATGTACGCTCTTTACGGGCTTGACGGAGGTGATGAAAAATGATATTCAGCGAGCTTTATTCCGCTTATTACAACGCCGTTTCTCACATTCTCGATGCGGCGGTAAAAGAAAATGCCACAGAACAATCCGTCAGAGAGAAAGTCGTCGAGAGCGCATTCTCGGAAAGCGCTTTGACAATAATCTCTTCACTTAAAAATGAGAAATGGCAGCTGCTCAAAAAGGATTTCACAACGCCCTTGAAGCATACACCTACAATGCCCTTGACAAATTTGCAAAAGCAATGGCTCAAAGCGATACTGTCAGACCCGAGGATACGCTTATTCGATATGTCGATTCCCGGGCTTGACGATGTTGAACCGCTTTTTACTCCCGATGATTATAAGCTTTATGACAAATACAGCAACGGCGACCCATTTGAAAGCGAAATATATATTAAAAAATTCAGGCTTATTCTGAACGCAATCAAAACAAAGCGTCCTATCGTTATCGTATTCACATCACGCAACGGCAGGCAGAATCGTCTCAGCCTTATTTCCGAACGATTGGAATATTCCGAGAAAGACGACAAATTCCGTCTTATTGCCGCAGGGTGCAGATTTGGGCAATTCAATCTTGCCAAAATCGAGTCTTGCGACTACTGTAACGTCAACAAAAAACTCTCTCCCATTCCAAGGTCGGACGAAATATGCACTGTTTCATTTGAACTTGAAAACGAAAGAAATGCCCTTGAAAGAGCAATGCTGCATTTTGCGCACCTGGAAAAACAGGCAGAGCGTATAGACAAAAACAAATACAGAATAACGCTCAAGTACTACCAAAGCGACGAGACGGAGATTCTTATACGTATACTTTCTTTCGGACCTTTTATAAAGGTTACCGAGCCTGAAGCTTTTGTGCAACTGATTAAAGAACGGCTCCAAAGCCAAAAAAACTGCGGACTTTTATGAGTTCGCAGCTTTTTTTCCGTGATTTTCCATTCAATAAGCCGTATAATAACATCACAAGGATACGAAATATTGCTTTTATAAATCAAAACACAGGAAGGTGAAAGATATGTTTGAAATAAAAGGGAAAATCAATACCGCAATTTGTTATGCGACTGTTGTTGAGGAAACGGCTATCGAGCAAATACGGAGAATGTGCGACTATGCTCTTACCGAAAATTCAAAGATACGTATCATGCCCGATGTACACGCCGGCAAGGGCTGTACGATAGGAACAACAATGACGGTAAAAGACAAAGTTTGCCCCAATGTTGTAGGCGTTGATATAGGTTGCGGAATGTATACCGTAAAGCTTGCCGAAACCGATATGAATTTCGAGCGTATCGATGAGGCTTGCCACTTCATTCCGTCGGGAATGAATGTCTGGGAAGGTAGAATCGAGCGTTTTGACCTGACCGCACTCAGATGCTTCCGTTCTCTGCACGATTCCAGACGTCTTGAGCGTTCTCTCGGGACTCTCAGCGGCGGCAACCATTTTATCGAGATCGACAAAGCATCAAACGGTACTTACTATCTTATCATACACTCGGGAAGTCGTAACCTCGGCAAGCAGGTTGCCGAAATATATCAACAGCTCGCAATCGACCTGCATATGGGCAAAGAGGAATATTTTAAAAAGAAAGATGATATTATCAGAACATATAAAGCCGAAGGCCGCAGAACCGAAATTCAGTCCGCACTTGCGGAACTTAAATATAACTTTGAAACACAAGTTCTCGATACCCCCGAAGATATATGCTGGCTTTACGGCACGTACCTTGATGACTATCTCCATGACGTTGAAATTTGCCAGCAGTTCGCACGCCAAAGCCGTGAGAAAATGGCTGAGATCATTCTCAATCGTACAGGCATGAGTGCAACAGATGCTTTTCATACCGTACACAATTATATCGATACAAAAGAAATGATCCTGCGTAAAGGCGCAATCGCCGCACATGATGGAGAAAGAGTGCTTATTCCGATAAATATGCGCGATGGCTCTGTTATTGCAATAGGACGCGGTAACCCCGAATGGAACTTCTCCGCACCGCATGGCGCCGGACGGCTCATGTCGCGTGCCGAGGCAAAAGAAACACTTGATCTCGACGCTTATAAGGCCGCTATGCAGGGTATTTATACTACATCCGTTAATGAGGCAACTTTGGATGAGGCACCTATGGCATATAAATCTCTTGACTCCATTGTTGATGTTGTCGGTGATTCCGTCGATATCCTCGATGTTATGAAGCCTGTGTATAACTTTAAGGCAGGTTGAGTTTTTTCTTGAGGTTATTTCTCGGGGCTTTGCCCCGAACCCTACAAGCCTTTGAAAAGGCTTGAGCGAAACTTTAAAACACTTTGTGGTTGGCAATCAGCCTCGCCGGTGGTCGTCGAGTCAGATTGCCATTTGCTTTGCGTTTCTCTTTAAGTAAAGCGTGCCGTATGATTGAATATTCACAATGATTAATTTGTGGTAGGAAATTCGTTTTACTTGCAAATATCGGGGAAAAAAGGCTCCCTCTGGGAGGGAGCTGGCGCCGTAGGCGACTGAAGGAGAGTGCGATAAAAAAGTCAGTATTGATTTACCGGCGTGCAAGATTCCTTCCACCGCTGACGCGGTCCTCATTCCTCGGTGAGTGAGACTGATTGAGTTAGCCCTCTTGGACGCTTTTGAAAAAGCGTCCATACCCGAAAACTTTAAAATGCTTTGCGCTTCCTCATCTCCTCGCCAAGAGTACGGCTTCGGAGATGAGGATTTAATTTTTGTTTCTCTTTTAGTTTTTTTACGGCAAAATGCAAACATACTGCACATTACACTAAAAAAGAAAAGAAAATTAAATGTCCGCGAGCGATGACTACCATAGGCATCGCTTGCGGACAACTACAAAGTATTTTAAAGTTTCGGTCAAGCCTTTTCAAAGGCTTGTAGGGTTCGGGGCAAAGCCCCGAGAAAAAATCCGCGCGGGGTACGGGGCGGCAGCCCCGAAATCTCCACACTATCTTTTCAGAAGTTTTTGAACAGAAGGTACATCGAGCAGATTAACGGTTTGAAATACTCCCTTATAGAACAACGCCCAATTATTAAATGGGCAGGGCAAATTTTTTGCCTTTTGGAGAGTATCGACGCATACGGTATTCAAAGGTACATTTGCATCCGTGCAATAGCGTTTAATATCCTCAATCTTCTGACAGACAAACGGGCACTGCATATCATAATAAATTGTCAGGTCATCAGTATCGATTTTCTCTGTTTTTGCATTTTCGGCAAAGCTGACAGGTGCTCCGTCAAACGAAAGAGCAAGCAGCTTATACCCTTTATTTGTCGTATCAACGGTTTGAAATCCGAATTTCTCCGCAAAAGACTGATTTGAGAGCCAATTTTTCTGTTTATCGGCTCCGAGCATACAAATTCCGGACTTACCCTTTTCCTTTGCATCTTCAATGCAATACTCCATGAGAGCCTTTCCGTACCCATTACCTTTAAGGTCGCTTGATACCCACAGGCAATATATGTAGTAAAAGTTATTGCCGACTATCGGCACCCATGCCGTCTCCAAAGGCGCATACTCAATAAAACAGCACCCTTTTGTATTCAGTTTTCTGAACACGTGACCTTCATTAAGGCGTTCGGAAAGCCATTTACGCTTTTCTTCAACACCGGGATGCGGCTTTTTAGTGCGGATAATACAGCACAAATGCTCTTCGGCGATATTTTCGGGAGTCAAATTAAAAAATTCAGGTTCCATTTTACAGTTCATCGGTATACTGTTCGACGATTATATCAGTATCCTTAAGAATACTCATTGCAAGCTCATCGGGATAAGGATTTTTATACACTATACGTTTTATTCCGCTGTTGATTATCAGTTTTGTACAAATAACGCAAGGCTGATGTGTTACATAAATAGTCGCGCCGTCAACGGAATTACCGAGCTTTGCCGCCTGAACTATTGCGTTCTGCTCTGCGTGGATAGCGTAGCAATACTCCTGTTGCGTGCCGGAAGCGATATTCATTTTACGGCGCAAACATTCGCCTCTTTCCTTACAGCTCATGTAGCCTTCCGGGGCACCGTTATATCCGGTAGTAATTATTCTTTTGTTCTTGACAATTATAGCGCCTACTTTTCTGTTGGGCTGAAAACAGCTTGACCATTCAGCAACATGAAACGCCATTTCCATAAAACGCTTGTCCCACTTATCCATCATGCTTCCTCCTGTGAAATATATATTTTATTCTGTTTGATATACTCAGCCACAGCATCGGGAACAAAATCGTCCGCCGAACCGCCTGAATTTACCACATTACGTATCTCGGTAGATGAAATATTGTCCTCTGCCGCATTGAGTATAATACATTTTGTACCGTAATTATCTCTCAGCCAATCACATTCGCGCTCAAGCTTTTCGCCCGAATCACCATCTCGCGGATATACGATAAATGTGCACAGCTTCATAAATTCCTCTGCTCTATACCATTTGTGCAGATATGCAAGCGAATCTCCGCCTACAATAAAAAACAATTCGTCATCGTGGTATTGGCGCTTGAACTCCATAAGAGTATAATACGTATATGATTTGCCTTTTCTGTCTATTTCAATGGAGCTTGCCTCAAATTGCGGATAATCCTTTATTGCAAGCTTCACCATTTCATGACGCTGTTCTCCCGATACGATGCCTGTACTGTTTTTGTGCGGAGGCAATGCGGCTGTTACAAAAATAACCTTGTCAAGCCCTGCCTGCTCAACAGCTTTCAGTGCGATTTTAATGTGCATTCTGTGTATCGGATTGAACGTTCCTCCGAATATTCCTATTTTCGTAACAATCACCGTCTCTTATTGCGTAATTTTTTCAATTCTATCAATCGTTAAATGTGCTTTTTCCCGTGCAAACACGCCTTTAATTTCATTTTTTACGGAAAACTTTATTTTTCAGAGAGACTATTCTCTTTTTGCACGACATGATTTCTTCCTTTGTGAGCGTATCCTTAAACACTACGCCTTCAAGCATGAATTTCATTGCCGGGCGCATTGGCTTAAGAATGCAAGGAATAATAAAGTTTGCCAATATCTGTGTTGACAGCGATGCAAATGCGGCACCTGCAATCCCGTATGACGGAATAAGCAGATAATTCAATGCAACGTTGCATACCGCGCCTGCAAGAGTGAGCCATTGTGCATACTTTTCTTTTCCCTCACACACAAGAAAAATGTTGTTGACAGACCCGATGTATGAAAAAGAAGTATACCACACGATTATTGACAATGAATCAACTGCACCGAGATAGCTTTCCGAATATATAATCAGTATTATCTGCTTTGCAAACAGCGTTACAAACAATCCGTAAAGCAGGCACGTCCACATAATCAAAGAGTATATCTGCCTGAATCTGCGCATATACAATTCAGAATCAGATGCTTTATACTTCATTATTTCCGGTCTGAAGCCCTCTATCATAGATGTGGGTAGAATTGATATTAAGCCTGCTATCGTAACAGATGCCGAGTAAAGGCCTACTGCCGCATCACCGTTTTCAAGCATACTCTCAAGCATAATCTTGTCAGTCTGCCCGTAAATTGAAACCATGAGCGCGGAAATAATAAAAGGATAGCTGTGCTTAAGCATATCAAGCGCAATATTGAGTGAAAAACACGGCTTATGCTTTGAGGCAAACTTAAAATAAAGATATAACGAGAAAATCGCAAAGAATAAAGTCTCACTCGCAATACCCGCCATGTACACATACAGGCTCTTGAATACGAATATTCCCACCAATTTGATGACAGCAGAACAAAGGAGTGCAATTATCCTTATTATTGCAATGACCTTTGCAAGCATTTCATATCTGAACCAATATACAATAAGGTCAAATGCGTTAAAAAGCAGCGTCAGTGAGTTTATGAAAGTGAGTATATGTCTTTGAGTATCGCCGCGATTTGTAATAAATACCAATACTTGCAGAACAATTATGGCAGCAACAGAAGTAATGCACCTGAAAATCATTCCGCTCCAAATATATTTATTGCAATTTTCGGGATCGTCGGCAAACTTTTTTGTAATAATTCCGTTGTATCCGAGAGCCGCAAATGCGGTAGCCAATGACACATACGAAATAACGGTATTGATTAAGCCATATCCTTCTTTGTCAAACGCTCTTGCCGCAATTATACTTATCAAAAAAGCAAGCACCGCATGAAGTATCTGACCACCTACTATCCATGCGACATTGTCAAAAAATTTATTCTTCTTAATCATATTCATTCCATAATTTTACTTCCGGGCACGCCTTAACGATCGTTAAAAGTCCTCCGCATAAAACAAACAATCCTGACGAACCTGAAAACAAAAACGATTCTCCCAAGCCGGTCAGCAATGCCATGCCAAACGTCCAAAGAGCAATCCTCTGTATTTTTCCTTTGCACAAAGCGTTGAATTTTCTGAATACTTCATACATGTAAACGCAGAATACAACAAACACCGCACCGCCGTAAGCGGCAAGTATGCCGAGAAGAGTATTGTGCATATTGTATTCGCCGCCACTCTCGCACCATACCTCATAATAAGACCCTATAATCGGATTCTTATTTATATAATCAAGTGCCTCTTTCCATACGCGCTGTCTGCTTGAAATATCCTTTCCGTCCGAGATCATAAAGCCGAATAATTTAACAAATGTTGAGTTTTCTATCATCAACATATAAATTATTACAAACAAAATAGGTAAAAGGAATACAAGCGCCCAAAATGCGTTGTTGACTCTGTTCGTTTTTGTATAAACAAACCACGGTATTAAAACAAGGAATCCCATTACAACTATAAGTATATTTCTGGAATAGGTTTTATATATCATATAAAACAAAGCCACAGCCAAAACTCCGCATAACAGCTTAAGCCATTTGTTTTTCAGAATAGCAACTCCGAAGAACATATAAAAGAAAAGCAGCAGAAGCATTATAGCTGTTTTATTCGGATTACCCATATTAAGCGTCAGGTAACGTGTAACTATATCGTTAAAAATATACGCTTCCTGCCCAAGTGCAATATAAAATATTACCATAAGAAGAGAAGCCGCCATTGTCATGTATAACAATATGTTTACTGTTTTAATATTTACATCAGCCTTGTAAACTACATAAAACAATAATAATGTAGATATAAAGAATACGAATTTTGTATAATAAGAAGGACTGAATGAAGAAGTGCCATGCTTTGTGAAATATTGAACGGTAATAATCACCATTGCAAGAACAGCCGTTGCGGCAAGCAGTACAAACAAAGAATCTATGCGTTCTTTTTTTCGAATCATTCCTATAAGCTGAATGGCAAACATAGCAAACAAAACAGCATAAATCAATAAGTGCAATACCGACTGTATCATCGGAATTTTAAGTACAGATGCAATACAAATCGAAATGCACAGCACAAATTCACATATAATAAGCAGGTTTATAATGCCTAAATTCTTCAGCTTTTCTTTAATATCATTAAAACTAACCTTATACATTAATGCTCCAATAATTTTATATCATTATTCAAAAATCTTATCAGACAGATGCCGTAAATTCTCTTATGCGCGAAAAACCTTCTCTTATTTTCTCCTCATCGAGCGTAAACGCAATTCTTATGTAATTTTTCGAGCACTCGCCGTAAGCGCCTCCCGGAACGACGGCAACGTGCTTTGTCTCAAGAAGCTTATATGCAAATGTTTCAGCATCCATGCCTGTCCCGGATATATTTATAAACGCATAAAACGTACCCTCCGGCGGCAGCATTTTAAGCTTCGGAATATCGGATACTTCTTTTATTACAATATCGCGTCTTTTTGTGAACTCTTCTATTATTTCTCTTGAATCAAACTCGTCATCCGCAAGTGCGGATATTACACCGTATTGCGATGCAAGCGGTGCGCACGCAACGATGTTTTCCTGCAAACGAGTGACCGCGGAAATGAGTTTTTCGGGACCTGCCACATATCCTATTCTCCAGCCCGTCATTGCGAACTCTTTTGAAAAGCTGTATACAAGAACGGTGCGTTCCCTCATCCCCTCAAAATCAAGAATACTCGTATATTTCAAGCCGTCATAAGTAAGCTCGCGGTACACCTCATCGGTAATTACGGTTATATCATATTTTTTTGCAATATCGGCAATTCTTGCCATAAAGCTTTCGGAATAAACAATTCCCGACGGATTATTCGGCGTATTTATAATTATTGCTTTCGTTCTCGGAGTAACAGCCGCTTCTATTGCATCTGCGGAAATCAAAAATCTTTCCTTATCCTCAAACTCATTTACAATAACCGCTTTCCCACCGCACATACTTACCATTTGCCTGTAATTTATCCAATACGGTTCAAGAATTATAACCTCGTCATCTTTGTTGAGAAGGCACAAAAGCGAGACATACAGTGCTTCCATAGCTCCTATTGTGACGGCAATTTCGCCGTCCGGATTATAGGATATACCGTTGCGCTTCTTAATGCTTTTTGCTATCACACGTCTCAGCTCAATCAAGCCTGCATTTGCCGAATATCTCGTCTTACCTTCCATAATGGCATCGCACGCGGCATTTCTTATCTGCAAAGGTGGCATAACATCCGGGTCACCTAAAGTAAAATCTATTGTATCGGTATATGCCGCCGCCATATCAAACAGCCGTCTCGTGGGCGATGGATTTATTTGCTTTGCTATATCAGATATGTCCATTATTCTTTTGGATCCCCCTATTGTTTATACTTATTTATTTTATCATAATAATATAAATAATGCAACCACAAATTTTACATTTAAAAAACAACCGCCTTTTAATTCATAGTAAATTCATAAAATCATGTATTAATTTGTATTAAAATGTGATATAATTATATCACTTATTCTTTGATGCGACATGGAGATAATTATGCCCGAAAAAACCGAATTTACAGAACAGCCCAAAAAATTCAGAAAATCATGGTTATATGCGTTACTTATACTCTTGGCGGTAGTTTTGGTATTCGTATTCTTCAGATATGAAGACGTAGGCAAAATATTATCCAAGCTCGCCGCAGTATTTACCCCCATATTTTACGGTATTGCAACTGCATACATACTTAACCCCGTAATGGTTTTCTTTGAAAGACTTTACGTTTATGTTGCCGAAAAAGTATTCAAGGTCAAGCGTGGGAATTACAAAAAACACGCCAACACAGCCGCAATAATTTTGTCCATTCTTTTCCTGATTGCCGTTATATGGCTGCTTATTTATGCAATACTCCCTCAGCTGTACCATACAATTATTGCTCTTATAGGCTATGTGCCCGACGGACTCGACAGAATCAAAGAAATATACGATGACCTCGTGAATCACGAAAATTCATTCCTTAATTCATTGGGAATAAGCTTTGATACAATTCTGGAAAACATAGAAAATTGGTTTACAAATAATCTTGCCACAGCAGTCAACTCTGCTCTGCAATACATTACATCGGGAGTCGTTTTTGCAGTTTCGTTCATTGCCAACCTGATAATAGGTATTTGCGTTGCCGTATATCTCATGCGCGAGAAAAAACATATTTTCGCCCACATCAAAAAAATCATATATGCAACCTTCAAAAAGCAAAAGGCAGATTCGGTTGTACAATTAGGTGTCCATGCCAAAAATATATTCAACGGCTACATATACGGAACAATTATCGGATGTATAATAGTTTTTGTGGCGACATTCCTTTTTATGCTTATCATGAAGATGCCGTATGCAATACTTATAAGCACTATTGTCTGCATTACCAATTTTATTCCGTTTTTCGGTCCGTTCATAGGTGCTGTTCCGAGTATTTTGATTTTACTTCTGCACGACCCGATAATGGCTCTTACATTCACAATTTTCACACTTGCTCTGCAACAGGTTGAAGGGCATTTCCTCACACCGCTTATAATAAGCGACACAACGGGCGTTTCCCCGTTCTGGGTAACGGTAGCACTGCTTATAGGCGGAGGATTGTTCGGAGTTTTCGGACTTATTTTGTCCGTACCGATATTCTCGGTTCTGTATTATATAATTAAAACTCTTGTAGAACGCAAGCTCGAAACAAAACAGCTTCCGACATCCACCGAAGCATATATTGTGGATAATGATTTCAAATCGGGAGCGCCCGAAAAAGGTAAGCTTGCATCAATATTCAAGGCAAAAAAGAAGAAGAATTCAAAAGCGGACAAGGAACAATGATTTTAGACGATATTGCATACGAATACGGAGTAGATACATCCATTGCATTTAAATTTGCTTCAAACGATTCGAAAAAATTGCTTATGAATCTGCGTTATTTTCTTGACAAATACTCAGACATAAACTATGTTATGGCTGTGCTTTTCGGCGACAACACCGAAAACGTTTTCAGATTCATTGCGCAGTTGAAAAAGGATTCCAAGCTCGTCGGAGCATATACTCTGCATATGCTGTGCTGTGAGTTGCCGAAAAATAACTGTATTACAGTCGAGAGCGCAAAAGAAGTAAGAAATTCGCTCAAGCGTGTTACCGAATTCTGGCGGCTCTATATTCCCGGTAAAGCCTCGGGTACTGCCGGCAAATATGATGAGCTGCTTCTCGATCTGCTCACGGCGGTAAACTTCAATATGCCTAAAAATATTGAATACATACTCGACAAATTAAATGAAATTGCCGGGGATGCGGATTCGAAAATGTTCTGCAAAAGCCTCAGAAATGATTACCTTGAGAACCGTAACAAGAATATAATCGAAAAAATAATTTGCAGAGCCAACAACCGCACATTGAATTAATGCAGCCTATTCTCTGCAACGTAACTCTTACTCTGCTTTAACTTAAACATAAAATAAAATCCTCATCCTTAAAACCGTATTCTCGGCAATAAGATGAGGATTTAATGTTTTGAAAATACGAAATCATCGAACAGAACCCGCTCTTATGATTTCTCCGTTATAATGCTTTTTTATAAAATCCAATGCAGAAATTCTGTAACGCAAAACAATAAAGTTCTCACGCGAAGCCCTGAAATCGGTATATTGCAGAGCGTACTGATCTGTCGCAATTACAATATAAGAGCCAAAGCCGACTTTATCATTTGCATTCAATGTGATCTTAACGTAACGCACATCTTCCCACGGAATAAAATACGACTTTTTTAAGTGCTTGTAATAAACGCCTTTGTCATCAAAGCAAACAAATCTGCACAGCATATACAGAACAACAAAAACTATCAGTATAAGCAAAATCGCGGATGGAAGAAGATCTCCCGGAGTTGACGGTCTGACCTTATCGGTGCCGTCAATATAACGTATATAAAATATTATCTGTACGGTGATTATCGCCGCAAAAAACAGAATCAAAAAAAGCGATTCCGATAAATATAAAGATGTATATCTCTTTCGTTTCATTTCAATAACCTCAAAAAGCATCGCTTATTCTGAGCAACACTTTCCTTTCCTGCATAATCCGATAAAATATCCGCAAGCATCAAAATCGGATCGATCTGCACTGATAAAATATAGCTTGACAAATCACATCAAGAAGCATATCCGTAAAGCATGGTTGTCGGGTCAATAAGCTTTCCGTTCAGTCTGATAGAAAAATGGAGATGATTGCCCGTTGCAATTCCCGTCATACCGACATAGCCTATAATTTGTCCCTGCCGGACATACTGTCCCGGCTTGACAACATACCTCAACATATGTGCATATTGCGTCTCGTACCCGTTAGAATGCGTAATCGTAACATAATTTCCGTATATGGAATCTCCGCTTATCGCCGTTTTAACAGTTCCCGCCGCGGAAGCATATATAGGTGTTCCCGATACATTCGCAATATCTATTCCCGTGTGACCGCCTTTGCCTTGAACGTAAGCAAAATGACTTGTAATAAAGCCTGTGGAAGGCCATATGAACATACCCTTGCCCGTGAGTGCTTTAACGGTTGTACGAAGCGGAAGTCGTGTGCCGTATTCGATTATAGCGCTTACAGGCTGGGTCGTGATTTTTTCCGATGTAAGCTTGGAAGAAACGCATTCACCGTTTACATATTCATCGGAATATGTATATGTTTTGGTTCCTGTCGTACCGTTTCTGACGACCTTCGAGGTCGTATATGATAATGACGTATTTGCTCTGTATTCGGTATTATATGCAATCGGAGAAGTTTTTACAGACTGAACAGTTACATTGAAATTCACTATTCTCTCATTATAATAAACAAACGCGGATCCACTCTCGTTAACCGCGGTTAAAATCTCATTATAGTCACATGAATCAGATACGGCCTTACTGTTGAAAACATTGGCAAGCTCTGCCTCAGAGGCAACAGACACTTTCTTTTCAACATCTCTCTCGCTTAAAATAATATCCACCGCATCGTTATAAGTTACCGTATCAAGCTCTTCTTTATATATTTGAACGGATGCTACATCAAATGTTTTATCGTAAGATATGCCGAGCACAGTCTTGCCGGCAAAATTCGTTTTCAAAAATTTATCCTGCGCCGATTTAAGTATATCCGAGCATTCTTCCTCCGTCTCAAAATAGCCTATGATAAATCCGTCGATACTCAATTCAAACGCATTCATCTTAAAAGAAACACATTCGGCAATGGCGTTTTCAATAAGGCTGTTTTCGGTAATATTGTGTGAATACGTCTGCATCTTTTCGACGGTAATTGTCTTTGACAGCTCGCAGATAGTATTGTTCACATTTGCATTTAATTCATATTCTTCCTGCATATCGTGTATTATATTTTCGACTGCATTGGCATCTGTAACAATTCCCGCAACAGAGCCGTCAATAATAATCTTGTACGCATCAATAAGAGGTTCAAAGCTTGCTTCCGGCTGAGTTTCGATTCCGTTTGTTGCCGACGGAACATTTTCCTCGGGAACTTGGATAATTATGTTTTCGTCATCCGTCACCCCGGACGGGTCAACATTCGCATATGTATTTTGTTCCGGAATGAGGTGGAATAAGAATACAATCATCAATACAGAGACTGCACTTGCAATTAAAAATATAGTCGAGCTGAATATAAATTTTAACGCTTTTTTCATAACAATTTACCGGTCCTTAAATTAATTATGCCGCAGCTCACTTCAAATACCAATGCAACACTACGCCGAAAAGCAGTATATTTCAAGCGATTACAACAAAATGACTCATAAAGGCAACAATAATTCAATTATTGCCATATATGGGAAAAATTATAAATACCCGACTGTTGATTTGCCAACAGTGGGAATATTACCGAAAAATATTAACATCCTTATTATAATATAATAATTGTCTCCAAATGTCAAGTAACAAAATGTAAACAAATCATTAAGATGTTACATGAAACTTTACAAATCGGACTGAAAACATATCACTTTCAATCCTGTTTTTTGCTTTATATGCTCAGAAATGCGCAAAACGCACTCTTTTGAGCCGTCATAAAACGCCGCCGTGCCACGATATGATATATAAGGATTTGCAAACAGAGGGCACTCCTTGTGAAGTGACGATATTTGCTGAAAATATTTTCCGTTCATTCTGAATTCGCCTACAACAATGTCCTCAAATCGGTTTGTTGCGGCACTTTTTATGATTTCATCAGCGAGCGCAAAATAATCCTTTTCATTTACAACGGGCGCCAGAACAGGCTCAATGCAAACTCTCACGCGCCACCCATGCTGTAATAAGCGCTCGGCGGCGGAAAGTCTTTTCGATATCGACGGCGTATACAGCTCGAATTTTCTTCTTACGCTCTCGGGTGAAAGCGTATAAGCGATTATGACATTTTCAACGGGCTTTCTATTCAAAAGCGATGAAATGCCTACCGATTTCGTGCGTATCTCAAACGTTATGTTTGGCTTTGATTCGGCAAAATCAAGCCACTTTTCCACCGTGTTGAGAATCTTGTCCAGCGCGAGTATATCCGAGTCATATGAACAGCATACAAAAAAACCGGTTCCGTCATCAACCTTGTTTATTTCTTCAAAAAAATCTTCTGTATTGACAAACGCCACAATGTTTGACGAGCTGTACATTCCCTGCAAATAACAGTACCTGCACCCGTATATGCAACCCATAACAGTCGAACAATAATAAAATTTTTCAAACCCGAATGCGTTGCAGTAATCGGAACCTTTATAAAGCAATGCTCCGTGAGCCTTTGCAAGTATAAGATTCTTGTTTTGAAGCTGATTCAAAGCATTCTGTTTTTTTCTGTTGAAAACGGATTTATAATCCGGCACGGGAACAATGTTTGCATTTTTGAACTTCGATATTACGGACTGCACATACTCGGTATCAAGAATTTCTCTCTCAACATATATATGTCTGAAGCAGCTGCGACCAAAATCCGTCTCCTGCTCCCGTTTCGGGCAGTCGATGCAATTTATATTATTCCTCATGTTGCCGAGCAGTTCTTCAAAAGCTGCCGCGGAATGTTTTTTCTGTGTGCCTTGAAGCTCGGGCAACAAGTTCAGATCGGGTACCGTATTATAATATACGTGAGTATTGTGAAGCTCTTTCTTTAATATGTTCCGTCTTGATTCCGTAAGAGAATAGCGATTCGAAACAGTGTCTATAACATTCGTTAGAATATCTTCCTGCTCCGTTTTTGAGGAAGCCTCACAGTAAGCTTTGAAATTGAATACAAACCCGATTACATCATCTGCCACGCTCTCGGACAGTTTGCACAATTCTTCCTTTGAAACCAAAATATTTTTATGAACATCGTCCAAAGCAAATTTAAGGCAAGCACATTTATCATTCGTTAGAAAGCAAAATGCGGCAGATACGAACCCATAAGCTTCCATATCAAACAGCGTATTCTCTGCTTTGGCGTTGTAATTGCGCACTTCTTCATCAAACGTCAGAAGCCTGCACTCGCATAAGCTATGCTTATACAGTATGTCAGGCACATATGCTCTCGATTTGCTTTCATGCTCAACAATGTTCGCGACAAAAAGCTTGCCGTAATCGATTGCATCATCGCCGTATCCGGCACAGCCGATATTTATCGCACCGATAATGTTCGCAAAGTGCCCGAAGGCCCAGCCGGTAGCGGCGGCACATTTTTCCGTGCCGACTCCGCATATGACGAGCACAAAATCATCATTTGCATACGTCGGAAAAACGGCATCGATTCTTTTGAGGGCAAGCCTTTCTATTAAAGGCATAGCCTCCGCTTTCAGCGCTGAAATAATCAGTATCATATCATTTCAGGCAAATGAATTGCCCAATATCGCATCGTCATCAAGCGTAGAGCTTGCCTTTTCGGCTTCAGCCAAAGCGTCATTGAGTATCGATATAAACTGAGTATTGTTCTTTGTTTTTGCAAGTCCGTTTATTATAAGCTCAGTAACCTTGTCTGTCTTACCCTCGGCGAGATTTCTGCGCATTGTCTGCATAGCGGCAAACTCGGATTTTGACAAAAGGAGGTCATCATGGCGCGTTCCCGACTTATTGAGGTCAAATGCCGGGAAAATTCTTCTTTCGGAGAGTTTTCTGTTCAGATGAATCTCCATATTGCCCGTGCCCTTAAATTCTTCGAAAATAACGTCATGCATGCGGCTGCCGGTTTCTATTAGGGGAGTGGCAAGAATTGTGAGACTGCCGCCGTTTTCTATGTTTCGTGCGGCGCCGAAAAACTTTTTGGGCTTGAAAAGAGCCGTCGGGTCAAGTCCGCCCGAAAGTGCTCTGCCCGATGCCGGAACAATAAGGTTATACGAACGCGCAAGTCTTGTAATGCTGTCAAGGAGAATTACAACATCGTCTCCCGATTCAACAAGTCTCTTGCTGTGCTCGAGTATCATTTCCGCAACCTTTGCATGGTGCTCGGGATGCTCGTCAAATGTGGAGAATATTACATTGGCGTTTGTAGAACGCTGAATATCCGTAACCTCCTCGGGACGCTCGTCTATAAGGAGAATTATGAGCTTTATATCGGGGTGATTCTTTGTTATGCCGTTTGCTATCTGTTTGAGCAGAGTCGTTTTGCCTGCTTTCGGCGGAGAAACAATGAGGCCTCTTTGACCTTTTCCTATTGGGGAGATAAGGTCGATTATTCTTGTCGAGAGTTCATTTTCCGTGTCCGATATTTCAAGAGTTATTCTCGAATCGGGATATATAGGCGTCAAAGAATCAAAATTAGGTCTGCGTCTGCACTCGTCGAGCCTTCTGCCGTTAATTATATCGATCTGGAAAAGTGACGGGAATTTTTCGTTTGTGCGTATGATCTGAGACAATCCCGTTATATGGTCGCCTGATCTCAAGCCTACTCTTTTTATGAAGTTTGCGCTCACATAAACGTCCTTATCGCTTGTATAGCAATTCTGAGCACGCAAAAATCCAAAGCCGTCGGGCATTATTTCGAGAATACCGTCCGCTTTGACAGTTGTTCTTTCCTGAGGATTATACATAGACGGTGCATTGCCTCTGTCCGTATTGCGCGGCTTATATCTTCCGTACGTACCCTGAGTTTGAGGCCAGTCGCGGTTTTGTCTCATACGGTAATCGTTGTCTTTAGGCTCGCTTGAATATGAATTGTAAGGCTGATTATACGTTCTCTGCTCGGGCATGGTATTATCCGATATGTTGCGCATATCATCGTAATCTCTCGGTGAACGCACATCGTCATAGTCCCTTGCAGAGCGCACGTCATCATATTCTCTTGATGAACGTACATCGTTTACATCTCTTTGTTGACATGTATCGTCCATATCTCTCTGCTGACGTGTTTCATCCATGTCTCTTTGACGTCGTTGAGGCTCAGCGTCTCTCTCCTGCCTGCTGTTTGCCTGTGCTGCTTCTTTTTGCTGCTGCTGCGATTCTGTTTGCAGCTTCTGCTGTATCAATTCGATAAGCTGAGGCTTTCTGTATGTTGTAACACTGCGAATGTGCAGGCTCTCCTTGGCAAATTTCTGCAACATCTGAAGACTGTTTTTTTCCAGATTTGAAAAATCAAGCGTATCTGTGCTCATAAAAACTCCTGTAAACTTATGAAATAGTATGTGAAATAATAGGGGTATTAAAATGCAGGGCGCATAAAACGAACAAGTTGAACGGTATATCTATAATAATATATGTATTATATATTCGTTGTGTGAAATTGTATGCAAAAATAAATAAAATTTTACTGACAATCAAAATTATTATATAGATAAACAGTAATATACACTTAGTACAATACAACTATTACTCTTATATGATACACCTTTTTTCACAAAATGTCAACAGGTATTTTTTGCAAAATAATGTCTCTTTTGTTAACATTGATTGAGAAAGTAACTTGCAGTGTACAAATTCAATGTTCTTTTTTCATGTAAGTTCTGTTTTTATTGTTATTTTTCTGTTTTTTTGCACTTAATTAATAAATTTGTTGAATATTATTCATATTTATGTTATAATAAAACCAACATTGTTAGTTTTCAAGGAAGGTTTCATTGAAACATAAATCTCTTTTATTGTTTCCAAGGTGGATTTATGTTATAATAAACCCGATATTGATTTTCAATCATGTATTGTGTTATAATAATATGAGTGTGCATCAGGCTGAATGTGTCTGCCCTTATCCGGCAAAGCCTTCTCAAAGAACGGCTTTATTAAAGGCGACACTTCAAAGTTGCAATATCAACAAAGCATTACCCAACAAAAATTCACCGTCGTGAGCAACGGTCGGAAAATATATTTGTTACATCGGAGAACATTATATGAAATATACTGTACACGAACTGAAAGATACAAAAGAGCTCAAAGCATTTGCGGATTTTCCGAACAAGCTGTATAAAGACAATCCTTATTACATTCCCGGACTTATGAGCGACGATATTAACACGTTTAATTGGGAAAAGAATCCGTCATTTGAATATTGTGAGGCAAAATACTGGTTTGCAATGGACGGCGACAAGATAGTCGGCAGAGTTTGCGGTATCATCAATTACAAGTATATTGAGATTTGGAAAAACAAATACGGCAGATTCGGATTTATAGACTTCATAGAAGATTACGATGTTGCAAAGCTTCTTCTTGATACGGTCATCGCATGGGTAAAAGAAAAGGGTATGGACGGAATAATAGGTCCGCTCGGCTTCTGCGATATGGACCCCGAGGGTATGCTTGTAAAAGGCTTTGATGAAGTATCGACGCTTACCACAATATATAATTATTCGTATTATCCCGAATATCTCGAGCGTTACGGCTTTGAAAAGGACGTTGACTGGTTCGAATACAAAATGCAGGTAGTGACAATCCCCGATCAGATGAGAGAGATTGCAAAGCGCGTCGAGGAAAAATATGAGCTGAGAGTATATCAGCCTACATCAATGAAAAAGCTTGTCAAAAAATACGGTCATGCCGTATTTGAGCTTCTCAACGATACATACGGTCACCTGTATTCAGTCGTTCCTCTTACGGAAAGGCAAATTCAAGCGTTCATAAAGCAATATATGGGACTTCTCACTCAGGATTATGTACGTCTTATTGTCGATAAGGATGACAATCTTATTTCATTCGGTATCGGTATGCCGAACATGAACGATATTCTCAAAAAATATAACGGACGCCTCAACCCTATCAGCGCAATTAAAATGCTTATGGCAATGAAGTCAAAGCATCCAAAGGTAATTGACCTGTTGCTTATCGCAACGAGAGACGACTATCAGAAAAAGGGTGTAAACGCCATGCTATTGTGCGAGGTATACGGCTTTGCAAAAGAAAGAGGCGTAGAATACTTCAACTTGAATCCGCAGCTCGAATCAAACATAAAGGTGCGCCACAGCTTTAAGCATTTCGATGTTGAGAATAACAAGGTGCGCCGCAGCTACATACTGCATTTCAACAAAACGGAGTCTGTTTAACCTATGAAAAAAGGTCTTTTTATAACTTTTGAAGGAATAGACGGGGCAGGTAAATCAACTCAGATCAATATGCTCCGCGATTACTTTGAAAAAAAGGGTATATCGGTCGTCATAACGCGCGAGCCGGGCGGCACTGATATAGGAAACAAGATACGCACTATTCTTCTTGACAAAGAAAACACAGCTTTATCGGCAACCGCAGAGCTTCTGCTCTACTATGCCGACAGAGCACAGCATATAAACGAATGTATTGTGCCTGCCCTTGAGAGCGGAAAATATGTGATATGCGACAGATATTACGATTCCTCATACGCATATCAGCGTGCGGGACGAGGCATTGATATATCCGTACTTGACAAGCTCAACAGCATTGTCGTAAAAGATGCCAAGCGGGATATTACATTTCTTCTCGATATTTCTTTGGCGTCCTCCGAAAGCCGAATAACATCGCGCGGAGAGGCTCGCGACAGGCTTGAAGCGGAAGGCAATACGTTCAAGCAGAATGTCAGAGAAGGATTTCTCGAACAGGCCCGTCTTTGCCCCGACAGAATACGCACAATAAACGCAATGCAGTCACCCGACAAAATATTTGAGGATATACTGCATGAATTGAATGATATAAAATTATGACGATTTCAACAAATGATGTATTCAGTGCGACTCATACCGCACAGCTTTTGCTCAATGATTATTCATCCGGCAATTTATCGCACGCATATATGCTTATAGGCAATACAGGCGCGGGCAAACGTACGCTTTCGCGCGCTTTTGCACAGCTCATTATGTGCGAGGCTCCGCACGGAACAACGCCGTGCGGCGAATGCTCATCATGCCGCTATTTTGATTCATTCGGAGAGCATCCCAATATGACCGTTGTATCTCTCGGCAACAAAGCATCGATAAAGGTTGACGATATAAGAGAAATGTCCGACGGAATATATACAGCGCCATATATAGGGACAAAGAAAATATACATCATTGAAAACGCCGAAAAAATGACTCCTCAGGCACAGAATGCGCTTTTGAAAATTCTTGAGGAGCCTCCCGAATACGTTGTTTTCTTTCTACTCACGGCAAATCGCTACGCAATGCTCCAGACAGTAATGTCAAGATGCAGAACGCTTTGTATGTCGCTATATTCGGAATCGGCACTGCGAAATATTGCATTATCTTCTGCGCCGGAATTATCCGCCGCGCAAACGGATATACTTATACACAGGTCTCAGGGATTGCCCGGAAAGCTCATTTCGCTCCTCAATTCAGACGAAGAAGAACGCAATGGCATATTTTCGGCAGTGACCGCCTTATTAAATAACGATATAGAAACAATATTCTCCGCCGCAGAAAAAATAGACAGCAGAGAAACAGCATTGTCATTCGTAAATTCGATAAACGAAATAATGCGCGATGCTTCCGTCTACATGGTCTGCCGCGACGATAAAATGGTATTCAACGCGGATAAAACCGCTGTTCTTGAAGGCATCGCCGAAAAGGCGACGTTAAAGCAGATTGTGAATTTCCTATCGGAGTCAATGCAGACTGTAAAAATGCTCTCGGGCAACGTATCATATCAGCTCTCAGTCAAAAATCTGCTCATGAAATGGTAAACAAAATTATAAACACTACGAAAGGAAAAGCCTCAGCTTTACAGGAATAATACATTGAAAGTAATCGGTGTAAGATTTAAATCAACAAAGAAAATATATTATTTTAATCCTAACGGCTTCGAAATCAAAAAAAACGACAACGTAATTGTCGAAACCGCCCGCGGCATAGAATTCGGTCAAACAGTCATAGGTATACGTGATGTACCGGAGGAGGAAATTGTTCAACCGCTTCAGAACGTCATAAGGATTGCCACCGAGCAGGACGAAAAGACCGTTGCCGAAAATATCGAGAAGCAAAAAGACGCTTTTGAAAAGTGCCGTGAAAAAATAGAAGCTCACGGTCTTGACATGAAGCTCGTAGACGCCGAATATACATTTGACGGCACGAAGTTAATATTCTATTTCACGTCGGACGGAAGAGTGGATTTCAGAGAGCTTGTAAAGGACCTTGCGACAATGTTCAGAACACGCATAGAGCTCAGACAGATAGCCGTGCGCGATGAAACAAAAATGCTTGGTGGACTCGGCGCGTGCGGAAATGAAATATGCTGCAAGCGTTTTTTGGGAGATTTCGCTTCGGTTTCAATCAAAATGGCAAAGGAACAGAATCTGTCGCTTAACCCGACAAAAATATCGGGGCTTTGCGGCAGACTTATATGCTGTCTCAATTTTGAAAAGAATTTCTATGATGAAATGAACGAAAAGCTTCCCGCTGCCGATGAAATCGTAATGTCGCCCAAAGGAAGCGCGCAAGTAGTTTCAACGTATCCCCTCAAGGAATCGGTACGTGTAAAGTACACAAATCCCGACGGAAGCACGGATACGGCTGTATTCCACCTCAATGAAATAACAAGGATAAATCCCGAGACGAAAAAAGCATCCGACTCAACTGAAAACGAAGCTCTCCCCAATGAAGATGACGCCTTGATTGCTCTTGAAGAAGTATCCGTCAATACGGAATCGGTTGAGTTTGCGCCAAAAGCCGTTATAAGCAACAGCGAAACCGCACCTGACAATACCGCACCTGACAATACCGACAATAGCGCGCCTAAAGCCGACACGCAGCAAAGAGCACCAAAAAAATATCCAAAAAAGCACAAAAAAACACCTGCCGAAAATAATTCGTCTCCAAACGAGCAGGCAAATAGTAATAATCATAACAGCTCGCCCAATAATACAAACAAAAATACACATCAGCATGGCAACGCTCAAAGACAGCACAAAAAGCATGATGCCAATAAGCACAACGCCCATGCCGAAAAAAACGCATCTTCCGAGAAGCCCGAGGGCGGCTCCGAAAATCAAAATAAGACGGATGTAAAGAATAACAAGCCGGAAAACAAGAATAATTCACAGCATCGCGGCAATAACAACAGAAGACACGGCAATTTCAAAAAAGGTGCTCCCGGGAAGTCCGATGCAGAAAAAAAGTCGACACCGAACGAAGGTAATAAACCGCGTGAGGAAAAATAAATTGATGTTTTTTTGTAAAAAGCTATTGACGATTTTACAATTAAACTGTATAATATCTTTGTCATATTGATGCGGCATTTTTTGCTTGTGTCTGAATATAATAGGAGGTACTTAACAATGAAAACAGTTTTCAAAATAACTGACGAATGTATTTCATGCGGAAGCTGTGCTGAAGGTTGTCCTGTTGACGCTATCAGCGAGGGCGATGAAATGTATGTAATCGATCCCGAATTGTGCATTGCTTGCGGCGCTTGTGCTGACACATGCCCGGTAGGTGCACCGGTAGAGGACGAAGTTGACGATTGATTTTCAAATCGTGTTTCGTAACCGTCTCCCTTGAACAAAGGGAGGCTCAGATTGCAGAAAACGTTTTTCAAGATGTTTTTTCTGTAATCTGAGCCTTTTATTTTTTTGCCATTTTTTAGCCGTAAAATCGACGAGCTGTCATTATATGGGTTTTCTTGTTACGACCGCATAATGGTCAAATAACTCAATATTGTAAAAATCAGCATCAAATACAAATATATTTCCCGCATCTATTATGAAAGCGTCATTAAATCCCAGCATAGGCACATTCGTAACAAATACGTAATTTGAAAACGCCGTTACATCAAGATGCACTTCATCTTGAATCCGTTCTGCATTTTCATATACCTCTCTCGGTGTTTTGTCCGCAAATAATATGTGCGGATATGGTATTACGTATGAGTAAACATATACTGTTTCATAGCCCTGCTGCTTAGTATATTCCACAGCCTCGGATATTCCCGAACCGAACACCATATTGCCGTATTCCCTCAAATAATAAGAAGAAAACATAATAAAGCTTACCGCATATGCTCCCACAACAAGAATTTTTGCCATACGTACCCACTTAATTTTTATATTGAAAAGAGCATCAACGCCTGCCGTAATAAGCATCAGGTTGAAATAATGAATCGAATTTGCTTTGTTTACATTTATATCGCTTATCATGAGAGATACGATAACGCCGGCAAGAATGCTGAGTAAAATAAACACCTCATAAGAAAACATCTTCGACTTCAGCTTTTTGCAAGCGGAAATTACAAGCCTTATCAATCCGACAAATTGGAACGGAATGCTCCATACATAAAACAGTCCGTAATCAGTCGAGTTCCAAATAAGCCCGTCAGTATGCAGCACGGCAACGCTGAATACACTCTTGTACGTTTCGGCGGAAAGCATATTTTTGAGTGAAAATTCGCCATCGCGAAGGAACGGTATTCTCGGAACGGAAATAAACGAGGTTTTTATTTCAGAAATAATATCTTTATTTACAAGTACAAACAATATCAAAGGCAACGCCAGCAAAAACAATACCGCAGCTGACAGAAAAGCGTATTTAAGTGAAATCTTCTTCTTAGAAACAATAATATAAACTATGTAAAATACGAGCGTCAATGGCACCACAGCCCACATTATTGCGTACGAATACAATGAAACGCCGTACATCAGTGCTGAAAGGAGCCAAAAACGGTTATTTGATTTTATACCCTTTATAAAGAAATAAAATCCGAATAAAAGAAAATGAGGCGCTAAATTTGATTCCAGCCCCCACCTTGCCATCATAATATGCCACGGTGAAATAACAAGCAGGAACAAACCGACAAGCGCCGTTCTTGAAGAGAATAATTCCTTAAGTACCAAATAAAACACCGCAAGTGAAATAACGGACAGTATAAGCTGAGGAAGTCTGAACGCAAACTCAGAACAACCGAATATACGGAAAAAAGGTATGGCAAGATAGCTCGCCAGAACATTCATTCCGCTTCCCCACGAGATAAAATATACAGGATTGTGATATCCAAACGAATCAACGCCGTAATTCATAAGCGAAAATGCTTCATATGCGGCAAAAGCCTCGTCCTGATTGAATCCGGACGGGACTTTTGCAAAATTAATAAACCTTATGAATATGCCGACAGAAATCAGGAATAAAAAAATAATTGTATTTTTATTCTTTCGCAGGACATCTATCAATGATGATTTATCGTTCGTCATATGCTGTTTTTTAAACTCCGTTACATGATTATTTCAGTTATCATATGTTCTGATAATGCTTTCGGCAATTTCTTTCTTGGTTTTTCTTAAATCCATTGCCTGTTTTTCAATAAAACGATGTGATTCTGCTTCGCTTTTCCCCAATTTTTCGATAAGCAGGAGCTTTGCCCTGTTTATGAGCTGAATTTCGTCCATTTTCTTTTGCATATTCTGGCTCTTTTTTTCAGCTTTTCTAAGCAGACCGCGCGTCGCTGACAAAAGATGAACCGCCTGCATTACGGCTGACTTTGTCGTAGGCTTAGGCACAATAAGTACACCGCATTCTTCAAGCTTATATGCCACCTGATCGTACAGTTCATTTTTAACGAGTAAAATTACCCCCGTATATCTCATATCAACAATCTCAACTGCAAACTCCGTACCGAATTCATCTCGAAGCGGCGTGTTCACAAGCACTATATCAAAATCCTCATCAGCAAGCCTGCGCTTTGCCTCCGAAGCGTTATTGGTAAGTACCGCCGGCATAAAATCCGGCTCCGGGAAAAATTGGCTCAAATATTCACAGCCTTTATCCGAGCCCGAAGCGATCAGAATTCGTTTAGGTTCTTTTTCGGCTATCATATATAAACTCCGTCAAATAACAAATCAGCACTCTGCTATATTATAAGCATTCAAAATACATTCCGGAATATATTTCTTTATAAACTAGCTGTTGAGTGCAAACACTCTTGCCTCTTCAATGGACATAGGCAAGCTGTCGATACTGCCTGTTCCGCGCGAAATATCATCCGTATCGGCATCAACTGCCTGAGACGGTTTAATCCCCTTTTTAATTCCGTCAAGTCCCGCTCTGAGCAAAAGAGCGTAGGCAATATACGGATTTGCACACGGATCCGGTGAACGAAGCTCTATCCTATCATAATTTCCCTTCACATAAGGCACTCGTATGAGCTGAGATCTATTTTCATGCGACCATGTTATATATTTAGGAGCGCATTTTTCGCCGAGACGCTTATACGACTCTTCCAAAGGATTCAAAAATGCCGTCATTTCTTTTATGTGCTCCATGATTCCAGCCATAAAAGCTTCTGCGCCTATAAATTTGCCTGCCGCAGAACGCAAAAGCAAATTAATATGCATACCGTTTCCGCTTTCATCTGCAAGCGGTTTTGGTGAAAAATCAGCATGGAGTCCGTTACGTGCGGCTACTGTTCTCACAACACTCTTGAATGTGACAGCATTGTCTGCGGCGCTGAGTGCGTCGCTGTATCTGAAATCGACCTCGTTTTGTCCCGGTCCCGCCTCATGATGCGAGCTTTCCGGAGTAATACCCATATCTTCAAGCGTAAAACATATTTCACGCCTTACGTTCTCGCCTTTATCAAGTGGGGCAATATCGAGATATCCTGCTCTGTCGTAAGGAATATTTGTCGGCATACCGTCCTCATCCGACTTGAACAGATAAAATTCAAATTCAGAGCCGAAATCGCACAAAAAGCCTTCTTTTTTGGCATCGGCAACAGCTTTTTTCAGTAATGCTCTGCCGTCGTTTTCATACGGAGTACCGTCGGGATAAAAAATGTTGCAATAAAAACGCACAACCTTGCCATGAGAGGGTCTCCAGGGCAAAACGGAAAGAGTTGACGGATCGGGGAACAAATACAGATCCGATTTTGCCGAAAAGCCTGCCACAGCAGACGCATCAAACGGAACGCCGCGATCAAATGCCTTTTCCAGCTCGGATGAGATTATTGCGATATTCTTCTGATTGCCGAACGCATCGCAGAAAGCGAGTCTTATAAATTTTACGTCCTCTTCCTCGATATACTGTAAAATATCTTTCTTTGTATATAACATGGGAAAATACTCCTTAATATACTTATATTAACAGAGCTTATTGCTCCATTATACCATCTCGTTTATAATACATCACAAATAAAATTTTGTCAACATAATTTTCACATATAGCGCCATTTTGTGTTTTCTTTACAGTCAATATACGCAAGGACAGCTTTTGTCGACACACTTTGTCTGTGATTATAAGAATATTTTGTTGAAATATAAATCACGTATTTTATTGAAACATCAATCTCGGTTATTGATTTTTCATGTATATTTATGTTATAATTATACGAAATGTGCTGAATTTGTGTTCTGTCGTGTATATTTCGACAGCGGAGGATATTTTTATTATGTTTACAAAAGACAAATCTTTTTACAAAAGTTTTTTTACATTGCTTTCAATGCTTGCTCTTCAGAATATGATCGTTCTCAGCGTCAATCTGTTAGACAACATAATGATAGGCAGTTACTCGGAAATTGCGCTTTCGGGCGTTACGGCTGTAAATCAGATACAATTTGTGTTTCAACAGATTCTCATGGGCGCGGGCGATGCTCTTGTCGTAATGGGCAGTCAGTATTGGGGGCAACAGCGCACCGAACCCATTAAAAAGATTGCAAACGGCGGACTTATTTTGGGGTGCGGATTCGGTATATTGCTTTTTACGGCGGCAAGCCTCTTCCCCGACACTTTGGTAAGTATTTTTACCGACAATGCCGATTACATTGAAAAGGGTACGGAATATATAAATATAATTCGCTTTACATACATCATATTCCCCATAAGTTCAATACTTCTTTCCTCATTAAGAAGCGTTGAGACCGTAAAAATCGCGTTTTACTCATCCATAGTGAGCCTCATTGTAAACGGCTCCATAAATTACACGCTTATAAACGGCAATTTCGGCTTCCCCGAATTGGGTGTCACGGGTGCCGCAATAGGAACTCTCACTGCGAGAATAATCGAGCTTATAATTGTTGTTACATATGTGCTTTTGTGCGACAAAAAGCTTAAAATGAAATTCCGAGACTTCTTTGCCGTAGACAAAAAGCTTGTCATCGACTACCTCAAAACAAGCGTTGCTTTCGTAACGGTTGCGGCGCTTTTCGGACTTTCCACTGCGCTCCAGACGGTAATACTCGGTCATATGGATATAGGCGCCGAAGCGCTCGGAGAAGCCGCGGGAAGCGTAATCGCCGCGAACTCAATTTCGTCAACACTTTATATGATGCTTAAAGTTGCCGCAATAGGTGCAGCCTCTGCCGCATCCATTATAATAGGCAAAACGATAGGACAAAATAATATTCCAAAGGTCAAGGAATACGCCAAAACTCTGCAATTCATATTCATCGGAATAGGATTGCTCACAAGCATAACTCTGTTTTTGCTTAAAACGCCTATTCTCGGACTCTATGACATTTCTCAAGCGACAAGAGATTATGCTGAAAGCTTTATACACGTACTTTGCATAACCTGCATAGGCACGTCATACCAGATGCCTGTGCTCGTGGGAATAGTGCGCGGAGGCGGTGATTCGCGCTTTGTGCTCATAAACGACTTGATAAGTATATGGGGAATCGTGCTTCCGGTATCATTCCTTGCGGCTTTTGTATTTAATTGGCCGCCTGTTGCGGTAGTATTCTGTCTGAACGCAGACCAGATTTTCAAATGCGGAGCCGCGGCAATAAAAGTAAACAAATTTAATTGGATCAAAAAGCTGACAAGAGCTCAGACCGAATCGGAAAATACAGCCACAGCCTGATTCTTTATCCGGCAATAATATATGAAAGGATATTCTTTAACGCCGTTACGGCAATAATAAATTATGAAAAAAAACGATATATTTACAACTCAAATCACATCATATACAAGCGAGGGGCTCGGAGTATGCCGAATAGACGGCACTGTCGTTTTCGTGCCTGAAACAGCTGTTTCAGACGTGCTTGAGGTGCGCATAACAAAAGTTATGAAATCGTACGCATTCGGCAGAAAAGAACGACTCATTACTCCCTCCGCAAACAGAATTGCATCAAACTGTCCGGCATTCCCCAAGTGCGGCGGCTGTGACTTCAGGCATATTTCATATGAAGAAGAGCTTGCTTTTAAGAAACAGCGCGTTGAAGATGCGCTTCATCATATAACGGGCATAAATCTTTCCCCGGAAGAGATAATCAAGGCCGACAGCATCGATTTTTACAGAAACAAAGCGCAATTTCCCGTAAGAGCCTGTGGAGGAAAAACTCAACTCGGATTTTACCGCGAAAGAAGCCACGACATTATTCCCATCGATTTATGCCACATTCAGCGTCCCGAATGTGCCGACATAATCAAGGCTCTGAAAAAATGGATGGACGAATACAACATTTTGCCGTATGACGAGATAAATCTCAACGGTACTGTGAGACATCTCTATATACGTTCAAGCTCCTCTGAAAACGAATTTCTTATTTGTATCGTGACAAATACAGACGCTCTCCCCCATGCGAACAGACTTACCGAATATATGCTTTCCGCGTGCAAAAATATAACGGGAATTGTGCAGTGCATAAACAAAACCGCAGGAAACAAAATACTCGGCGACAAATATAAAACAATATACGGCAGAGACTTTATATACGACAATATAGGCAGACTGAAATTCAAAATTTCAGTTCAGTCATTCTTCCAGGTAAACACAGCTCAGGCCTACAAGCTGTATTCGCGTGCAAAAGAATACGCCGAGCTCACGGGCAACGAAAATGTTGTTGATCTGTATTGCGGCACGGGCACAATAGGTCTGTTTATGGCTGACAAAGCAAAATCCGTATTCGGAATGGAGCTTGTGCCGGATGCAATCAAGGATGCAATGTTGAATGCACAGCTCAACGGAATAGAAAATGCAACCTTTGCAGTCGGGGACGCTTCCGAATTTGACAAAAACATATTCGCAGGTGACAGTGCCGATACTGTTATATTCGTTGACCCGCCGCGAAAGGGGCTTACCGAAAAGCTGATTGCGACAATTACGGAAATGAATCCGACTCGTGTGGTTTATATTTCGTGCGACCCCGCGACAATGGCAAGAGACCTCAAGCAATTCATTCAGAGCGGTTATGAGCCTGTCAAATGCACGGCGGTGGATATGTTCCCGAGGACAAGGCACGTGGAGAGTGTGGTGCTGCTTTCCCCAAAGCTGAATTAATTTGACATTTTATAATCAATTTGATTCAGTTAATCAGCTCATCATACAATGTTGTTTCTTTATAAAAGACAAAAACAGAAAGCAAATCGCATAAAAATGCTATCTGTCTGCTATACACTTAATTTGGAGGATTATTAAATGGAAAGCACATTTATCATTATTGCACTTGTTATCGCAGTAATAATACTTGCATACTTTTATGTAAAAACAAAAAATGAAATATCAGGCATAAAAGATAAAGCGATGTCGGATATAGATGAAATCCGAACTGAATGTGAAAATGAGAAACGAAATCTGATTGAAAAAAACAAATCGGAAATCACGTCTGTACGACAAAAATGTGCAGATGAAATTCAACAAACAAAGCAAGATTGTGCAATGCAAATTCAACGTATTCGAGAAGATATTGAAAACAGAAAAGAAGCACTCTCGAATATGGAGATCGGAAGAGCACACGTCTGAACTCCAGTCACGTTTCGGAATCTCGT
>CAMEIT010000018.1 GCA_945918795.1 uncultured Clostridia bacterium | reverse complement strand
TAAGTGTTGCACTTCATATGATAACCTATCCACCTCCCTTTACACAAGGGAGGCTTTTTCTACCTCCCGGAAGGTAAGCAACGAACTTTTAAAACAACAGTGTCAAAAGTGCTTTTGCGGTACTTATGCTATAGATTTGTTACATTGATAAATTTATTTTATTCTATCATCGGTTATAACACCGTAAACATATGACGGACCCCATATTCCTGCATTTCCAATTTTAGAACAAGTTGGATTTTGAATTTCCAACGCTTTTGAGAGATTTGTTCTCGTAATTTTTCTTCGAGAATCGTTGTTGATAAGTATGTAATTATCTTTGACTACATATGTGTATCCTTTATTTGTAACTGTGTGAAATACATCACCCTCATGTTTGCAAATATTCGCCCAAACTTTATCAATATTATTTGATTTCCATAAACTCATAATTTCCACCTCAATACTTGTTTTTAAAGAAAATTCCTCTTATAAGACCGAACATAACTCCGCCGATAAACAGTCCTGCGCGTCTACCGGGTTTAGAATATCTCTTTGCCATAATAAACCTCCATCAAACGTTATATTGAATTTCAATAGTGGACGAATTGCCGCTCGGGGTAGTGTGTAGTACAATATCGCCTTCATTTATAGATTGCCTCATAGCATTACAAACTTGCGGCATCGCACTCTTAAGCTTAAGTTCCTTGTGAATGTCACCGGATTTCAAGATGATAAACGCTTTTCCCGCATTTTTTGCGGCTTTCTTTAATTCAAGAATATGCTGACGAATGTCGTCAGTAGTGATTCTATTTGTTTCCTGCTTAGATGCTTGGTTCTTCTCTTGCATCAACATTGCCACTTGTTCTTCCAATAGTTGAATTCTTCCTAATAATTCAACTATAATCTTTTCGTAATTCATAAAAATTCTCCTTTAATTTATAAATTCTATTAGAATTCTATCACAAATTTTAGAGAATGTCAAGAGAATTTTAAAAAATACTATAATTATTTTGCGATAGTAAAAAGAGAATGGTCTGGGCACGATGTGCCAAGACCACAAGTTATATTATTTCAAGGCTAAAACTGTCCTTAAGAACCCGAAGCATTTCAAGTCGGATTTTCGTTTTTGCCCGAAAGCAAATAAATAGCCGTAATTGCATTATGCTTCACAAAACTCTGTAATGATACGCCATTCGTCAATAAGCTTTTCCAAGGACCACAATGCGTTTGCAGGGCTTGTAGACGGCAGGCACACGGCTTTAATATTAATATCAGGTTCGATATATTTAATATAGAGCCTGTCGGCTGTTTTGCCGTTTACAAAAATATTTTTTATTTTCGTCTGCTCAAGTACCTTCCCTATGTCATTCGGAACAACGTTTGTGATACTGCTGTCGGATGAACCCTTTATATCACATGAGGCAATAACATCCCACAAAGCTATTCCGTGCTTAAGAAGCATATGCTTCTTTTCAGATGTAGTTTCAGGGCATTTCTCATTCAGTAGATACGATATAACGCGCCAGAATCTGTTCTGAGGATGTCCGTAGAAAAAATTTACTTCTCTTGATTTCATCGACGGAAAACTACCGAGTATCAGAATACGCGAATTTTCGTCAAAAACAGGCGGTATCAAATGAATCTGATGTGTAAAATCCATGATTATTCTTTTGTTATCCTACGGTAAACAGCATACATTGTCCGTTTCCTGCTTTCACAGTATAGTATCCGTTCTCATCAGGTGAAACGTCGACAATCTCGCCGTCTATATAGCACTTTATATTCTCACCGTTTATTTTAAGCTTTACAGGGGAGCTGAAAAGATCAGCATCGTTTATAATTTCGAGATTCATGAATATAAATGCTTTTCCGTTGCCGTCTTTCTTTTCAAAGCAGCCTACAAGATATGACGAATTTGAGAACAAAGTGCTGTTCATATCCACTATGTCTTCAATAACTCCGAAATCCTTATATTCATCAAACTCCGTATACAGCTGAGACTCGCGAGTAAAATACGTGTATGCGCCTACATTGTCGTAATCCTTCAATATGTCGTATACCTTGAGAATTTCCTCGTTTGCCTCTTTGGCATAATAATAGTTATCGCCCTTTGACATATCACGGTTGACTACAAGCGTACTGAAATCGCCCCAATTCGGCTCATTCTCGCTTTGATTTGCGTATATAAAATAGAGCATTGCCTTTGAGCCGAAGCAAAGATTCATGTACATCTGCCATTTGTAAGCCTTTTCGGCCACAAATATTCCGCCACTGCGGCGATATGCCTGGATATACGTCCAGAATTCCATGCCGCGCTCTTTTGCTACCTGCATATATGTCTGCATACGCTTGAGATAATAGCTGCCCTCGCCTTGAGTGCCGCACCAGCCTTCGGGATTATTGTTTACGAAAATATACCAGTCGTATGACATAACATCGATATTGCCGAATAGATCCGTTTCCTTGACAAAATCAGCTCTTTCTCCCGCAAAATTCACAAACGGCTTAAATCCGTACTTCGAATAATCTGCGTTGAACTTATCGCACAGGTCATGCACCATCTGAAATTGATCCTCGCTCGGTTCATCATATACATAGCCGCCCCATACAATCGGGCAATCACTGTAAATATCAACATTGGGCATAACCGCACTGCCGCACGTGTTGACCATAATGCTGACGTCATATTTTGCGCACCACTTTGCAAGCTTGTGCGTATTCTCAGGCGACATAGAAAAATCTATCATGAGCATATTAAAGCTTGCATCGCGAATATCCTTTATATACGATTCCTTGTCAAAAAGTGTCGCCCAGCACGCAGCCTGAATTATAAATTCAGGTTCCTTGTATATATTGACGTAGGTTCCCGCAATGTTTTTTGTCGGCTCCGAATATGTGCCTTCAAGGCTGTCATAGCCGAGATAATTGCTCATAAAATCATACACTGCGCGCATATCGGAATAATAATTCTGTCCGCCGAGAACAATATTGTCATTGTCCTTTGCAACGATATAGTCCATGCGGCTTGCAAAATCATCGATCTCGGCATCAAAAGAAGTGGTTCTCTTTGAGCTTGCAAGTATTATTTCCTTTTCGGCTTCGGGTTCTGTATCCGGTATTGCGTTTATTCTAACGTTTGTTAAATGCTCGATTACGTCTTGAAGCTCGCTTACAATATCCATTCTGAATTCTGTATACTCGCTTGGATACACTATTGTGTAATCTGCCAATTCAGATACCTGAACACCTTTTTCAGTCGGGCTCGGTTGAGGCGTACATGACGTCATTACAGACAGCACGCCTGCCGACGCCATTAAAATTTTAAATGTTTTTTTCACGTTAAATCTCCTTGATTTATGTTAATCAACAGTGACAAATACGCATTCTCCGTTAAACATCTTAAACGAATAATATCCGTCCTCATCAGGCTCCATTACAACAGGCTCACCGCCCTTATAGCACGTTACCTTTTCACCGTTGATTTTAAGCTTAAGCGGGAATGTAAAATCCATACCGTAAACATAATCAGTCAGCGGTTCGAAATTCATCAAAATAAATGCCTTACCGTCGCCCTCTTTTTTCTCAAAACATCCAACCAAATACGTTACAGGTTCGCCGAATGTCTGCTCATTGAGGTCGTCATTAACGTCTTCTATAACGCCGAATTCATAGTACGGATCTGCCAAATATGATGAGTTATCCTCTTCCTTGGGATTTATTGCGTACGCGCCAACATTTTCATACTGAGCGTAAATGGGCATAAGCTTTTTAAGCTCGCCGTTTACCTTTTGCGCATCATAATAATACTCATTCTTTGAATAATCGTAATTCACAAGGCTTCCCTTTGTCCAATCGCCCTCTCTGTCATAGTACGGAGACGCATCTCCGTATTGGAAATACTCTATTCCGTCTGCACCGAAGCACATACACAAATATGCGTGCGTCCTGAACATTTTATCACAGTAGCCTCTGTTTGTCAAATTGTAAGCATCAATGTATATAAACAATTCCTGGTCGAGTTTTTTGGCAAGCTTTGATGCCTGCTCCCATACAAGGCAGGTGTAGCGGTCACGCCATTGGAATTTACTCTGATACGGATATGCGTCAAATGAAAGCACGGAAAGGTCTGAATAATATTTCTCCCACGTTTTTCCGTCATTCCATTCGCCCGTTTCGGGGTCTATTCCGTTAACCGTATTTACAGTGCTGAAAAATGTGTTTACATAAACAGTCCAGCCGTACTTGTCAAAACGCTCTTTTGCATTTGCGACAACAGTGCTCCAGAATATATTTTGCTCCGTTGATGACGGCTCGTCAACAATATAAAGCCCCCATACAGCAGGATTTTCGATCAAGTCCTCTTCGCACGGGATTATTACCTGTTTTGATTCTCTGTCCGTAGCAGGATAATAAAACAGCTCTATGCCGAATCTGGCGCACCATGTTGCAACGTCACGCACTCCCGTATCAGTATACATTTGCTGTGATATTTGAAGCAGATTGAAATTGCAATCCGCAAAATCCTTTACGTGCCAAACCTCGCTGAACGGTCCGCATGATAAGTTTGAACCCATTAAATAAAGCTCGGGCTTTTTCCATATCGTGCTGGTGACGCCCGTTATCTGCTTTTGAGGCTCACTATATTTATCTTCAATATCGTCATAGCCTATATAATTGTTTATAAAGTCGTATGCCGCACGCATATCGGAATAATAATTCTGCCCACCGAGAACAATATCATCTCCGTCAACGGCTATTATGTAGTCCATTCTGCTTGCAAAAGCATCGATTTCGCTCTCATAAGATGTTTTTCTTGTCGAGCTTGCAAATATTATTTCATGCTTTGCCTCGGGCTCGGAATCGGGCACGGCATTTATTCTTGTTCCCGTTATGTGCTCGATTGTGTCGCGCAGAAGCTCTACCTCCGTCATTTGCCATTCCTTATAGCTTTGCGGATATACTATCGTGTACGATGACAATTCATCGACCGAAACTGTTTTTGATTTTGTGCTCGAGCTACACGCCGTCATTGAGCACAAAAGCGCTGCCGTCAAAACTGCACCTACGTATTTTTTCATTTTTACTCTCCTTTTTTGTTTGTCTAACATTTGTTAAAATCAATCTACCGTCACAAACAGGCACTCGCCGTTCGGTATTCTGAATGAATAATAACCGTCCTCATCAGGCTCCAATACCGTAGGCTCGCCACCTCTGTAACACGTTACCTTTTCGCCGTTTATTTTAAGCTTTGTGGGCAATATAAGCTCAGTACCGTAACCTATTTCCGTCAGTGGATCAAAATTCATTAATATAAACGCTTTGCCGTCGCCCTCTTTTTTCTCAAAACATCCTACAAGTAATGTCGATGTATCTCCGAACGTCATCAGGTTAAGCTCGTCATTTACGTCTTTTATAACGCCGAAATCGTCGCAAGGGTCATTCAGACAAACCATATTGTCTCCCTCTTTCGGATTTATGACGTATACGCCTACGTTTTCATATTGATCGTAAATCGGCATAAGCTTTTTAAGCTCGCCGTTTACCTTTTGCGCATCATAATAATACTCGTTTTTTGAGAAGTCGTAATTAATAAGGCTTCCTTTTGTCCAATCTCCCTCTCTGTCATAGTACGGCGACGCATCTCCGTATTGGAAATACTCTATTCCGTCTGCTCCGAAGCACAAGCTGAAATATGCGTGCGTTCTGAACATCTTGTCGCAGTAGCCTCTGTTTGCCAGGTTATACGAATCAATGTAAATGAATAAATCCTGTCCGAGCTCTTTGGCAAGATTTGCCGCGTGCTCCCACGTAATGCAGGTATAACGCTCTCTTACATCAAATTTGTTCTGATAAGGATATGCGTCAAATGAAAATACGCTGAGGTTTGAGTAATACTTTTTCCATGCGCCGACAGTATCGGCATTCCAGCCCTCATCATAATTCAAATCGTACGAATTAAGCGCCGTATTTACATATATAGTCCAGCCGTATTTGTCAAATCTTTCCTTTGCGTTTGCCGCAACAGTGCTCCAGAATATATTTTGCTCCGTTGATGACGGCTCGTCAACAATATAAAGTCCCCATACGGCAGGATTTTCGATCAAGTCCTCTTCATAAGGTATTGCAACCTGCTTAGTTTCCTTGTTCGTTGCCGGATAATAGAAGAATTCTATACCGAATCTTGCGCACCATGTTGCAACATCGCGCACTCCTTCATCGGTGTTTTTAGGCTGTGACACCTCCAATAAATTGAAATTGCAGTCAACGAAATCCTTTACCTGCCATTTCTCGGTAAACGGTCCGCAAGCAAAGTTTGTTCCCATTATGTAAAGCTCGGGCTTTTTCCATATCGTAGTGTTTAAGCCCGTTATCTGCTTTTCAGGCTCACTATATTTATCTTCAATATCATCATAGCCTATATAATTGTTTATAAAGTCGTATGCCGCACGCATATCGGAATAATAATTCTGCCCACCGAGAACAATATCATCTCCGTCAACGGCTATTATGTAGTCCATTCTGCTTGCAAAAGCATCCACTGTGTTATCATAAGACGTTTTTCTGTTTGAGCTTGCAAATATTATTTCATGCTTTGCCTCCGGTTCTGAATCGGGCACGGCATTTATTCTCGTTCCGGTTATATGCTCGATTGTATCACGCAGTAGCTCCACCTCTGTCATTTGCCATTCCTTATAGCTTTGCGGATATACTATCGTATACGATGACAATTCATCGACCGAAACTGTTTTTGACTTCGCACTCGGACTGCACGCCGTCATTGAGCACAAAAGCACCGCCGCAAGAATTGCGCTTAAATATTTCTTCATTTTTAGTCTCCCTTTTGAGTATATCTAACAATTGTTAAATCAGTCTACCGTCACAAACAGGCACTCACCGTTCGGTATTCTGAATGAATAATAACCGTCCTCATCAGGCTCCAATACCGTAGGCTCACCGCCTCTGTAACACGTTACCTTTTCACCGTTTATTTTAAGCTTTGTGGGTAATATAATCTCAGTGCCGTAGCTTATGTCTGTCAGTGCGTCAAAATTCATTATTATGAACGCTTTGCCGTCGCCTTCTTTTTTCTCAAAGCATCCTACAAGGAATGTCGATGTATCTCCGAACGTCATCATGTTGAGCTCGTCATTTACGTCTTCAATAACTCCGAAATCATCACAAGGATTTTTCAGGCAGACAAGCAGGTCATCCTCTTTAGGATTTATAACGTATGCACCGACGTTTTCATACTGAGAGTAAATCGGCATGATTTTTTTCAGCTCGCCGTTTACCTTTTGTGCATCATAATAATACTCGTTTTTGGAGAAATCGTAATTTACAAGACTTCCCTTTGTCCAGTCGCCCTCGGTGTGATGATATGGGGACGCATCTCCGTATTGGAAATACTCTATTCCGTCTGCACCGAAGCACAAGCACAAATATGCGTGCGTTCTGAACATCTTGTCGCAGTAGCCTCTGTTAGCCAGATTATACGCATCAATGTAAATGAATAGCTCCTGTCCGAGCTCTTTGGCAAGATTCGCCGCGAACTCCCACGTCATGCACAGATAACGGTCTCTCACACCCAATTTATTCTGATACGGATATGCGTCAAACGACAATATATCAAGGTCTGAATAATATTCTCTCCATATGCTTGAGGTGTTCCACCCGTCAACATCGTTATAATCATACGTATTGAAGGCAACATTTATATATATAGTCCAGCCGTACTTTTCAAACCTTTCCTTCGCATTTGCAACAACAGTGCTCCAAAGAATATTTTGCTCAATCGTTGCAGGCTCATCATATATATAAAGTCCCCACACTGCAGGATTTTCAATCAAGTCCTCTTCACACGGAATTATTACCTGTTTTGCTTCTCTGTCCGTAGCAGGATAATAAAACAGCTCTATACCGAACCTTGCGCACCATGTTGCAACGTCACGAACTCCCGTATCCGTATATTTCATGCTCATTATTTGCAGTAAATTGAAATTGCAGTCAACAAAGTCTTTTACGTGCCACACCTCTGTAAAAGGCTCTGCGGTTAAATTTGAACCCATTACATAAAGCTCCGGTTTTTTCCATATCGTGCTGTTTGAGCCGGTTATCTGCTTTTGGGGCTCTAAATATTCATCTTTTATGTCGTCATAGCCTATATAATTGTTTATAAAGTCATATGCCGCGCGCATATCGGAATAATAATTCTGTCCGCCCAGAACGATATCGTCTCCGTCAACAGCTATTATGTAATCCATTCTGCTTTCAAAAGTGTCCACAGTGTTATCATAAGACGTTTCTCTTGCAGAGCTTGCAAATATTATTTCATTCTTTACTTCCGGCTCTGAATCCGGTACTGCGTTTATTCTCGTTCCCGTTATGTGCTCGATTATGTCACGAAGAAGCTCTACTTCCGTCATTTGCCAATCCTTATAGCTTTGCGGATATACTATCGTATACGATGACAATTCATCGACTGAAACTGTTTTTGACTTTGTGCTCGGGCTACATGCCGTCATTGAGCACAAAAGTACCGCCGCCAAAATTGCGCTTAAACATCTCTTCATTCCCATGCTCCTTTTAGATTTTTAACGCCCGTTAAATCATTCTACCGTCACAAACAGACACTCGCCGTTCGGCACTTTAATTGTATAATATCCTTCTTCGTCAGGCTCAAGCTCAATGGGCTCTCCGCCCTTATAGAAAGTCACATTATCGCCGTTGATTTTCAGGCTTACAGGGAAACACCAATCCTTTTCATAGTCAACCGAATTCGGTATTTCAAGGTTCATAAATATGAATGCTTTACCGTCGCCCTCTTTTTCATCAAAACAACCTACAAGGTATGATGAATTGCCAAACGTATCGTAATTTAAATCCTTGATATCTTCAATTACGTTGAAATCCTTATATTCATCAAACTCGGCATAATACTGATCCTCACGCTTATAATATGTGTATGCTCCTACATTGTCATAATTCTTAAGCACATCGTATATTTTCAGTATTTCCTCATTTGCATCCTTTGCATAATAATAATTGTCGCCTTTGGAAAAATCTTTATTGAGAACCCACGAGTTATTATCAGCCCATGACAATGTTTCAAACTGATTGGCGTATTCAAAATAAAGAATCGCTTTTACGTCAAAGCAAAGGCTCATATACATCTGCCATCTGTAAGCCTTGCTTGCATTAAAAGCACCTCCCGAACGTCTGTACGCCTGAATGTACTGCCAAAGCTCCATGTCATTTTCCTTAGCAGTCTCCATATAAGTTTGCAAAACCTCGAGGAAATAGCTTCCCTCGCCGCCGTTAATGTTGCCGTTGCTCCAATTTTCCGAATTATTTACGAAAATATACCAGTCAAACGACAGCACCTCCAGATTTTTCAGATATGGAGATTCCTTTATTGCCTGAGCATACGGCACCATTCCGCCGTAATTCATATACGGTTTCCAACCGTACTGTGAATATGCTTCGGCATATTGGTCACACAGCTCCTGCACGTATTCAAGCTGTTCAAGGCTCGGCTCATCCCAGACGTAACCGCCGTATATTATAGGGCAGTCACTGTACATTTCGCACCAACGCATTTCGTTATTCGTAGGCACAACGTTTACAAGCAATTCAATTTCGTATCTCGCGCACCATTTTGTAAGGTCATGGAATTGCTCCATGTTGTAAAAATTCTGGAGTATCATCAGCATATTGAAGTTTGCCTCGGCTATATCTTTAATATGCTCCGCTTTATCAAAAGTCGTTGCCCAGCACGCCGCCTCTATTATAAAGTCCGGCTTTTTATATATGTTCACGTATGTTCCGGAGATTGCCTTTGTCGGCTCGGAATATGCGTCTTTAATATCGTCATAGCCGATATAATTGTTTATAAAATCGTATACAGCTCTTAAATCGGAATAATAATTCTGCCCTCCGAGGACAATATCATCTCCGTCAACGGCTATTATGTAATCCATTCTGCTTGCAAAGGCATCTATGTCGCTGTCATACGACGTTTTTCTTTTTGAGCTTGCAAGTATTATCTCATGCTCCGCCTTGGGCTGAGAATCCGGAACTGCATTTATTTTCTTTCCTGTTATATGCTCTATTGTGTCCTGAAGCTCTGTTACAATATCCATTCTGAACTGAGTATATGTTGAAGGATATACGATTGTGTATTCAGTCAGATCGGATGTCAAAATCGGTTCAGGCGTCGCTTCAGGAGAAGGATTTACCGCTGATGTACATGATACCAAAAGCGGTGTAAACATTAACGTCAGAAATATCGGCAAAAATTTTTTCATTTTTGAGTTTCTCCTTTGAATAAGGTTAATAAAATATATTAAATATAAAATTATATTTCGAAAAACAACCGCAGAATGCGGAAAATACCTAAAAATCCGATTTAATTGAAAAAAAAGGGATATATACAAAAATATATATCCTCCTCAAACACAAATTTTCATACAGCCGCACCGTAAAAAAACACGCATTTTACGGTACGGCAATATTCGTTTCACTGTTAAATTACTCTTCTACTACTTCCGGTTCAACGATTACGGCATCAACAACGTTCTTACGAACGCTTTCAATTCCGTTCTTGCAACCAGCTTTTGCTGTATAGCCTTCGCTTGCAGCTATCTGCTCGCCGTTTCTTGCCTTGAGACGGAAGCGGTATTCGCCTTTCTTGTCTACATACATTTCAAACTTAGGATTCTTTTCTTCAGCATAGCCCTCAACAGTCTGATCCTCAAAATTTGCGATCTGTGCGTTCTTTATAACGCTCTCAATGCTGTTCTTGCAGCTTGTAAGAGTATTGAATACTTCTCCGCCCGTTGCAATAACTTCTCCGTTGCCTGCCTTAAGGCTAAACGTGTAGCCTGTCTTTGTCTGCTTAATAACAAACTTTCCCATTTTATTCAATTCCTTTCGTTATGTTTTCACCCGTGTTACAGGCGATAGTTTGATTTTTTAACAGTGTTTAAGTCGGATTCTCCAATATTATATCACATCTGTAATATTTTTGCAGATATTTCAGTGAATTTTAATTGTAAATTTTTTTACACATAAAACTCTTTGAAATCATCAAGCCTCAGACATCCGAGCCTGCCACCCGCAGTATGATAGTAACATCCGCAATCAATATCGATAAACTTTTTGTTTTTGTATATTTTACCCGCATATTCCGCAGATATTGAAAACGTAGGCTTATGCCCCACCACCATGTATTTATTGTTATAATAAGCCGTATCGGCAGAAATATCAACATCGAGAAAATCGTCTATCTCGTAATCGTCAAGAGATTTATCGGGGTTGAAATTTTTTATTCCGCTGTGAGTGAATACGAATTCGTTATCACCCGCAAAGCAGCTGTCATACAGCATAAATTCATCAAGATAATCGAGAACGGCATTCTTGTCGTCCGCCGAAAGCTTCATGTAGCCTTCAAAGGTCGTGCGTCCTCCGTCCTTTATCCATTTTGTAAATTCCGGTACATTCTCCGGAGAAAGCGACTTTGCAAATTCCTCCAATCCTTTTTTGGTAGGAAAATTCTTTACGAAAGATAAGAATTTGTATTCGCGTTCGCCCATTATCGGGTAAACATTATGCCTTTCCATCATATCAAAAAGAAGCGGCATAGATTCATCCGAATAATCGACCGTATCTCCCAGAACATACATATCATCGCTGTCGGAAAATTTAATTTCCTTGAGCATATGCTGCCATTTATCATAACAACCATGCAAATTGCCGATTGCGTATACCATATTTATTAACTTCCTTTCCGATTGCCGCGCGACAAAGCAAATATCATGCAAATGATGCTTAATATTGCTAAGTAAAGTCCCCCGAATATTTATTCCAACGGGTCAAGAGGTCCGTCATACTCGATTCCGTCTATCTTCCAAACGCCGTTTTTCTTCACGCAGCTTATTTTGTATTTGCCGTCTGTCCACTCGGGAATATTGTCCTTATCCTCGTCCTCGGTGCCTATATATTTAAGCGTAAGGTCAACAACTCTTTCTTCGACTACTATATCGCACTCCTTACTCCACGGCCACACCCACGCTATTCCGACCTTGATGCTGTAACGGTAATTGAGAGACTTATAATTTTCAAATGCCTCAGCATCATTTTCGTAGACATTGTAGACATAATTTGTACTGAATAGAGAATTCAATTTATATATTGTCGTTTCCTCGTCGTAATCGCCGAGTATACATTCCGCTCTCGCGCTCATTCCGTCTCTTACGACGATATTGATATAAGCGTTATCATATGCGAAAAAACCGGCAAATATACAAATCGCTCCCACTATCAGTATTATATATAAATATTTAAGAAAAAACTTCAACAGTCTTACAACAGCCAATATAATTCTCCTTGATTGTGTTTTACTATATTTTATTACATAATCAAAAATATTTCAAGATGTTTTTGCTATTATTATATGCCCAATATTAAATTTGTTTTAATTTCAAGCAAATTAATTCGTTTTTATGCGCTCCGCAAAGCTTTTGCCCCGTATATCGCACTTAACGCCGAGTAAATCCGCCACAGTTGCCGCCAGATCCGAAAAGCCGTTTCGTGTGCAGAGCCTTGCAGGCTTAATATTATTTGCATAAACAAGCACAGGCACATATTCCCTTGAATGATCTGTGCTTGCATCTGTCGGGTCGCAACCATGATCCGCCGTTATAATCAGGCAGGTTTCATCGTCTGTATTTGCGATGATTTCTTTCAAACGATCGTTAAAATATGCAAGTGCCTGAAAATATCCCTCTTTATCGTTTCTGTGCCCGTAAAGCATATCAAAATCAACGAGATTGACAAATACAAGTCCCTCGCGCTTTTGCTTCAAAAGCGACATCACGGTATCGAGGCATTCCGCATTTCCGTGCGAATGTATTGCATCCGAAATTCCCTGAGAGCAAAAGATGTCATCTATTTTTCCGACGGCGGTAGTTTTGATGCCGTTTTCAAAAAGCATATCAAGAAGCGTTTTTTGCGGTGGTTTCAGAGAAAAATCTCTTCTGTTCGATGTTCTCGTAAAATTCGGCGCCTGTCCCACAAAAGGACGTGCTATAATTCGTCCGCAAGCGTCGTCTCCCGACATTATCTTTCTTGCTATTTCGCACGAACGGTATAATTCATCAAGCGGCACAACTTCTTCGTGAGCGGCAATCTGAAGCACGCTGTCCTGAGAAGTGTAAACTATAAGACTTCCCGTTTTGCAGTGTTCCTCGCCGAGCTCGGCTATAATTTGAGTGCCGGAAGCAGGCTTGTTGCCTATTACGCCTCTGCCCGTTTCCTGTTCAAGCCTTTTTATTATGTGTTCCGGGAATCCGTTCGGATACACAGGCATAGGCTTTTTCGTAACAACACCCATAAGCTCCCAGTGCCCCGTAACAGTATCTTTGCCTGCCGAAAGCTCTTTCATCCGTCCCCATGCGCCTATCGGAGAGCATGATTTTCCGTTTTGTGTGAATTTGCACATACCGAGCTTCAAAAGCAGATCTATTTTCCGCAAATCTTCCCCGTATGTAACATGACCGAAAGTGTCGGCTCCTTCATCACCGAATTTGTATGCGTCGGGCTGTGCTCCCACACCAACGCTGTCCATAACCAAAATGTAAACGCTCTTAAACATATATTTATTATGCCTTTTGTTTGTAAAATTATTTTCGGGCTGTAATTTATGCGCCAAATATCACACAAGCAGATTGACATACGCCGCGGCAAAAACATAGTATTCAAGCAGAATCATTACAATATCCGCACCGAATGTTATCATTATTTTGCCTATGTACTGCCTTATTTCGTAGTTCGTCATGGGACGCTGAAGTCCCTTTCTGCGTATTTTGTACCTTGCCGCATTGCATTGCAGTGCTGTTACCGAAGCAAAAGACGTCAGGCACATATATACTATTCCCAAAGGCAATGCCGAGAAAAACACATACGCAATGCCGCTCCAAAACGATACCGCAAACTGCGTGCCGATTATAAATCCGCACGTATAAGCCGAATAACACACTGCCGATACTATCAGTACGCTCCCTGCAAAAAACAAGCCGCCAAAGCCTATTGCAACAAGAGGTACGGCAGTTTTAAGCACAAGACTCCATGCCGTATACGAATAAATCTGCGCTTTGTCGGCGAGCGCCCCGGCACAGGATATTCCGCACGACAGCGCGGCTATATAAATAAACAGCACCGCCGCATAATAGTACCTGCTTTTATAAAAATATCTGTACAGTAAAACAGCTTTCATCAAAAACTCCGCAATATGTTTGTATTAAACAATATGCCGAAGTTTTTATTTTTATGTGCCGCAGATATTATCTTGCAGAAGCGTAAAAATATGCCGCCAAAACCGCTTTGCCGTCCGTTATGGTGTTATCCTTTACCATTTTAAGGAAATCATCAAACGGAATCTTTTTTACGTTTATAAATTCATCTCTGTCAAGAGACTGAGACGACTGCGTCAATTTCCCTGCAAGGAAGAAATATATCATTTCATCCGTAAAGCCGGGAGAGGTATAGTATTTATTCAAAAGACGCATCTCGCCTGCTACCATGCCCGTTTCTTCTCTCAATTCCCTCACAGCAGTATACTCGGGGTCTTCTCCCTCCTCGATATGCCCTGCCGGTATCTCGAGAATCAGGGAATCAATAGGCTTTCTGAACTGCTCAACAAGATACACGTTTTCATTTTCGTCAACAGCCAGCACCGCCACAGCCTGTGAATGGCGCACAATTTCTCTTTTTGATTTTCTGCCGTCAGGAAGAAGCACATTCTGCAGCTCGACATCTATAATCTTGCCCGAGTAAATAGTCTCTTTCGTAACAGTTTTTTCAATAAGCTCCATAAATCATCAATCCTTTCCTTGAAGCAGCAATTCCAAATTGATTTTAACTCAAATCTTCCTTGAAAATCAATAATTACAATTTAATTATATCATATCATACGCAAAAAAGCAATAAATACTTACAACGCAAAAAAGCCGCCCCGGCAAGGCTTGAAAAACCTGCTTCGGGCGGCACATAATTATTTATCCTTCAATATCGTCATTTCCCTCAATATAAAACACATCGTCTGTCAAAGGCTTGTATTCGTCCGGCTTTCGCAAAAAGCCTCGCTCTATAAGCTCATCAACAACATATCCCGTAATCTGATTTGTGTATCCCGTTATCCATTGATTAATTTGATCGTGAAGTCTTGCGGGAACAAACTTTTCAAATTGATTGCGAACGGCAATAATCCAATCTGCAATCATGTTGTCGATTTTATTATCGCTTATGTCAAACAATGCGGCAAAAGCTCTGAACTGTTCATCTGTAAAGCACGCGAAATTGATTTTGTAGTCATCGTTATTTTTTACGATAAGATTTGATCTTATAAGCTCGGCGGCTGCTTCATCGGACAGTCTGTCCTTCGATATTGTTGTATCTTTACTGCTTTGCGGAATCAAGTTATCGCACAGCCAACGTGTTCCCGTGTTATTATAAATGCCGTTGTCAAAATATTTGTTTATCCAATAGTAATATATATAAATCTTTTTTCCGGTTTTTATTGAAGTATTCCATGCAATATTGCATCCTGACATTAAATCGGGATACCTTTCATTTTCGTCGTCTGTTTCTTCGACTATATACCACCCATATCCGCCGTCCTTTCGCGGAGGATATTCTTCTCTCTTCAAGCCAAGGCGGTCATACTGAATATTTCTTACTTTCTTGCGAAGCAGATACGGGGCAATAAAATAACCAAGCCTTTCAACGCCGAAATCATTGCCGTAAAAATCCATATCTTTTATCTTTTCGCTCGCGGCAGATATTGTCTCCTCAATTTTATCGGCAATCAATTTCACAAGCGGCAACGACACATTTTCGGTTTGTTTTTTGTCGCAAAGACGAAATATAATAAAATCTGTCGCATATTTGTTTTTTATCTTACGAACGGCGTCACCGTATTCAAGGCGCGACAGCTCGTCCTCAATGTACATAGTCGGAATCCCCGTGCTTATGCTTATCTCTTCAATCGTTAAAGGTTTTTCATATGCCGCAAGGCAAATTGCTCGCGCTACCTGTGAGTGGAGATATTTATCCGGATCCATGCGTCCGTTACAGGTTGTTGTATCCCAATTGATTCTTTTATAGATTTTGTCCATTTTATGTTCTCCTATCCTTTCTCTGATTTTTTGACGACCTGTATTTAATCGCCATTTGACAGTGGTTTCGGGGAGAGAATATTTTGTTGCAAGATCTTTTATACTTAATTCGCCTACGTAATAATCAACAAAAATATTTTTGTATTCGGAAGAAAGCGTATGCAAATATCGAAATACGGTTTCATATTCCTGTTCGTCATATTCTTTGTCAAACTCGGTATAATCGGCAAGCTCAAACAATTCATCATCCCCGGACAGTATGATTTGATTTCTGTTTTTGTTGTCAATAAACCGCGCATATCTGTTATGAGCAATTCGCCAAACCCAGGCATCAAGCGATTCGATTTGATATTTGTTCATTCCTTCAATGACATGACAAATGATTTCACTTGCAAGATCCTCGGCGTCACAGCGATTTGATAAACGTTTACAGCAAAAACGGAATATCGGTTCTATATACGGGATGATTTTGTACTCGGCCATTTTCTCTCCTCATTTCTCAATACTGCAATCATGATTACACTGTTATAGTGTCGCAAAAATAAGACAGGATAGGTATTATATATAAAATTATATCATAATATTATTAAATCAGTTCACAAAATGTATTATTATTTTTTATATTGACATACAAATCATTTTTCTTTTTTACAATTCCCGGTTCTTATTGAAAAAAACAGATTATTGTGGTAAAATATAAACAGAAGTTAACAGTTGATAATGATGTGGTTCACCGCACTGCAAAACAAAATGTAAAGGAGTTTTGGCAAATGGCTGTATATAACAATAATGTAAAAAATAAGCTCTTGGTTATGTTCTTTATAAACAGTATGAACACTCCGTTGCTCGGGTATCAGATCGAAGATTACTTTGTCGATAACGTACTCATCGAGACAGCTGAGCTGCACACAATACTCGCCGAGCTTGCCGAGCTTGATTTTATAAAAACCGAAAATGTTTTCAGCAGAACATATTATACTATCACCGAAAAGGGTAAGGATGCACTTGAAAGCCTTGAAAGCGGTCTCACGGAAACATCAAGAGCGCTCATTCAGGATTACTGCAAAGAAAATAAAAGTAAAATAAAAAACATAAATAACGTGATAACGACCTGCAAACAAACAGCAGACGGAACGTTTGATCTGTCGCTTACGCTTCTTAATAACGCCAAGCCGCTTATGGAGATCAGAATGATAATCGACGATGAGGACTTTGCGGTTCAGGCATCAAAAAATTGGGCCGAGTGCTCAAATGACATTTACGCGGCAATCGTAAACAAGCTTCTGGAAGACAAGCAATAAGCACAAAATCTTACAGGCTTTTTTGATTTGAATGAAGTGATTTTTGCCTTTTTGAGTATGGAGCATATTGGTATAAACTTTTTGTAAAAATTACAAAAAAGCTATTGAAAAAATATAGAGACTAATGTATAATATACGTATTCGATAAAGTATAGGAGATTAATATACTATGGCTAAGAAAAAAGATATAACGCGCAATCCGCCTTCATGGCTTGAAAAAGGTCTTTTTATTTCGGTTATTTTGATTATCATAGCAATCGCTTTCCCTATTTTTTGGAGACTTAATGAAACTACCCGCCAATTTTACGAATGCGTAAACCTACAGAATGAATTACAGCAGTGCATTAACGATTGGAAAGAAGAAACGGGAGCAGGACAGTTTTCAAGAATCCCGGTTGAGGAATTGAGAGCAAGATACGGCAAGGAATTCCCCAAGTGCCCGTATGACAGTACAATAGAGCTTGTTAAAATCAGCGACGGAACGTGTACTGTATCATGCAAACGTCACACATATGACTCTACATATGATAATGTTCCGACAACCGACCCCAACAGCAAATAATTAAATCAGCACAATCCCCTGTAATGTCAATAAGGCTTATACTTTTGGCATTACAGTTTTTTATTACCTTTGATATTGAAAATACCGTGTTCAAAATCTATGTACACGGTATTTTTTACTGTATATTCTTTTTCTGTTTCTCTTAATTATTCTGTCGTAGCTTTTTTACAATGTCCTCAGAACTTTTATAAATACTTTCGGACGGCACATAGCCTCTTACACGCGACAGCGGATAAACGGACGCATTTTTTCCGATTACAGTACCGGGATTTAATACGCTGTTGCAGCCAATCTCGCTTTTGTCGCCTATCATCGCACCTAATTTCTTCAAGCCTGTTTCTATTTCAGAATCATGTAGCTTGACCTTGACCAAAGTTTTATCGTTTTTTAAGTTTGATATGACAGCACCTGCACCCATATGTGCATACCACCCGAGAATCGAATCGCCAACATAATTAAAATGCGGCACCTGTACATTATCGAATAATATGCAGTTCTTAAGCTCCGACGAGTTTCCGACAACGCACGAACGCCCGACAATAGCATTTCCTCTTATAAAAGCGCAATGCCTTATATCGGCGCCCTTACAAATTATGCATGGTTCGTTTATATTTGCGCTTTGTGCAACATTGGCGTCGTTTGATATCCATACATTCTCTTTTGGACTGTAATATTCCTCTTTTGAAAGAGTATTGCCCATTTTTACAATAAATTCGCCGATCTTACCCAATGCTTCCCACGGATAAATAGTCTCGGCAAGCAATTCAGCCGCAATCGTATGCTCGAGACTGTAAAGCATTGATGTTTTTATTTCGTCCATATATTATTCCTTTCCGATTTTGAAGCTTAATCAGCAAGACCTCTGCTTTTAATAAGCTCTGCCACGCTTTCAGCGAGTCTTTCGCACACACTTTCACATTCGCCCTCAACCATTATTCTTATTACAGGCTCCGTTCCGCTCTCCCTAAGCAATATGCGTCCGTTTCCGTTGAAATAAGATGAAATTTCATTTATTCTTTCTTTTACAGCCGCATCATTTATAACTGCTTTTTTATTGCTCACACGTATGTTTTTGAGTACCTGCGGATATATTACAACGTTTTCTTTGAGTTTACTCAACGGAAGCTTTCTGTCTATCATTTCCTCCATTACATTTATCGAAGTCAGTATTCCGTCGCCTGTTGTCGCGTATTTTTTCAAAATGATATGTCCCGACTGTTCTCCGCCTACACAAAAATCATTTTGAAGCATATTTTCATATACATATTTATCACCGACAGATGTTTTTACGTAATCGATTCCTATATCGTCCAGTGCTTTATAAAGACCTGTATTTGACATTACCGTAGTTACAACTGTATTTCCCGTCAGCTCGCCCTTTCTCTTAAGGCGATTTGCAAAAATATAAAGTATATGGTCGCCCGTTACAATTTCACCGTTCTCATCGACTGCAAGACATCTGTCAGCGTCTCCGTCATATGCAAAACCGACATCAAGGCCATTTTCTTTTACGAATTCAGCCAACATTTCTATGTGAGTAGAGCCTACATTCTTATTTATGTTTGTACCGTCCGGTTCAGCGCCTATAAGATATGTTTTGGCTCCGAGTGCCTCAAATACCGATTTTGCAATCATCCATGAGCTTCCGTTGGCACAGTCAAGTCCTATTCTGAAATTTCTGTACGAGTTTGCCGCAAGCGATATGAGATACCCTATGTATCTGTTGCGGCCTGCAACATAATCTACTATTTTGCCTATGTTTTCACCCGTTGCCAAAGGAATATCTCTCTCGGCAATACCGAGCATACCGAGATTTCCGTCAATATACGCTTCGATAAGCTCAATGGTATCATTGTCCATTTTCTCGCCTTTTCCGTTAACAAGCTTTATGCCGTTGTCTGAGAATACATTGTGTGAAGCGGATATCATGACACCGCAATCAAACCCGTCATTTCCGGTCACATAAGATACGCTCGGCGTTGTGGTAACATGCAATATATACGCATTAGCTCCGGATGAACAAAGGCCTGCCGCAATCGCATATTCAAACATATAGCTTGAACGTCTCGTATCCTTACCTATTACAATTCCCGCCTTATGCCCGTCAGTATTACCTGACAGTGCATTTCCATAGTACCAGCCGAGAAAGCGTCCAATCTTAAATGCGTGTTCCGCAGTAAGTCCTATATTCGCTTCGCCTCTGAAGCCGTCTGTTCCAAAATATTTTCCCATATATCAAAAAATCTCCTCACGATTTATATTTATTTGAATGCACCTTTATTTTTTGCATCCGGCGCAGCAAATACAGAAAAATAAAAAGCAAGGATATTATTCCCTGCTTCTTAACATTTTCTCCTGAGTATTAAATTATTTTTATAAAAGAGTCTTTTAAGCACAAAGTGTATATTTCGATTTACACTTTGAATTTTAAATATTGCACATGACTTCTATGAACTTTTCTGCATACACGGGATCAAACTGAACACCCTCACAACGCCTTATTTCGGCAAAGGCATCATTAATTGCCTTTTTATCCTGATACGGTCTTTTTGAAGTCATAGCGTCAAAGCTGTCAGCAACCGACAAAATTCTCGCAAGCGGCTCAATCTCGTCTCCCTTGAGGCCGTTCGGATAACCACTCCCGTCATAATGCTCATGATGCTGTAAAACTATCTGAGCAACATCATCAAGATTATTCATATGCCTTATTATATCCGCGCCGTCAGCCGAATGCCTTTTGATTTCCTCCCATTCGGCATCACTGAGCTTACCCTCTGATATGAGCGTCTGCTTTGAAATGTTTATTTTACCTATATCATGCAGATATGCGCTGTATACAAGCTTTCTTCTGTCCTCTTCGGAGAGATTGTAATAATCCGCATATGCCTCGCAATAAAACACAACTCTTTCGGTGTGATTATATGTATATCTGTCTCTTGAGTTGATTATAGTGATAAGCGACTTTATGGAAATCATGCTTTCATCACTTTTTGCGTCAAGATGCGTAAATCTGTCAAATATCGATGAGTACACCTCAACTCTGTTTTTGCGGAAACACTTTGCTTTATAAAGCGCCATGTCAGCTCTTTCGATAAGCGCTCTGACCGTGTCATCAGTGCCCTGGCGTGAGCACACACCTACCGATATTGTAAGATTGCCCGACGGGAGCATTTCCTCGCCGTAAAAGTTATATTGCTTTACAATATCGCGCAGATCGTTTGCTCGCTTTACAGCCGTTTCTTTATTCGTATCACAGTATATGACGGCAAACTCATCTCCGCCATACCTGCAAAGATAATCTTTGTCGGTGAGCGTATTTTTTATTATGCTCGTAATCTTAACAAGTATTTCGTCGCCCTTTTGATGTCCGAATGTATCGTTGTAATTCTTAAAATAATCAATATCGATCATGAGAAACGATAACGGCTTTTCGGCGTTTTTGTCCTCATCGAAAAGCTCTGTCATTATCTCGTAAAAGCATCTGTGATTATACGTATTGGTCAAGCCGTCAAGATTTGCCAGCTTCCACATATCTTCAATGTGTTCGCTCTCAGTTTTAACGTAATATCCCAAAATCCATGCCATTGCAAAAAACATGGCAGTCAAAGCAATGTCGTTCTGAAGATACGGGTTTATTCCGCCGCCGTTATAATAAGCAATATCTATAATGAGAATAGTGACCGCGGAGACAGCCGCCGTTACATAACCGTAAATCATGCCGAAATCCATTGTGTAAACAATGATTATGAACCCGAATACGAATTTTGAGTAGCTCATATGAGCGCCGCTTACCAAAACATTCATCAGGCACATTCCGTACATTACGAATATTTCCAACCATTTTATGAACGTAATATCTTTGAAGCGGCTGTTGAATACCCACCATAGAAATGTTACCATTAATATGATTCCGAGGTACATTGCGATTGCCTTTATATCGAGGTTACCCAATACGGCGTTTGCCGATTGAGAAAAGTACTTCTGAAACAAAGGTATCAAACAAAGAAACAGAACAAGAATTTTAAGTGCAAAGAATTTTGTAGTTATCTTATTTTTTTCGTCATTTTTCCATTTTTGCATAAATATCTCCCCTATATTTATTGTCAAAAACTTGTGTTTCGCCAAGAAAGCCGACAAAATGTCGGCTTTCCCGGGATGGCTTCAGATAATTAATTATTTAATTATCTGTCCTGCAAAGAGGAGGGCTCTTCAGGCTGATACAGCCACCAGAAACAAGCAGATGTTGCCGCTAATGTTGCAAACAATGTTGCTATTACTGATACTACAGCTAATAACTTCGTCTTCATTTCATGAGCTCCTTTCGCTTTATTAATATAATCAGCACATCACTTGGATATGTGAAAATATTTCTTATTTAGTATGCTTTCCTGCATTGAAAATACGGTCTGCGGCAGATACAAACGCTTTGCCCGCAGGAAGAAGCAAAAACGTCTGCCACATAACGCTTACAGTCAGCGCACAGGATATGTAAAACTTAAAATCACATAAATTATTAATGATCCATTGTGCAACTGTAAGAATTGCAAATATACCGAGCGTCATCAGCGCCTTCTTGCGCAAACGCACACGTTTACTTTCTTTTATCGGTTTGTTTGGAGATTCAACAGGAGCAAGCTTGTACACTATAACAAAAGCCGCTGCATATATAACCAAATACGCCAAAAGAAAATAGAAGCTATCCGAATAAACCTTAATCAAAGAGCAAATATACGCCAAAATGCAAATGCAAACAACGCTTATGAAAAGGCAGCTGTAAAAACCGCTTGAATGTGCGCCGCCCATAACGCGCCTTAACAGTCCCGCGCCCCAAAATATAATCATTGCCTCCCAGAAGAAACCGAAAACAAGACCTATTAACGCACAGGCACACAATATTATAATGAACTGAAAAAGCCCTATCAAGCCGTATGCAATGACAGCGGTTTTTTCATCATCATAACCAAGCTTTTTACTTATTTTGTTCGCTATCGACCGTGCCAGATTTTCCACCGTCAAGCTCCTTTGCGCTTATGCGCAGCATTACAACTTTATATACAATAAATGCCGTTATCAATAACATTATATTTGTAGGACAGCCGAGCAACGACTTCAATATCTGATTTCTTACATCGGCGCCCTCAAGAATAATCTTCAACGATTCTTCACCGAGTATCGCGCTTAATGTTACATAATTCAGTCCTTCATACAACGCGATGACTATCAATGAGCTTACAACCGCAAATATATTATTGATGATATTTGTTTTAAGCCAAGCGTATGCAATAAGAACAAATGCCGCTATCATCAATATCGTATGCAAGCCAAAACCTATGTACTCCGAAATACATCTGCACAAATACGCCACAGTGCCGAATACAATGGACATCAAAAGCAAATCTCTTGCTTTTATATGGCGTTTTGAAGCAATATGTATGCTTACAACCGCTCCCATGCTCTGAAGAAAATAGCCTAAAATGCTGTCTACCAAAAACAAAACAATTCTACTATCCATTCTGTTTGCCTTCCGTTATAACTTTCTTTTCATTAATTGCAGCCGATTTAACAGTGCAGTAAATAACGGCTGACACAAAAAAGTGGATCAATATGTCTCCCGGGCTCATTATGCAAAAGCCCAAATCAATATAATCACCGAGAAAATTAAGTCTCGTAGCATCGCTCATTATGATATGAAGCTCGTCCACTGTCGAGCCGAGCGCTGTCTCGTGAAAAAATCCCGTCAATTTGCTCAATGTTGCATACACAGGCATATGTCCGTCGTTGGCATTAATTACAATCGCATTAAGCGCAGAGCCTGCAAGCACAGAGCCTGAGCCGACCAAAGCAGTCACATAAAGCTTTTTGGAAATTATCGGCAGCAACAGTGAAATATTCATCGCCGTCTGAATGTACGACGAATATTGCACGAACTGATAATTCCCGAAATAAGCGTTTACCTGAAAGAAAATGTGAACCAGCTCAACCGCATACAACGGATAAAGCTCCCACGATGTAAACGCATATTTAGGGCTGTATTTTCTTACGCCCGCAAGCACTATTGGTATTATAAAAAATAATAACATATCCGATTCCTTTGCAAGCCAAATAACTACATAAAAGACAAATTAACCCTACACAATTATTATTATAACACCATTACAAATTATTTTCAAGCATTTATTGCAAAAAAATCAAAAAAAATTCAAAAAAATCCGTAAAAAACATTGTTTTTCCATGTAAAACGACACAAAAATCTCTTTTAAATTCCATTTTTTACCATTTAAAAATCAAAGTCGGCTGACACCCTTTATTTTCTCGGTATCAGCCGATTATTTTGTTAATTCAGACCGTGTCTTTCACAGCTCAGAACGACCATGACGGGAACCAACGTGTAAAATTCATAATGTAAGAATTCTCAACAGGTATTCCCGTTAAAACAGGATAGAATATTACAAAAAGTATTGCCGTCACCGCGAAGTACGCAATTATGAAATACTTCCCGTGTTTTATATTGTTTTTGATGTAGTTGAGTGCGTACGCACTGCAAAGTATCACAAACGGGAGTACCGGGAAATAGTGATATATAAACGTACATCTCGAAACAAACACCCAAGGCAGATAAAGCGATGCGATTGCAATAAATACAGGCACCATGCGTCTGTCTTTCTTGCGGAATGCAATGGCTATTGACATTATAACCGCAACAACGCCGCCCCACCATACAGCAGGGTTGCCCATTGTTACTATTGTGCCTCTTATTCCCTCCGGGTTATCCGATGAAGCATACATATAAAGCGGTCTGCCTATTACAGGCCAAGTATACCACGCCGACTGATAGCTGTGCGTTGCATCAAGTCCGCTGTGATAGCTGTACATCGATTCCTGCAGGCTCAAAATATCCTTAAATGTATACGCCGTTCCGTCTGTAACAGTCATATTCGGAATAAATGTAGCCATGTAAATCGATATCGGAAGAACAATAAATGCAAATACACATAAAATACCTATCTTCACAACATAATCAGAGCCAAATTTCTTCGTCCAGGGGTATTCATCGGAAAGGTTGTTGTTCTCAAGCACACAGCAGTCTCTGTATTGTCCGAGTATTGTAATTAAAAACAAGAGCGCAAGACCGACTACTCCGTACGCCGTATTCCATTTTACCGATATTGCACAGCCCATGAATAAGCCCGAGAACAGCAGGTACCACATACTCTTTTTCAAGACGAGATTCTGCGGGCGGCTCACGTAATAATCATACATGAAATAGAACATGAGTATTACGAATGTAACGGCATAAACGTCTATTGACGAAATTCTCGAATGTGTGAAGTGCATAAAATCAAACATCATAAGGAATGCCGCCGCAAATCCGCCAAAGCTTGACTTTGTAACCTTCTTGCCGAACATATACATCAAAAGTATCATAAGAACGCCGAATATCGTTCCCATTGCACGCATACCGAACATATTTTTTCCGAATATCGCCATTCCTGCCGCAATAAGAAGCTTGCCGAGCGGCGGGTGCGTCCATTCGTACGGTCTTATTCCCTCAAGGTACTCATATCCCGTTCTTCCGTGGTATAACTCGTCAAAATACGTGCTGTTCATGAAATCGCGCGAATACGGAATACAGTCAGGCTCATCAAAAAGCGCCGCAACTTCGCCTCCTGCCTCAACTGCCGTGCTCTCTATTATCTTGACGTTTCTGAGCGGCTCCTTGCTGTCTCCGACAAATATGCCGATCTCACCTATTGACAACCCCGTTTTTATGGTAACGATTTTCAGATAGCGTGTTTTAATCGGATTTTTCGCACTTATATCGTAAGAATATATCTTGAATACGTCTATTGAATCCGTCGATACGGCACGGGAATAGTCCATTATGTCCTTGTTGTAATAGTAAAATGTAACTTTTCCGTTAGGCTTAACACCGCTGTAAATATTGATTCTCGATATATCGTACTCTTCTCCGAGGTCAACTACAATATACTCTCCCGTTTTTGAAGTCGTCCAATATGTCTGAGGCGTATCAAAAGAACCGAGATTGATAAATGCAACGACACTGTATACTATCATCATTATGATAACGATAATCCAATCCTTTTTGCTCATTTTCATTTTATAATAAGACGTGTCTTTTGCATGGCTTAATGCAGGATCTTGCTTAACTGTTTTTTGCGTCGTCATAATCAGCTTCTCCTTTTGTTTTATTTGTGTTCAATTCAAGTACCGATTTCGGGGACGAAATTTTGTTCATAATCAGAACCTTTACGGTTGTAATAACCAAAAGTACAAAGGATATAACCTCAATCGTGCTGATGATAGTCACTGCAATGTCTCCCGATGCAGGATAACAATATGTCCACATAATGTAAAGATTATAAATCATGTATGTGTTGGCAAATACAACAGCCGCGAATATCATGGACAAATACAAGTACCACCTGTCCTTGCACTGAATAAATGCCATAAGTGCGAGCGCCATTGCCGCAAACATATATCTCTCGTGCATTTTATGTGCAAATGTAAATACAGATACTATGAGCACAAGCGAAAGAATCGAAGGCAAAGCGTCTTTTACCTTTGAATTTTTTCTTGAGCCGAAAACGGCAAATACTATTGCAAGCACAATGGAAAATCCTATTCCTATCATTCCCCATTGAGCAAATGTTAATCCGTGCCATACTGTTTCGGCGCTTGTAATATTAAATCCGAGCATTGCCCAGAAATTGAATCCATTCATTGTAGCATAATTGTACTGTCCGATAGTTCCGGCATACAATTCAACTATCCACGTCGGATTTTCAAAGTTTGTTCTTATATAGAACGGCAAAAGAAGTGCCGCCAAAGTCAGGATTCCGCTCGATACGGAAATCACAATAGGCTTCCAATTCTTATTTCTGATAAGCTCGATAAGAAGAATAAGACCTATTGCAGGGGTAAAAATTATTCCGTGAGGCTTCATGAGCACCATGAGCGCAAAGAATATTCCCGCACCTGCCCATTTCTTGTTTGTAAGGCACATCACTTCGATAACAATGAGCATTGTAAAGAACGAATCGACCTGTCCCCATGCCGCAGAATTGATCCATGTTGCAGGATTTGCCGCATAAATCAATCCGATTACCATCGCCCACTTGCTGTCAAGATAACGCTTTGCAAATTTATAAAGAAGTATCGATGTAATAATATCCGCCAAAATAGACGGCATTTTCAGAATCAGAGTTGTAATTGCACCGCCCATTACATCCTGCAGAGCGTTTGCAATAGCTCCTATCGGTGCAAGCGCATACATATAAAGCGGCGGATAATCCAAAAATGAGAGTTCACCGGAATACATATTGAAAAGATCCGTAGAAGCATACCAACCCCAATATTTGAAAAGTCCTATGTCAGGTCCGAATGACGGGGTAAACATTGCCACCACGCACCTGAACAAAAATGCACCCACAAGCGCAAATATGAACGTGCGTCTTGTTTTCTTGCCATTGCCCGATATGTCGCCTGTCTCGGCAAATGCAATCGCAAGCGCCGCCAGAACAATAAACCACGCAAACGCAAAAGCTATCCATTTTATGCTGTCCGGCTCTTCCGAAAGCGGATAACCTGCCCAATGCCCGGAGCCGGATGATGTATCTGTTTTTGTGGATTCGAGCACAAAGCATTGCGACGGCTTTGAATAAACACGCTTTACGGATATATCGTCAAACCAAGCTTTTCCGCTGTTTAAAGAGCCGTATCCGCCGAGAGTAAAGCACAGCTGAACAGAATTCATATCTTTTGCCGTGTAGAATGAAAATTCAACCTTTGTCCAATCTGTATCTCCGCATACGGATGACGAACGGAATGTTGTGTTTATAATTGAAATTGTTGCTCCGACACGATAATTGTCGGCATCGGAGGCAGGAACGTTTTCGGTCTTAATATACGCCGTAACGGTATAATAAGCAGATGGCGCAACCTGAATTTCCTGAATAATTCTTGCGTCATTTTCAGACTTGCTTGAAATCAGGAATGAGGCACTTCCGCTTCTGAATACCTCTTTGTCCACCTTGAACTGCGAAACATCCTCGTACCATGAATATTCAGACCAATAATCGAGTCCGCTCTCAAAATCGCCGCCTATTATAATATTTTTTGTTATGTTTGTTTCAGACGTATCCGCATATGCCGCAGTCGTCAGAAAGCAAGCCGTAATAGCCGCCACAACAAGCAACGTAATCAACTTTCTCTTTTTACCAATAAAAGACATACAAAACTCCATACTGTATTATTGTATACTGATAACGATCAGTCGTGTTTTTTATTATCATATCGCGTGTATTCGGCAAGCCATGCAACCTCAACGTTTGTTGTCGCACCGTTTCTGTGCTTTGCGATTATAAGCTCGCCTATGCCCGGTTTTTCCGATTTGTCCTTATTATAATATTCATCTCTGTATATGAAGCAAACAAGGTCTGCATCCTGCTCGATAGCACCCGAATCTCTCAGGTCGCTCAATACAGGTCTGTGGTCCGGTCTTGCATCCGGACCTCTGCCGAGCTGTGCGAGAGTGATTATGGGTATTTCAAGCTCCTTTGCAAGCGATTTCAGATCCCTTGATATTTCCGCAACCTCAAGCTGTTTGCTTCCGAGCTTGCTGTTGCCCGTAATAAATTGGAGATAATCGATGAAAATAGCCTGTACGTTATGCTCTATTTTCATTTTGCGTGCTTTTGAACGTATTTCAGCCGTCGTAATAAGGCTCGAGTCGTCAATATATATCGGAATATCGGTCAGCGCGCGGACAGCATCCTGAAGTCTTATCCATTCCTCGTCATTCATCGAACCGCTTCTTATTTTTTGCAGAGGTATGTTTGCCTCCATACTGATTATACGCTGTACAAGCTGACTTGAGGACATTTCAAGGCTGAACATTCCGACAGGCATTTTGCTTCTTGCCGCAATGTTATACATCATGCTGAGAGCAAGACTTGTTTTTCCCATTGCAGGACGCGCCGCAATTATTATAAGATCTGTTTTCTGAAAGCCTGCCGTAACAGCGTCAAGGTCAAAAAAACCCGACGGAACGCCGATTATCTGCCCCTTATTCAGCGCTATACGTTCAATATCCATGTATGCGTCAAACATTACATCGGTAAAGTCCCTGAAGTCCTTTGAGGAACGGTTCATGGCTATATTGAATATGTTCTTCTCGGCGGCGTCTATAAGATTCTGCGGCGACTGTGAGCCTTCATACGTTTTGCTTATTATGTCCTGCGACATTGTAATAAGCTGGCGCATTGTGCTCTTTTCGCGCAATATATCTATATAATTATCTAAATTTGCCTGTACGGGAACAATATCGATTATAAATGAAACATATTCAAGTCCGCCGACAGCGGCAAGCGTTCCGCGTCTGTTGAGCTCATTTATAAGTGTAACCATATCCATAGGGATAAGATTATCGTTCAAAGATGCGAGCGCAGAAAAAATTTCCTTATTGTTTTCCCAAAAGAAATCCTCAGGCTTCAGTTCTTCAAGAGCTTTTGCCGCATACTTAGGATTTGAAAGCATTGCTCCGAGAACAGCCTGTTCCGCTTCCTGATTGTTTGGCAATGATTGTGCCACAATATCACCCTTTCAACCGCAATGCGGTATATCAAAATTACTCTTTCTGAGCTATAACTACGTTTATTTTTATATGTACGTTCGCGTGGAGCTTTATTTCGGCTGTGTACTCACCCAAAGACTTTATAGGCTCGTCAAGGCTTATCTTTTTCTTGTCTACCTCAATATTTGTAAGGCTCTTTATTGCTTCCGCGATTTCCTTTGCCGTTACGGAACCGAAAAGCTTATCGCCTGCTCCTGTCTTCTGATATATTGTAATCGTCTTACCCTTGAGAGCTTCGCCCTGCTCCTGTGCTTTCTTAAGCTCCTGAGCCGCTCTGTAGTTCTCGGCTGCCTTGCGATTTTCAAGCTCGTTTACGTTTGATTTGTTTGCTTCAATAGCAAGCTTTCTCGGGAAAAGAAAATTGCGCGCATATCCGTCGTTTACTTCAATAACGTCGTCTTTTTTGCCCTGAGATTTTACGTCCTGTAATAAAATAACCTTCATAATTCTTGTACCTCACTGTTCTTTATTGTTATCATCGTTGTTGTCTTTATCATCGTTATTTTCATCATTATCCGATTCATCGCTATTTTCGGAATCCTCCGCATCTTCTTCATCGCTCTCATCCGACTCCTCGTCCTTCTCATCTTGATTTGAAGCGTTGTTATTGATGCCAAAGCCGTCCTGAAATATGGAATCCGTGCGAATTTTCTTTACTTTTATCATTCCGTGGCGCACCATATACGAAAATCTGAGTCTGAAAAATTTGTCCGCGAATCCGAGTATAACAAATAGCATCGGGAATACTGCCAGAACCACGGAAATAATCGCAAATGCAGGTATTGTCGGTATTTTATGATGCTTTTCAAAGAAGTAAGCACAGCTGACACCCTGTATTGCAAGTAAAAGCACGTACAGACTTACTATAAGCACGACCAAGGATTCCGCCCATGCAAAATCAAAATTCCAGAATACAGATACTATCAAAAACGCTATGAGTATGGAACAGCCGAGCTGCTGAGGATAATCCCACAATTCGAATTTAACATACGGAATGCAGGCGTTCTCCTTGTTGTTGAGATACGACACCGTAAATGAATACGTTGCTATGCTTACAATGAGCGATGAAGATACCATTAAAGTCGGTATTGAAATGAGCAAATATTCAAGTGCCATATCTGCAATCTCATTCAATTCAGCCTCTAACGAAAGCTGTGCCATATATTCCTTAAGCTCGGGTGCTATGTTATCTATATACTGCCTCAGTATTTCAATTATAGGCGTCTGAGTGTTCTTTTCTATGATAAAATAAACGACTACAAGCGATGCCATAAGCGCAAACATAGAAGCCGCAATAGTGCGCGCAAAGCCTATCTTCTGCGTAATACAGTACATGATAACATACGTAAACGGCAACAAAACAAGAAGTGTACAAAGTCCTGCCAAAATTCCTCCCGCAAGCGCAACAGCACACGCTATTATCACATTTAATCCCGCGAGCAAGTAAACTCCCTTTTTGTAGCCGACAGTTATTATAACAGACGGAATTGCAATAAGCAAAACGAATCCTATAAATATTATTATTCCGCCGAGAGCGGAAAGCAAAAATGCTTCCATCAAATCACCGTTTCTTATTTTATCCGTAAAAAAGGATAATACCAAAGCAATAACTACCCGGTTGAAGCCTTTTGGCGAATAAAATCTTATTTATTAAATACACATTTATATATAAACTTCCAATTATAGTTTATTTTACCACATTATCGCTTAAATTACAAGCCATAAAAAATCTTTGCAGGTGAATTGTCACCTTAAAATACAACAAAATTATGCTCATATGACGCAATATCCCGAATTTAATCAAAAAAATGCCATATTTACATAAAAACAGACACAAAATTCATCGAATAAAAACAAAGCCACCCTTTCTTTTGAAAATCGGGTGACATTGTTTTTGATGTTTTTCGTTTTGTGCTTATTCGGCACCTGTTTTTTCCGGGACATTGCAAATCACATTGATTACGCCGTCGTTATCGGATAATTCTTCGGCTTTGTGCCTTATCAGAGCTATTTTTGCGCAAAGCTCCTCATTTACAAGTCCGTTACGTTTATACTCTTCGAATTTTTTGAGCATAGAAGTCAATGAATTCATTGCCTTGCTCTGCGTCTCCAAAAAAATCTTGTACCGTTCCCACGGAGTATGATTCTCCCACTCTCTTGCGGTTACATTTGCTTCATCGACCTCACGCTTTTCCATTCGCAGTATGTTTTTATTTTCCACATCCATTAACTGCTGTGCTCTGATTATCGCGGCATATTGGAGAAGTATATTCTGCCATAGAATTTCTTCTCCCGACGAATCTTGTATTACCTTGATTATCTCGGCAGTCGCCTCGGGCAGCAGGTCTGACACAGAGCTGATGCTTTTGTTGCCGCCCTCATCAGGATATGTAAGCGCAGATAAAATATCGTCCCAGCCTTCTTTCTTCACCCAACTCCTGAGAGTGGAAATAGGTATATCAAAGGATTTTGCAATCTGAGCCTTTGATATTCTGCCGCCTCCGCTTAAATATGCGTTCAGCGCTTTCCCGTGCTTTTCTGCATTATTCACAAATATCACTTCTTCCCCGTCATAATTCTCATTGCACCCGTAAACCGTACATTCATCGAATACAATGATTTTGCTTATATGATCCGATAGGGATCCTTATTCGGATTATATATCGCGGCAAGGCGAATATTTTCGGAAAAGCACAATAAAAATTTAATATAATACGGTTACGCTTTTTACGACTCCCATAATATTCTTCTTATTCTTTTTGGAAAGGCTGTCGCCCTTTATCATTTTAATCGTTTTGCCCGTCTTGACAAGATACGTCTCGTCAGGCGATACATCCTTGACCTGCTCGGCAAGCACCCATAAATTCTTTTTGCCCTTGTCAATGTTTATATAAAACAGATTGTCGTTATCATAATCGATAAGCAAATCGTCATAGGTTGCGTACCTTGTCGGCTTTTGGACAGAATAGTCATTAATGTTTTCATACAAAGGCACAGCAGGAATAGCCTTATAATTCTCGTCATGAACATCCTCTCGTAATGAATATCCCCCGCTTTCCTCGGTAGGTCTCCCCATAAGATAATCTACCGTCACCTCATAAAGATCTGCAAGTCTCAACAGCGTGTTTCTGCTCGGAAGACGTTTGTCCGATTCGTACATACTGATAAGGCTTTTTGTTGTCTTTATTTCCCCTGCAACATATTCCTGTGTAAGACGCTTCTCCTTTCTCAATGCTTTCAACTTTTCTCCGATACTTAATACTTCCATTAAAATTTACCTCCCGTATATTATGTATCATCGCAGTACCAAAAATCACATTACGCTTGTAAAACTTATCCTGCACTATATATTATATTCAATTTGAATAGTTTTTGCAAATATTTTTTTACAAAAAAATAAAAAAAGTCTTTTTTTAGCGAAATTTGTCGTAAAAAGAAATGTTTTGAGCAAAAAAATTTTTATTGACACATTTTGATACTTATTGTATAATCTTTTTAGTTAACATCATGTTAATGTTTTACATTATTTTTTTATATTTTGGAGGAAATTTATATGAATTCTCAATTAAGGAAAAAATCCACACTAAAAGATTACAGAGTACAAAAAGGACTGACACAGCAAATGGTGGCAAATATTGTCGGTATCTCAACGTCACATTACAGCAACATCGAAAACAACAACAGAGGTATCAACTATAAGATTGCAAAACGTCTTGCCGCGTGCTACTCGATATCAATCGAAAACATATTCAGATGCTCCGAAACAAAAAACTGAATATCGTCCGGGAAAGGAAAAAAAGATATGTATAAAGACAAAGAAAGCGTAATTAAAATCATTGAATTTTATCTCGGCAATATGCTCTTGATAAAAAGAGAGCTTGAATACAGAAGGCAAAAGCTCGAGACAACAAAAGCCGTCACGATAAACAAGATGTACAGACCGATTCCGTTTGCAGAGCTTGAAAGCATATATGAAAACATAAATTCCACTGTCAAAAACTACACGGGAGAAAAAGCGGAATATATAGAGCTGCGTTATAAAAACAAATGCACATACGACGTGATATGCGGACTTATGAACAAAAAGCGCAGTACGATTTTCGCCTTGGGAACGGAAATACTCGATGAAATACTATTTAACATAATGCTCGATGACAGCTCGCGGTCTTACATATTGAATTCAAACAGGAAAAACTATTTTTTGAATTAATCGATTAGCCGAGAGTGAATAAAAACACCGGTTTCAACAAATAATATTCCCGAAAAAGAGAAAGGATTCACAGTGATATGAATAATTCAGACAAAAGATTGGGCACGCAGACAGTTCAGCTCAACACTCTGCCGTCTCTGCTCGGAATAGGAACAGTTGCCGGTAAAAAAGAATCCGAAGGACCGTTGGGCATATACTTTGATGTTGCAATGAATGATTCTCTCGAGGGAAGCAATTCGTGGGAGCTTGAAGAAAGAAATATGCTCGAAACGGCTGTCAACACGGTTCTCAAAAAAACGAACACGCTCGAAAGAGACGTAAATTATATTCTCATGGGCGATCTTCTCAATCAGATAATATCAGCCTCATACACGGCAAGGGACATGGCTATACCGTTCATAGGGCTTTACGGAGCCTGCTCGACAATGGCTCTCTCCGTAAGTATATCATCGATGCTCATAGACGGAGGCTTTGCCGACAAAACAATAGCGGCAACTTGCAGTCATTTCTGTACGGCGGAGCGTCAATACAGATACCCTCTTGAAATGGGAGTTCAGCGTATGGCGTCATCGCAATGGACGGCAACGGGCGCCGGAGCCGTACTTGTGGGAACTCATGTTGCAAACACGCCCTCTGTAACCTGCCTCACGACGGGCAGAGTAACAGACTATCAGATAGAGGACGTAAACAATATGGGTGCCGCAATGGCGCCTGCCGCCGCAAACACGCTAAGGACTCATTTTCTCGAGACGGGACGTATGCCGAATTATTACGATCTTATTCTCACGGGCGATCTTGGTATGTACGGGCGAGAAATAGTAATAAAGCTTTTGCGTGACGAATATCCGCACTTGTGCGAGAACTACAAGGACTGCGGGTGCGAGCTTTACGGCAACGACAAATCGGTAAAGGCAGGAGCAAGCGGATGCGGATGCTCGGCGCTTTATATGTCAAAGGTGCTCTCCGACATGAAAAGCGGCGTATTGAAAAGAGTTCTTTTCACATCTACCGGCGCACTGCACAATCCGACGATATTGTTCCAGAACGAAAGCATTCCCTGCATTGCACATTCGGCGGCAATCGAAATGATTTAAGAAAGGTTTGATAAAATGGATATTGTAATAACTTATTTGAAGGTGTTTCTTACGGGCGGAATACTTTGCGTTATAGCTCAGATATTGATGGACAAAACAAGCCTTACTCCGGCAAGAATACTCGTCGGGTATGTAGTCGCCGGAGTAATACTTACAGCGTTGGGAATATATGAGCCTATTGTTGAATTCGGCAAAGCGGGCGCAACAGTGCCCCTCACGGGCTTCGGATATTCGCTTGCAAAAGGAGTATTCAAAGCAATAGACGAGCAAGGCTTCATAGGAATTATTACGGGCGGAATAACGGGTACCGCGGCGGGAATCACTTCAGCCATATTCTTCGGATATCTGTTTTCCATAATATTCACCCCAAAAATGAAGCAATCATGACAAAAAGCGTTTTTGCGGCGGAGCTTGCAGTAATTATCTGCTCAGGCTCCGCCGTAAAATGCTTCAGTCGTCTATTTTCACATAATTCAAAACGTCGTTTTTTACCGTTATGCTGTACATTCCGTTTGAATGCGAATCATATTTTCCGTTTAATGAGCGCACTTCATTCAAAAACCCGTTTTCGAATTTTATCGAAAAGCCGCACCCCAATGACAGCTCCTTGGGTGTGGGTATAAGCGCACCCCTTATATTGTTTTCTTTCATAATATCAAGAAAATTGAGGGCGTGCTGACGTGAACGAAACACCATAATAACATAACTTTTGTTTGCCACAAATACTCCTCCCCTCATTATCATATTTTTTCGTCCTATACAGTATATTTTATAAAGCAATAACCTGCAACAAAATAAACGAAAGGATAATATCAATGTATTATTTTGATAATGCCGCAACATCATGGCCAAAGCCGAACTCAGTCATAGCCGAGGCAGCAAACTGCATACTGAAATACGGTTCTAATCCGAACAGGGGCGGATATTCAATGGCAAGAGAAGCCGGACACATCGTTCTCGTATGCAGAAAAAGGCTGTGCGCTTTTTTCAATACATCGGACCCATTTGAATACATATTTACGCATAACACAACAGAGGCGCTGAATTTTGCCATTAAAGGCGTGCTAAAACCCGGTATGCACGCAGTTGCAACGTCTTTGGAACACAATTCCGTTTTGCGCCCTCTCTTTGCACTTAAATCAAATTCCGTGGAAGTAGATATAGTAAATGCCGACAGCAAGGGAATAATCAATCCATCGCATATAGCCGCCTCTCTCAAGCACAATACCCAGCTGCTCATAATAAGCCACGCTTCAAACGTTGTGGGGACAATTCAACCAATAGAAGAAATAATTCATATAGCACACAAGAACGGCACTCTCGTGCTCATTGACGCCGCTCAAAGCGCAGGTGCTGTCGGTATTGACATTTCAAAGCTTGGAGCCGATATGGTAGCCATGCCCGGGCATAAAGGCTTGTACGGACTTCAAGGAACGGGTGTCCTGTATATCAAAAACGGTACTCCCGTATCAACCATAATTGAAGGCGGTACGGGCAGCGAAAGCAAGCTTTTGGCACAGCCCGATATAATGCCCGACAAATTTGAAGCGGGAACACAGAACACGCCCGGAATTGCCGCACTTTCCGAAGCGCTCGATTTTCTTTCCTCAAAAAATGTCAGACGTGTTTTTGAGCATGAAAACAGTTTAGCTTCTCATTTTTACAGCGAGCTTAAAAAGATAGATAACATTCGTCTTTACGGCAGTGACGATATGTCAAAACGCTGCGGAATAGTCACGCTCAATATAGGAAACGCCGACCCGGGTACAATAGAAAGCATTCTCGACAAAAAATACAACATAGCCGTCAGGAGCGGATTCCATTGCGCACCTCTTGCGCATAAATCCATAGGTACATATGACACGGGAGCCGTGAGATTTTCGTTTGGATATTACAACGATGAAAAGCAGGTCGAATACGCAATAAGAGCCGTCAGAGAAATAGCTTCAAATTTTTAGCAGAAGAATTTTATTATAATATGCAAAACGCGGACAGTATTTTTACATACGCCCGCGTTTTTTCTATGCAATCCGCATTTTTGCAAGTATTCTTGCACATTGTGAAACAATTTTATCGCGTTGCATAATTATTAAGTGGTATGAATTTGTTTCACGGTGTGAAAAGTTTTCAACATATGCGTCGAAAACTTGTTGAAAACTCCGTCGAAAAGTGGATAATATGTCGATATGTCAATTCATGCTTCAACGTGAAACATAACGAATACGGTTAATATTATTCTGCAAGCAGTATTGAGTATTATTTATTCAATTTCGGGAATAATAAAAGGAGAACAAATTCACTAAAAGGAAATTTATACAAATGAATGAATCCGTATGGTCGAAAAGCGTTGACATGCCCAAGTTCCCCAAGCTTGAAGGCGATATCAAAACAGATGTACTTATAATAGGAGGCGGTATGTGCGGCATACTGTGCGCATACTATCTCGGACTTCACGGCGTTGATTATACGCTTGTTGAAGCAAACAGGATAGCCACCGGCATAACGTCAAACACGACAGCAAAAATAACATCTCAGCATGGGCTCATATACAACAAGCTTATAAAATCGCTCGGCGTCGAAAAAGCAAGACTTTATCTTGCCGCGAACGAAAACGCCGTCAAAGAGTATCAACGCATTGCTCAAAGCATCGATTGTGACTTTGAGTTCAAAGATGCGTACACCTATTCCCTATCCGACGTTACAAAAATCGAAGATGAAATTAGCGCTCTTAAAGTGCTCGGGTTTGAAGCCGATTTTTTTGACGAGCTACCGTTGCCGTTCAAAATCAAGGGAGCAATAAGATTCAAAAATCAGGCGCAATTCAATCCGTTGAAATTCATAGCACAAATATCAGGCGGTCTCAATATTTACGAGCACACTTTTATAAGAGATATATCCGCTCATGTAGCCATCAGCGACAATGCAAAGATCACTGCGGACAAAATAATAGTTGCCACGCATTTTCCGTTTATAAATACCCACGGCGCATATTTTATAAAGATGTATCAGAGCCGTTCATACGTAATTGCTCTCGAAAACGCGCCTCAGATAAGCGGAATGTATGTAGATGAAAAGCAAAACGGAATGTCGTTCAGAAATTATAAAAATTTGCTTTTTATTGGCGGAGGCGATCACCGCACAGGCAAAAACTCGGGCGGTTGGGGCGAGCTTCGCAATTTTGCCGCAAAATATTACCCACGCGCAAAAGAAATCGCCGCGTGGGCAACGCAGGACTGCATGAGCCTCGATTCGATTCCGTATATAGGTCATTATTCGAAAAACACGCCATATCTATACGTCGCTTCGGGCTTCAACAAATGGGGTATGTCGTCCTCTATGGTTGCGGCATCTATGCTATGTGATATGGTTCGCGGCATAAAAAGTCCGCTTGAAGCTCTGTTCTCACCGAGCAGATCCGTTTTTACGCCTCAGCTTTTCATTAACGGTGCCGAAACAATAGCAAATTTTATTATTCCCACAACAAAACGCTGTCCGCATCTCGGTTGCGCGTTAAAATGGAATAAATTTGAACATACATGGGATTGTCCTTGCCACGGTTCACGCTTTACCGAAAACGGAGAACTTATAGACAATCCGGCAACGGGAGGTATAAGTATTGAAAAATAATTATTTTGAGGGCTTCTATTTCAAGCATCAAAAGGGTGAAAATACGCTTTGCATCATAGTCGGCAAAGCAGGCGCAAATGAATTTATACAGGTCATAACCAATGACAACTCATGGTATGTTCCGTACATTAAAGGAAATTCCTTTACACCCGAAGGCATAAAGCTCAATATTAAAACAGATGAATTGACGCTTGCCGGTGAAATTGCATACCATGATTTATCCCCTATCAAATATGACATTATGGGGCCGTTCAAGTTCTTTCCTATGGAATGCAAGCACGGCATAATAAGTATGTATCATACGCTTCACGGCAGTGTAACGCTCAACGGCAGATTGCTCGATTTCAACGGCGGAATCGGATATATAGAAAAGGACAGCGGCTATTCGTTTCCCGAATCGTATATATGGATTCAGGCAAATGATTTCACAAATATCAACAATGCCTCGATAATGGTCTCCGCCGCAAGTATACCTTTCTTCGGCTTCCGCTTCAAAGGCTGTATTTGTATTGTTAATCTATGTTCAAAGGAATACCGACTTGCAACATATTTGGGCGCAAAAATCATTAAATGTACCCCTCATGAATTGCTCATAAAACAAGACCGCTATAAACTCCTTGTCACAATAAATAATGGCAGTGGTAATATATTAAAAGCACCGCAAAACAGCTCAATGTCCAGAACCATTACAGAAACAGCTTCCTGTAACGCAACCTTTAAGTTCTTCGTCGATAATGATAAACTCTTCATCCTCAACTCTCCCCATGCAAGCTTTGAATATGAAGACTTTTGCAGCGGTTTTATGACATAGTTTTTTTCGTGAGGCTCTGCCTCACACTCCGCAAGCCTTTGAAAAGGCTTGACCGAAACTTTAAACTACTTTG
>CAMEIT010000017.1 GCA_945918795.1 uncultured Clostridia bacterium | reverse complement strand
TTTGAAAGAAGCCAGTAATAATCTCTTCGAGATTATTACGCAAACCCGAAAACTTTAAAACGCTTTGCGGTTTACTCATCTGCCCGTCGAGAGTATGACGGGCAGATGAGCATTGCTTTTTGCGACTTTATTTAAGGTATTTTACGGCAAGATTTTAGTATACGGTACATTTAACTTAAAGAGAAAAGAAAATTAAATGTCCTCGAGCGATGACTACCACAGGCATCGCTTGAGGACAGATACAAAGTATTTTAAAGTTTAGGTCAAGCCTTTTCAAAGGCTTGGCAGGGTGCGGGGCGGCAGCCCCGGGAAAGTGTCTTGGCGGGGAGCGGGGCGGCAGCCCCGGAAAAAAGGCTTGGCGGGGAACGGGGCGGCAGCCCCGGGAAAAGACTTGTTTTATGCTTTCATGCTCAATTTTTGCAAAGAATACATTGTATGCACTCTTTTTGCCATAGCGGAGGAAAAAATCAAGACTACGCACGAAAATACCAATGATTCACATACGGAGAAGAAGAAAAACTGTTGTTCGGAGATTGGGCGGACCATTTGACCGTTGTTATATATATAATACGCATCGTCTACTATTTTGGGGCCTCCGCCTGCAATCAAAAGGCAAAGACCACTGGCAACGGCGCATATAACAGAAATGATAAGTGAAACGGTTAAGCAGTAGTCTAAGAATTTTTTGCTGTATGTAATATCCGGGAAAGCGTTTTCGTCGTTGAAAGCGTTGGATAAAATACCTACAATTATCACTGCAATAAAAAACAGTAAATTCCATGCCAGCGATAATTCAAAAAATAATCGCATTACAGAATAGGTGAGATTGATAACCCAAAGCAAAATGGCAAACAGATATAATAATTTACTTATGCTCTTGGGCTTTTTTGAATTGGTGTTTTGCATTTTTTTCACCGCCTTTTTGTTATTATACCACATTTTGCGCATTTTTCCAAATATTTTATTGGACGCTTTTGAAAATTTCGGGGACTTTTGAAAAAAGTCCCCGGACCCGAAAACTTTAAACTGCTTTGCAGCTCGCGCATCTTTCCGCCGAGAGTATGGCGAAAAGATGCGCATTAACTTTTGCGACTTTATTTAAGGTTTTTACGGCGGAATTTTAATATACGGTACATTATACTTAAAGAGAAAAGAAAATTAAATGTCCTCGAGCGATGACTACCACAGGCATCGCTTGAGGACAGCTACAAAGTATTTTAAAGTTTCGGTCAAGCCTTTTCAAAGGCTTGGCAGGGTGCGGGGCGGCAGCCCCGGGAAAGTGTCTTGGTGGGGAACGGGGCTGCCGCCCCGAATAGCATCATTCTTTATTGAAGCTGTATTCAGCGGCGATATCAACGGCTTTCTGATGAGCCTTATCGGTCAAATCGAAGCCATCATCATCTGTACTTTCGAAGAAGTGCATACAGAAATGTCCATTCAATCCATTACCCAGAATATTATTTTCGCCATGAGGCATTCCGCAAATAGACGCTGCGGAAGTTATATAAGAAATTTCAACGATAACAGGTCTTCTTTGCCACGACCACGTACCGGAAAAAATCTCTTTAAGGCTATCGGTATCTTCTTCTGTACACGGTTCAACATCAGCGTGATTAATACCGCCTGTACGTTTAAGATTAAGGGATATGCCTGTTTCGACGTCAGTAACCTTCATTACTTTACCGAGCGGCCATGCTTTATCAACAGCGCTCCACTGCATTTTTACGGCGTCGGTACGGTAGAGCCTGTCCGAAGCTTTTTCGGCATTGGCATTGTTTTCGGGCAAAGAGTCTGCGAGCTGTTCTTTTGTAGGTTCTCTGAGCGGTCTCAATGATGCGGCAACGCTGTTTATCTTTTTAACAAGTCTTTCATTGACGATACCGTCAACAGCCATACCGTAATCGAACTGGAATGTTCTGACTGCGGACGCTGTATTTGCATTATATATACCGTCGGGGCGTGTGCCATAGTATCCCATAGTTTTGAGAACCTGTTGGAGAGCCTTGACATCATCGCCGACAGTTTTAAGGCGCATAGTGCGTATGTAATTGATTTCAGGATAAAATTCATCAAGAGCCTTGTCCATTGCTCTGAATGTTTCCTGATCTGCCACTCCGTTTACCTCAAGACCGTGTTCCTTTTGGAAATTCATGAGGGCGCTTCTTGTGTCTGTGCCGAAATACCCTTCCAACTCGGGATATTCGTAAAGCTCAAGCACGCGCAGAGTGCGCTGGAGCTCTTCCACCTTTTCACCCTTGTCGCCGACTCTGAGTATATCGGCATCCGCGGAAGCTCTTCCCGGGAGTAAAAAAGCAGTCGATAAAGCGAGTGCAACTGCCGTTTTAATTTTTGATCCGTAGTTTCGTTTTTCTTTTTTGGAACGCTTCATGACTTACAAAAACGCAACGGGCAAATCCGCAGCCGACTCCTTTCCCGACTTAATAAGAGTACAATCAATTAACTATATTATACTATAAAAAATCTTCTTTTGCAAGGGCTAAAGAAACCACAATGTCATATTTTGTTGAATTTTATCATTTTTTGTTATGTTTGGCGCCGGGAAGCCAATCCGCATTTTTTCGCTTAATTCGTGCAAAATCAATATATAGGGGTTTTGACCTTTAACAAATGGTAACAGACACTATATTTTGTTAATAATAAATTAACATTTGGCGTTTTTACGGCGTTCTGTATGCCGTAATCGAGCCGTGGAACATATGCTGTTTCGGTAAAGATGCCGAAAACAAAGTCAAAAAATTGTGCAAAACAAAAATATTTAAAAATTAAGTATTGCGTTTTATACGATATTATGTTAAAATAGATATTATTCTTTTATTTTTTACGGAGGTCCATTAATATGGAGATTTTTGCATTCGGAATTTACTTCCTTATCATCCTCGTGATAGGTCTTGTATTTTTCTTTAAGACGAAAAAAGGTGGAGAGAAGGAGTATTTTCTCGGTGGCCGTCAGATAGGACCGTTTGTTACAGCCATGAGCGCGCAGGCGTCCGACATGAGCGGCTGGCTGCTTATGGGATTCCCGGGCAGTATTATTGCATTCGGCTTAGGTAAGGTATGGATCGGTATAGGTCTTGCACTCGGTACAATTGCAAATTGGATTTTTGTTGCCGCTCGTTTGCGCCGTTTTTCAAAGGCGTCGGGAGATTCCATTACTCTGCCGCAATATCTGACAAACCGATTTGCATCACAGGGAGCCGCACTCAAGGTAATTTGTGCTGTTATTTTTTTAATCAGCTTTACGGTATATGTTGCATCCGCATTCAACGCAGGTATGGCTGTTTTTGTAGCTGTTATTCCGTGGTTTGCAGATCACAAGCTGCTCGCAATGAGTATTTTTGCGCTTATTATTTTAATATACACATTCCTCGGAGGCTACAAGGCTGTTTGCTGGACTGACTTTTTCCAGGGACTTCTCATGCTTATAGCATTGCTTGCCGTTCCGATAGCAATGGTTTCGACAGGCAGATTTGACAGCACATATTCGGGAGCTTTTGCAGAGGGCATTAATGCTTTCGGTACAAGCCCGTTTGATGTTAAATGGCAGGATATTGTTTCAGGTCTCGGCTGGGGATTGGGATATTTCGGTATGCCGCATATACTGATTCGTTTTATGTCTGTAAAGAAATCATCCATGATTAAAAAATCCGCAAGCGTGGCCATAACATGGCTCATTCTTACGCTCGGTGCGGCTATTGCGATTGCGTGCCTCGGCAGAACATACATACTAAGCTCTGGAGAATCTCTTGCGGAATTGATTTTGCCGACGGGAGAACAAAGCACTGTTTTCATCAAAATAATCAAGGATATATTCCCGCAGTTTATTGCAGGCCTTATGTTGGCGGCAATAATTGCCGCTTCGATGTCAACAGCCGACTCACAGCTGCTCGTTGCGTCATCTTCGTTCACAAGCGATATTTACAAGCCGATAATCCGTAAGGACAAGGCTTCTGACCGCGAAATGATGTGGGTTGGACGTATCGTTGTGCTCATAGTATCACTTATAGGCTTTGCAATTGCCGCAAGCGGACTCAACAACAGCGGCTCATGGGCATCGGATATTATGAACATGGTTGAAAACGCATGGGGCTTGTTCGGAGCTGCATTCGGTCCGGTTGTTATCCTTTCGCTGTTCTGGAGACGCCTTAATTATCACGGCGCTGTTGCCGGAATTATTGCAGGTGCGGCGGTTGATATAGCATGGCTGTTGCTGTTTACGGATACGGTTATACCGGCGCTCATTATGGGAACGGGCGTTTACGAGATAATTCCGGGATTTATTGCCGGCCTTGTTGCGGCAGTCATTGTGGCTCTTTGCACAAAGGCTCCCGATGAAAAAGTTATGCAGATTTTCAACAGAGCTACGGACAAGAGCATTGACGACTGATCGAAAAGCACGTTAATTATATTGAAAAAGTGTGAAAATTGTTTTTTACACCGAAAATAAAAAGTATATAAAAATCCTCCGCATGGCAAGAATTCATACGGAGGATTTTTTTGTTTAATATTTTGCCTGAATGAAATTTGACAATATATTTTTTGTTTGGACAATATCTTTTTCAATCAACGGCCGCATACTGTCTTTATATCCTGACAGATCTGCACTTTGCAAGCATGACAATATTCTCGGAATATACTGCGGTTTTGCCGTGCCTACCATTGCGAGCGCTTTTATGCACTGCCTTGACGTGATCGGTTTTTCGTCTGTTATATGTGCGAGAAAATCGGGTAAAATCAAGTCAAAACGATTATTTGCATCCCATACGGCATTTGCCGCAAGAATATGCAATGCACGATTTCTTACCAATGACTTCGGGTGGTCAAGCAATGCTGCAAAGTCATCAAAATATTCATACCATTTGTCGGATTCGCGACTTTCGGCTATTATTTTGTCAGCGAGAGCGCAAGCGCTTGTATCGTCTTTTGAGGTCAGTTTTTCTTTGATGTTTTCTTTCATTGACGGTTTAACTCCGGATTTTTAAGCTATGTAATTTATTTGCGAAAAAGTAATGAAAAATTACCGTATGCAAAAAAGTGACCGATAATTCAATATTGCTTCGATCACTTTTCATATTCAGATCAAGACTGTAATATATTATTGTTTTGAATATTACTGCCTTTTTGGCTTACAAATTGATTATTGCGAGAACTGCCGCGATGATCGTTCCGAGAAGTACGGTTACAATAAGACCCATGAGCTTGAATTTTTTTACCTTGAACGGCGCAATGAAAGCGACGGCGGTAGCAATGCATACAACGGAATATACTATGTATAAATACTCGTTTATTTTTTCTCCTGATAAATAACATATCAAAAACAGAATCGGGAATATTATTGATGCTGCTGTTACGGGCAAGCCCATATAATATACTCGTGCTCCGGACTCGCTTTTCTGCCTTGCTTCCTCCGTTACGTTGTAATAAGCAAGCCTTATAAGTGCGCACAATACATAAAGAGCAAGTATAACAAAGCACCATGCTGATTTCATACCTGCGGAATAGCATATGGCTGCAGGCAGAATGCCGAAGCACACTATATCGCTGAGAGAATCTATTTGTATTCCGAAGCTTTTTTCATTTTCGGTACGCTTCATTGTGCCGGCTATTTTTCCGTCAAACGCATCGCACAGTCCGGCTGCCATAAGACACATTACTCCGCCGAATGTGCTGCCACGTCCGCAGGCGGAGAATATTCCGATAACGCCCGCGCATAAACCTATATAAGTCAGTATTACAGTATAATTATAATAACCTATTAATTTATTTTGCATTCAATTTGTTACCTCTCATTACGCTTATCTGCTTGATAAACGCGAAAGCACCTCCGAACAGTATTGCGAAAACATAGTTTATCAAGCGTGTAAGCAATACCGCCGGTGTTATCATGGACGTTGTATAAGTCAGGCTGTATACCACAAGAAAAAGCTTTTCCGTTGCTCCAACGCCGCCCGGCAAAGGAAGCGAATCGACCGTAATGTATATAAGAGCCTGCGCTATTATTACGTCAAACCAAGCTGCCGGGTCAAGCCCGAAGCTCAGATATACCATATACGAAATTGCGAAAAAAGACGTTTGACGCAAAAAGTTATAGAAAAATGCTTTGAAAAATATTGCAGGATGATCCTTTATATATATCGCGCCTTTTCTGTATTCATCAACCTGTTTGTTGAAGCTTTCAAGTCGTGCGTCGAAGTTTTCTTTTTTAATAATGCCAACCTTGGATAAAAGCTTGTAAATGCCTATACCTATACTGCGAACCCATTTAACGTTTATAACAGACAATGCTATTATGGCTATCATTACAATGCCTACCACAGCTCCGAATATAAAGAGCAACAGTACGAGTATTCCGTTTGAGAAAACGAGCGAAGGTCTGAATATTACGATAATAAAGCAGTAAACCAAAAGAACAAGCTTATATTCAAGCAAATTCAGCAGTGTGGCTATGCTTACCTTTGAACCGGGGATACCGTCGTGCATCATGTAATATATGGTGAACGGCTGACCTCCTGTTCCGAACGGAGTAATAAGTGAGTAGAATGAGTTTATACATCCGTACACGTAGGTATCCTTCATGCCTGATTTATGCCCGAGTGAATTGATGATAACCTTAAGTGAAGCACCCTCGCAAAAAAAGTAAAACACTATAAGCAACATTCCGAGCAGGACATATTTTATATCAACACTGAAAAGTATACTGAACATCTCGTCGATGTCAACTTCTTTCAACAGAGAATATACCGTCAGCACTGAAATAACAATGAGAAAGGCTATGCTCAGCAGGTATTTATACTTTTTTTTCGATTTAGTCATATTTTGAATTCCTTTCCGCTCTATCTTCAATATTATACAACATATAATAAAAAAAGTCCAATATTTTTATTTGATTTTGCGGAAACAATTCCAAAAAAGCCTGCAAAAGGATAAATTTACCTTATTTTTTACCATATTGTGAGCTTTCCTTACATATCGCGTTCCTTGAATATGCTTTTTTGAGGTACCGTGAATGTAAACAGCACAAAGCACAGCATCAAAGCAAGTATTACGGCTGTGCCCGATACCTTTTCAAACTGCGACGATAAGCAGTAGTTTTTTACAAGAGCATAGTTTGCCGTCCAGCCTGCGGAAGAGGACAATGATGTAATACATACGTCCGAAGCAAAACCGCGTTTGCCCCATACGGAATCGAAAACGTACGAAAGAGCTATACTCCATATCATTGCAAACAAAACGGATGCTGCCTTTGATGCTATGAAATTTTCAAAGTATGTACCGTAATTGAAATATTCGGCTACCGAAAATATAACCATCGGCCAGAAAATTACCTTGAGCTGTTCCCATATGCTTCTGTTTGCAGGCAAAAGCACGGAAAATCTTTTGCTTGCTCCGAATCGTCTGCACAAATAAAGCTCCGCCGTACCGACGAGAACCGTAAATAATGCGCCTATCAGAAATATCATTTTGCATCTCTCCTTTAATAGTTGTCACTAAATGTATATGCCGATAATAAAATTTAATATACGCATTTCAGAAAAAAATTTAAAAATATTATGAAACAATATACCTGTAATCAATAAACGGAGGATTATTATATTTATGGAACAAAAAAGGATATTTCTTTCACCGTCGAATCAGACCGCAAATATTGGTGCGTATGAAAACACAAATGAACATGAACAATGTCAGCTGATAGCCGAAGCGGCAAAAGCGTACCTCGACAAAAATTATGACTGTATTACTCAAATTGCCGAGCAGTCGGATAATATGAAAACACGTGCGTCATACGCAAATGCTTTGGGTGTTGACGTATATGTTGCAATACACACAAATGCGTTCAGCGACAAATCGGTCAGCGGAACGGAAGCGTTTTATTACTCCGCCGATGATAAGGGTAAGCTTTTGGCTCAGGCACTGCTTGATTCAGTAGGCGCTCTTACGGGTATCAAGCGTCGCTTAAAAGCAAACGATTCGCTCATAGAACTGAATACTCCGCTTGGCACAAGAGCGTATATTGAGGTGGAATTTCATTCAAATCCGGAAAAGGCAAAGTGGATAAAGGCAAATACGACGCTTCTGGGTGAGACGATAGGGGAGACGATTGCACGCTTTGAGGAGCTACCGAGAAAAATTGAAGCTCCCGATGAAGAGGAGAGCACCACGAAAGATGAGTGCGGCTGTGAGCACGATGAAAAGTGGATTATTGAAAATATTGATTTTATTCTCGATACGATTGCAAAGAGCATAAAGAGGGCCATCAGTACAAAAAAATCTTACCGCGTTCAGGCAGGCGCGTATTCGTCGAAAGAAAATGCCGAAAAGGCGGCAGAAAGGCTTCGGGAGGCAGGCTTCAACACGATTATAAGATATTGCTGAAAAGTGATTGCAAATTATAGTTATATGTGATAAAATTATAAAAATAAATATTGCCGTAGTGCTGTTCGGGTTATGCTGTGATTAAAGAGAGCATATCAAATATATAACGCAATACGGCTTTTTGATATGAACGGAATTGTTTACTTTGAAGAACACATAGGTTATATGCACATATCGGAAGAAAACGGATTTATAACAAGGCTCGGATTCGGCAAGGGCGAATACGACGGCATATTCCGCACTTCCTCTAAGACGCTTTCCCGCGCGTGCGAACAGCTTGATGAATATTTCGACGGACAAAGGAAGAAATTTGATCTGCCTCTTAAAATATCCGATTCCGAGTTCAAAATGAGAGTGTGGGGCGAGCTTTGCAAAATCGAATACTCAAAAACGGTTTCATATAAATACATTGCTCAAAAAACAGGAAATCCGAAAGCCTGCCGTGCTGTCGGCAGTGCCGTACACTTGAACCCGATTGCAATAATAATTCCGTGCCACAGAGTGATAGGCTCTGACGGGGGACTTGTTGGGTTTGCCGGGGGTATTGAGATAAAAAAGTATCTGCTTGATTTGGAAAAGAAATACGAATTTACTTGAGGAGATAAAAAATGACAGATGAAATTCGCGCAAAACTCGATATGCTTGCCGATGAAAAGGCACGCTTTTATGTATTACGCACAACACCCACACTTCAAAGTGAACAGGTTATAGGCGTAAAGGTCCCCGACCTTCGCAAAATCGCAAAGGACATAGTAAAATCGGATTGGCAGTGTTTCCTTCAACAGGCAAAGGGTAATACTCTTGAGGAGAGTATGCTGTGCGGATTCGTTACGGCAACGGCAAAAATGCCGGATGCAAAACGCTTTGAACATATACGAAGTTTTCTGCCCATGATAGACAATTGGATGGTGTGCGACACGTTTTGCAATACGCTGAAGCCTACAAAGCAAAACGAGCGCGATTTTTGGGATTTTATACTGCCGTATTTTCATGATTCAAGGGAATATTATGTAAGGTTTGCCGTTGTAATGCTTCTTTCGCATTTTGCACGCGATGAATATGCCGACAGAGCATTTGAAATACTTGATTCGCTCGATAATGATTCATATTACGTAAAAATGGCGTCGGCGTGGGCAATTTCGGTATATTTTGTGCATTGCCCCGAAAAGACTATGCACTTTCTTAACAATAACAGACTTGATGATTTCACGTTCAATAAAGCGCTTCAAAAAATCACGGAATCATACAGAGTAAGTGATGAAACAAAAAGCATAATAAGAAAAATGAAGCGTTAGTGTAACATAGAGAAAAACATCAATGACGATTAGCTTTCAAATCATCCGAGACGGGTAATATCGTTGAATTCCGACTTATCAAAAAACAATGCCGAAAAAAGACGGCAACATATTTCCGAAAGAAAATTTAAATGACTTCGCGGATTCGCTTTTGATGGCGCACATCTTTTACGCGAGGTTTTGGACGCTTGAGAAACAGCGAAAATTTTTTGCATAGACAGAATTAAATCCGTGTGGTATAATAAATACAGCCGCAAGAAATGCGAGGACATTATTGCGGCACATATTTTGTGCGCGCTTGATTTTTTTAAGAAAGCTTTGCAACAAGCAGGGCTTTGATTAAATATTTATTGCATTAATTGTTTTTAAGGAGGACATTATGGGTAAATTATTCAAAGTAAATGACAACCTTTTTTATGCACGGAATGATTTTGTAAAGAAAAATACATTTATAGGTGCCGAGCCTCAAAATGAGGAGCTTCCCGTGTACGATGAAATAAAAGGTCAGCTTCCGAAGCCTGTCTGGGACGGTCACGATGACGCCGTAAAATGCTACGACAGAACATGGCAGCTTGCTTTCGGCAACCTCAGAAAAGCAAATCCCGAAGCCGGCTTTGTATCAAATTTCATAGATACCGCATTTAACGGCTATCTTTTTATGTGGGACTCGGCCTTTATCGTTATGTTCGGAAAGTATGCGAGCAGAATTTTTGACTTCCAGCGCACTCTTGACAATATGTATTCGCATCAGCATCAGGACGGCTTTATATGCCGCGAAATATGCGAGCGTGAAAGCGGAGAACAGTTTACACGTGACGACCCCGCATCGACAGGTCCCAACGTAATGCCGTGGTCGGAATGGGAATATTTCCTTTCAACAGGCAATACGGAAAGACTTTCCCGAGTATTCGATCCGCTGTGCGCATATCACCGCTGGTTGCAGCTTAACCGTTCATGGCCCGACGGCAGCTATTGGAGCTGCGGCCTTGCTTGCGGCATGGACAATCAGCCGCGCCTTGACCTCGGATATAATCACGAATTGTCACACGGCTTTATGAGCTGGATAGATACGTGCGCTCAGCAGTATCTCAGCGCAAAAATACTCATAAAAATGGCAAAGGTTCTCGGCAGAGAGGATGAGGTTCAGTGGCTTAAGGACGAGACTGTTCTTCTGAGCAACACTGTAAACAATACTATGTGGAGCGAAAAGGACGGCTTCTATTACGATAAGCGCCGCGACGGCACGCTGAGCGATTTCAAAACGGTAGGCGCATATTGGACGCTTATTGCCGATATGGTTCCCGAGGACAGAGTTGACCGCTTTGTTGCCCACCTTGACAACGAGGATGAATTCAAGCGCCCGAACAGGGTTCCGACAATACCTAAAGACAATCCGCATTACAATCCATCGACCGGCGGCTATTGGAACGGCGGCGTATGGGCACCTACAAATTACATGGTGCTTTGCGGACTTAAGGATCACGGCTACAACAGACTCGCTTTTGAAATTGCACGTGATTATCTTAATAACGTTGTTGAGGTATTCAATGAGACAGGCACTGTATTTGAAAACTATTGCCCTGAAAGAGCCGCAAAAGGCGACGCAAAATCAGATTTTGTAGGCTGGACAGGTCTTGCTCCCATATCGATAATGTTTGAATACGTATTCGGAATCAGACCGGACGCACAGAACAAAAAAATTACATGGTATGTCAATCTTACCGACAGACACGGCATTATGCAGTATCCTCTCGGGGACGCAACGGTTGACATTATATGTGATGCGCGCGCATCGGAAAATGAAAAACCGATAATAACCGTAAAATCGGATAAGCCCGTAACCGTTGAGGTTATTTGGAACGGTCAATCGGAAATTATTAATGCAAAGGCATAATTGACTTGGTTTAAGTTAAGAAACATCGCATAGTCCGGCATGAAAATCTCTTGCATATTATTGCGCGAGAAATTGTGTGCCGGACTGTAAGTTTTTATTGAAAAATTAATTAAATGACATTGACTTTTTAGAAAATATATGCTACAATTAAATAAAGATGGTTGAAAATATTGTGCTAAATTGTAAAATCGTTAAAATAAAATATATAATTGTGTTAAATGTACGTATTTGTATGTATTGTGCATATAAATGATAATGGATACACTTTTATTGAGGGGAGAAATTTATGAATAAAACGTGTACAACTCACCGCTGTACGATGCGGTGGAGGAGGTATCATTTAATTTTCAGTTAGAATCGCGTATATATTCGGATAAGCATAATGATGCCGGTTATATACGCTCCGAATTGTGGTAATATCAATATATTTTAGAACTATTAAATTTGGAGGATTCTTATGAAAAAATTTGTATATCAATTTTGACATTATTTATGGTACTTTCCTTAGTGTGCAGAGTTGATATGAAATATGCTATTGCAGATGATGACGAGAATGAAATTGCAAATGGGACATATTATATATTAAATCAATACTCTCGTAAATATGTATTTTGTCCTCAGCCATCTGTTGGTTCTTTAGTTAAGCAATGGACCTATGGCAATATATATTCACAGCAATGGGTTCTTAACAAAACAAGTGACGGGTATTATACTATGTATAACAATGCGACGAATTTGTATTTATCTGTTGAAAATAACTCAAATCAGCAAGGTGCGAATATTGTAGTGAGCGATAGCGCAACGTCAGACGGATCAAAGTGGAATATAGAGTGGTTATACGATAATGTTTATGAGCTAAGTGCAAAATGCAGTGGATTGAAGCTTTGCCTGGATCCGACTGCATATGATACACACTATAATTCTGATGGCGTTACTCTTTCTCAGGGTAATTTTAGCGCAAGATATGATAATCGGTAGTACTTTTACAAAGTGAGCAATGATTATCATATTAGTCCAAGCTTTGATACAGGATATCTTGATAGATATTTAACATTAAATGTTTCAAGAAGCAGAATAAATGATGCTATGCTACGCTTAAATCAGTTCTATTTGGAAAGATTTGGAACATATATTTCATATCCATATACTGCACAAAATATATCATCATATGCCGATAATTGCAGCTTGAACTATGATTCGGATTGCACTCATGGAACTTGTACAAATTCATATTATACAAATACAGAGACTCTTGTACTTAATAATTATCATCATACAAATATTACTAATGTGTTGTATAGAATGCCTACTCCAACTAACATAATACAATTTAACGTCGTTTTTACAGGAAGAGAACTGTGTTATATGAATGGTAACACTCATTATAGTTACTTTGCGTACGGTGTAACAGCTCCTGATTTAAGAACGGTAATTATAGACGATTTTGTTAGTGCCGTACATGAATCAACTACATTGATTCACGAGGTAGGACATATGTTTGGTGCTCCGGATCATTATTATCGAGGTGAAACAAAAGCGTTGAATGATAAAGTCGGACAGAATATTTTTCATGATGATTGTATATATGGCGCAAATAAGGAGCGCTCTGATATAAGAGAAAATGCAACTATGTGCAGAGGATGCTATGAATCAATTTATGCAAATATAAAGAAATAACAACAAAAGGAGATAAAACAATATGAAGAAAAGTATGGTATGCGCATTGGTTATTGCATTGTGTATGTGCGCGCTGTCGGGTTGCGGCAAAATAACGTCATCTCCCGATGAAAAAAGCAGCACTTCTTATCACAGCTTTGAAAAAATGTATGACAACGGATGCGGATTTCTTCAAACGACTGAAACGGAGAATTCAGACAGTCAGAAAGTTTTCATTGACCCTATATTTGAATACATCGAGTCGTATGAAGATTATATTGACTATATAGACACTCATGCACTTCTCGAAGGATTTATAAGGGCTGAAAACTTTTTTGATAAAGAATACTTTGTAAGTATGAGATTGCCAAAGGGTGATAACAGCTACTGTTATGTTTTTGAAACCGATGACGGCGTTCGTATGAATGTCGGAATCACATGTAAAAATTACGGCGCAAAATATTCCGATATAATAGAGTGCGAATTTGATTTTATGAACAAAATAACGGGAATTACACGCGCCGAATATGATGCAAAATTCATAAGCTTTACAGATTCACGTTTCGCAAATAATTCTATAATGAGCTTTAATTCCGAGTCAAATAAGGGCTCTGTATTTGTGACAAAGGGCAATAATGTATTGTATTCATATATGGGCGGCCAATTGTACACTATAAATATTATGACAGATAATGCTTATATTTCGATTGACTGTTCTCCTCGCGAGGCGGATATGTCTGAGTATGGCGTAATAAGCCCGGCATATTATGAAAAATATCATAATGCGTTGCAAAATTCGGGAACGTGGCTTTCCGGTTTCACATCTTTGGAATCGGTTGACCGTGCTCTCGATGAGCTTCGCGGAATATGACATAAAACAAAAACGAGCTTACGCTTCGGCACGTGAATTTTGTGCCGAAGCGTTTGTTTTTCGGGCTTTGCGGCGACAAATCAAGCATTATTACTCAAAATACGGATTGCAAAAAATAAAATTATATGGTATAATAAACAAAATATATGCTATGAGAAAGAATAATTGCGCCCAAAAAACAGAGAGCCGACAAATGCTGAGAGTCGGTAAGGCACAAGAACCCGCTTTGGAGCAGTGTTGAGGAAAAATGTAGTATTCAATGCCGGCGGCAGCCGTTATAATGCAAGTGAGTGAAAGGCTTTTGCCTTTAATAAAGGTGGTACCGCGGATTTGATTCGTCCTTTGCAGAGTATGCAGTGTGCATTCGGCAAAGGCGTTTTTTTATTCGCAAAAATTATAAAGATTTATTTTAGATTGGAGATATATTGAATTATGGCAAAAAAGAATGAAGAGTTCGTACAGCAGATAACAAGCCGCGACGTTGATTTTCCACAGTGGTATACAGACGTTGTGCTTAAAACAAATCTTGTTGATTATTCGCTTGTACGCGGATGTATGGTAATAAAACCGTACGGATATGCAATATGGGAGCTTATACAGTCCGAGCTTGACAGACGCTTTAAGGAAACAGGTCATCAGAACGCGTATTTCCCTCTTCTTATTCCGGAAAGTCTGCTTCAAAAAGAGGCTGAGCACGTTGAGGGCTTTGCACCTGAGGTGCTGTGGGTAACTGAAGGCGGCACGGAAAAGCTCACGGAAAGACTTGCTATAAGACCTACATCGGAAACGATAATATGTTCCATGTATTCAAAGTGGGTTCAGTCCTACCGCGACCTGCCTTTGCTCTACAATCAGTGGGCAAACGTTGTAAGGTGGGAAAAAACGACACGTCCGTTCCTGCGCACGGCAGAATTTCTCTGGCAGGAGGGACATACCATTCACGCCACAAGAGAGGAAGCCGAAGAAGAAACAATAAAGATGCTTAATGTGTACAGAGAGTTTTGCGAAAATGTTCTCGCTATGCCTGTTACGGCCGGCAGAAAAACGGAAAATGAAAAATTCGCGGGAGCTGTTGACACATATTCGATAGAAGCTCTCATGCACGACGGAAAAGCTCTTCAGGCAGGCACATCGCATTTCCTCGGACAGCACTTCAGCAAGGTTTACGATATAAAATTCCTTGATAAGGACAGCCAGCAGAAATACGCTTGGCAAACATCATGGGGCGTTACGACACGTCTTATCGGCGGACTTATAATGGTTCACGGAGATGACAGAGGTCTTAAGCTGCCGCCTATGGTTGCTCCGAAGCAGGTTATGATTATTCCGATTGCAATGTTCAAGCCGGGCGTTCTCGATAAGGCAAACGAGCTGTTTGATGAAATCAAGAAGGCGGGCATAAGGGTTGATATTGACGATGATGATTCGCAGTCGCCCGGATATAAGTTCAACGAATGCGAAATGAAGGGTATTCCGGTACGCCTTGAAGTGGGTCCGAGAGATATTGAAAACGGAACAGTCGTTCTTGTAAGACGCGATACGTTTGAGAAGATCACTGTGCCTATGGAAAATATAGCCGATACAATTAAAAAGCTTCTCGATGATATTCAAAAGAATATGCTTGTGGAAGCAACAAAGGCAAGAGACGAGCATACGTACCCCGCAACGACGCACGAAGAGCTTATGGATGCGCTCGCAAACAAGAAGGGCTACGTAAAGGCTATGTGGTGCGGATGCACGGAATGCGAAAAGGAACTCAAGGCTCAAACGGGAGCTACAATCAGAAATATGCCGTTTGAACAGGAGCATCTTTCCGACGTATGCGCTTTGTGCGGAAAACCTGCAAAGCACATGGTATATATAGCAAGAGCATATTAATAAAAAACATAAAATCAATGCCGGACATCAATACGAAAAATACGTATGGTGCCCGGCAATTTTTGTGTTCAAAAATGTGCGTTATTTCAGAATGATATGTGAATGAGGTATTTGAAGAACGGAACTGCGCTTGCAAAAGCTATATATGAATCGGAAACATCGGGATGAAATTTATTCATATATTTTTTCAACAGGAAAAAACAGGAGATGCTGTATATTGCATAAAGTCCAACGCAAAGCCATATAAGCCACGAAATTATTATTTTGTTGAGAGCCATTACAACAACAGCCGAAAGAAGTGTTCCGAAAAACAGAATCGACGTTATTAGTGCCGGATAAAATGTGCTTCCTGCCAATTTGCCCATTGTTACGGCGCTCGTGAACGGATACCATGCAAAAGCCGCTTCCTTTGTATAGCCCTTATCGATGCTTGTGTTGTAGAGCGAAAGTGCGCGCGTTACATAGCCTATCATAAAAATAAGCGCAAATATAATTATATATACGGATGCGGTCGTTACATCTGTCAATAAAAGTATTTCTTCCATATCGGTTTATTTACTCCTATACTGAATATATATTTTAATCCTGAAGCAAAAACAGTATATCCGTTTCTGCCTGTTTTACAGATACCGGTCTGTTTGTGAGCAGTGCGGCGATCATTGCGTTGTATATGATGTCAAACGTCAAATGAGTTTTTGTTTCTATGTTCTTATCCGTTCGCCACGTGTTTATAAGCAAATCCTTAAGAGAATTTTCCTTTGAATATTTGTATTGAAGAATTATTTTGTTCAATTCTTCATGCTTGGGGGAACCCATATGCAGCCTGAGAGCTATCTGCACGGTTTGCTTTTCGCTTCCCGAAAGCGCAAGTATATCCGAAACGAAGCTTATAACAAACTGTCTGAGGTTGCCTGTCTTGTACGCTTTTAAGAATATTCCGTTCATTATTTCGATAAAATCGGTGGCTACTATCTCATAAAGCAGTTTTTCCTTGCTTTCGTAATAATAGTACATCATCGGCAAAGAGCAGTCAGCCTTTGATGAAAGATCCCTTATGCTTGTAGCCTCGAAGCCTTTTGTGTTGAATAATTCCAATGCGCTTGATTTTATGTTTTGCTTTATTGTATTTGCGGACATTTTTCCACCATAAATATTGAATTCTTTTTATTATTATATTATACAATAAAGTCTTTTATTAGTCAATCATATAAATTGGGGTTTTAATTTGCACTTTGAAATTTGCGGATCAAAACTTATTGATATTTTTATGAATTAATGTATAATATATATGATGTGGTCAAAGTGGGGAGAATAAAGTTTTTTGCTTTGCGAAAAATGAATTTGACATCAAAAATGCGAGGAAATAAAATGACAGGATTTGAGAAAATACATTTCAAGGGGACTTTACGCGATTATCAACAACGAGTGATTGATAATTCAGATAAATATTTGAAAGACGGGAAAATAAATATTGTCGCCGCGCCGGGAAGCTGAAAAACAGTTCTCGGGCTTGAGCTGATTCGCAGGCTTGGCGAGGCTTGTATCATACTTTCTCCGACGAGGGCTATCCGTCAGCAATGGGGAGAGAGATTCAAAACTCTTTTTATTGAAAACGAGGATGAATTTGACAGCCTGTTTTCTTATGACCTCCATGATGTGAAGCTTCTGAACTCGGTAACGTATCAGGCACTCTATACCGCAATCGAGAAAACGCCGTCAGATGACGACGATGATATTGATTGCTCCGATGTTGACATTTTTATTGCAATGAAGAAGTCCGGGATAAATACAGTATGCCTTGATGAGGCTCATCATTTGAAAAACGAATGGCAGAAAGCACTCGAAAAGTTTATATCCGCACTTGATAAAAATGTAAAGATCATATCTCTTACTGCCACGCCTCCGTATGATGCGCAGGAATCGGAGTGGAACAGATATACGGATATTTGCGGCGAAATAGATGAGGAAATATTTGTTCCCGAGCTTGTGGCACAAAATACGCTTTGTCCGCATCAGGATTATGTGTACTTCAATTATCCCACAGAAGCGGAAATTTCGGACTTCAACGTTCAAAAAGAACGCGCCGCAAATGCCGTGGAGGAGCTTGGCAAGCTTGATTTGTTTGCCGAGATGTGCCGCACATTAAACGCGGAAAAAAATTATGATACACTGTTTTCGTCTGCGCCGGAGTACATTGCACTCATTATTCTGCTTTGCCATTACGGCTTTGCAATTGATAAGAAGCTGATTCGTGAGCTGACATTAAAAAGAGCTCTGCCGCCTTTCAAAATGCAGTATGCACAAACGGCGATTCAGTTTCTTCTTGACTCAGACTTGCTCACCGAAGAGCAAAAGTCGGAAATTGTCGTTATACTCAAAAATAATTCTGTTTATGAAAAGAGAAAGGTCACGCTTGTATTAAACGAAAAGCTAAAGCGGACACTCATTTCATCTGTAGGGAAGCTGGACAGCATTAAAAGGATTGCAAAAAACGAGATCAATACAATGGGCGAGCGCCTCCATATGCTCGTTCTGACAGATTACATAAAAAAGGAAAACATTTCGAAAATTGCAACTGAGGAGAAATTCAATTCCGTGAATGTTGTCAGCATTTTTGAAACGCTCCGCCGCGACAATCCGGACGTCAATATAGGCGTTCTTACGGGAACACTTGTTATTCTGCCGAAAACTGTTGCAATTGCAGATACAAAACATAAAAAAGAGGATATTCTGGGTACTGATTATTGTACTGTTGAATTTTCGGGTTCTACACACAGTTCTGTTGACTGTGTGGGTAAGCTGTTCGAGCAAGGAAAGCTTCAAATCCTTGTCGGAACAAAATCTCTGCTCGGCGAAGGGTGGGATTCGCCGTGCATCAATTCGCTCATATTGGCAAGCTTTGTGGGCAGCTTTGTATTATCCAATCAGATGCGAGGACGTGCAATCCGCATAGATAAAAATGATCCCGAAAAAACGGCAAACATATGGCATCTTGTGACGGTTGAGCCGGAATACCTGTTCAAGGAAAATGCAGTCGAGCGGATTTCCGATTACCTTAATAGGGATTACAACGAACTGACATCATATGATTATGAAGTTCTCAAACGCAGATTTGATTCGTTTATGGGACCGAATTATGCAACAGGCGTTATTGAAAGCGGAATTGAACGCATAACTGCGATAAAACCGCCTTATGATGAAAAAGGGATCAAGCGCATTAATGACGAAATGCTTGAGCTTTCCTCAAAGCGCGGCGAGGTTAAAAGCAAGTGGCAAAATGAAGTTGTAAACGGATGCTTTGATGTGGGAGTAGAAACGTATGTTCCGAATGAAAAACGTGTTCCGATATTTACATTCCGGAATTTTGCACTTGATATGATTTTAATGGTAGCAGCGGTTTCTGTTTTGCGACCGTTGTTGAATATGCTTACCCAAAACAATATTCCGTTGATGCCGGTATATTGGGCAATAATGATTGTGCTGTGTATTTTTTTGTACAGCATTGTAAAGAAAATAATATTGCATATTAATCCGGCAAATTCCGTCAAGACACTTGGCGTTGCGATTTACAGGACGCTTTGCGAATGCGACCTTATATCGCCGTCTGCGAAGGTTGAAACGATAGAACACAAACAGCTTTCTTATGTTACATTGTATTTGCGCAATGCCTCGATTCATGATCAGAATGTTTTTAACACTGCCATGACGGAAATGCTGTCCCCAATAGAGAATCCGCGGTATATTCTGATTGCTAAAACAAAATTAAATAGGCATAACTATCGACTTTCATTTGCTTGCCCTTCGATTATAGGGAAAAAGAAAGAATACGTTGACGTGCTTGCCAAATACCTGAAAAGCACAACGGGTAATTTTGAACCTGTGTACACGCATCGCGAGGACGGCAGAAGGCTGATACTCAAATGCAGAAAACACTCGTACATTACGTTCAATGAAAAGGCAATGGGGAAGAAGTATAAGGTGTCTCACTTCAATTGACAATATGATATAGGAAGAGAATAGAATAAAATATTTTGTAAAGTCCATACGCTGATAGATGTGAAGTATTTAAAAATATATCGTACAAAGCTTCCTTATTCCCGTTATTATTTTGGTGCTCTTATGCGTGCCGTTATATATTTTTAACAAGAAGTGGCTCGCAAAAGTAACGGAAGAATAGCAACATCTGAATGATTGCGGTGCGAAAATACGAACAAAGAGCGGATGAATTTGTCCGCTCTTTTTGATTAAGGCTCTTTTTGTTCAAATTTGAATCCCGATACCTCGTATGTTGTTTTTTGCAGTGATTCTCCGGTCGGAGTGCGTTTTTCATATTCGCGGCTTTGTATTCTTCCCGACAGGACGATGTGCGAACCTATGGAAAGCTCCGATGCCTTGAGCGCGTTTGCTCCCCAGAATATAACGGGTATGTAATCCGATTTGCCGTAATTGCGGTTTACGGCAACGAGCAGGTCTGTTATCTGCTTGCCGAACGGAGTTGAACGGAAAATCGGTTTTTTGCAGACAAAACCGTCAAGCTGAACGTCGTTTACGTAACCGTCAAACGGAAATATGTTTTTGCAAAAGGCGGTAACTATAAGCTTACTGCGCCTGTTTTCAGTGAGGTTGTTTATTTTCAGATAGTAGTTGTATGAACGGAGCTGACCGTCTATGCGTGCAAAGGCTCCGTCAGATATGTTGTTGCTGATTATAAGCTTTTCCGATATTGTCACCGGTATCACGTCTGCACTGCCGCTCAGTCGCTTTATTTCCATGAATGCTGAAAAAAATCTTTCGTCAAATACTGTGTGCGATAATGTTATGCCGCTGATTCTTCCTGCTATATCGATTCTGTTTGTCAACATTTCCATAGTACTTTTGCGGATAATCCGCCCTTTCTTTAATTTGATCTATGCTGTACACCGTTTGCGTCTATGGTGTAATCGCCTTTGTATATGAGCTGAGATACGGGGACAAATGTATACCCTTGAGCAATGAGCTTTTCAAGCACAACGGGGAGAACCTCGGTTATTACGGCGGAATTGTTGTGCATGAGAATTATGGAACCCGACTTTGTCTTGCTTAAAACTCTGTTTATTACGTCCTGAGCTTTTGCACCCTCGCGCCAATCAACGGAATCCACGTCCCACTGTATACACTCAAATCCGTATTCGTGACACGTTTCAATGAGTGTGTTGCTGTAACTACCGTAAGGTGCTCTGAAAAGTCTGACGGCACTGCTGCCTGCATATTTCTGCTGAGTTTCCCATGTGGTGAGCAATTCCTCTTCTATTTTGTTTTTTGAAAGATTTGCCATATCGGGATGAGTCGCGGAATGGTTTCCAATCTCGTGTCCGTGGAGCTTGAGCGCGTTTATATCGTCGGGATACTTATTTGCCCAGAAGTCGACAGTAAAAAATGTAATTCTTACATCATATTTGTCGAGAATGTCGATTATTTGGGCGGTGTATTCATTTCCCCATGCGGCGTCAATTGTAAGAGAAATATATTTGTCGTCCCTGTCAACGGAATATATGGGTACAAGCCTGTTTTTTGACGCATTTACGTATGATTGGCTCACGTGGGTAAGAATTATGCTTATTACAAGCAAAATGCAAAGTGTTACGGTAGGAGAAAGAAATATATTTTTTGTCTGCACAAGAATTTCTTTTACTTTTTCTTTTGGCGGTAATGTAATTTTCTTCATGGCAGTGCCTCACTATGATTTGTTTTTTACACTGCATTATATGATGAGTGAGGTTGCGGGTATGACATTAAACATATAAATTTTTTGAAATATCAAGCACTGCAAACCGAATGTGCCAATGTATCCGTAAAATTTTATTTTGCAACGCTTCCATGACGCTATGTTTACAAAAAATTAAAAAACACCGTATAAACGGCATATATACGGGCGTTGACAATTTCGACAAAACGTGATATAATGTGCTCACTTGATAGAGGCGCATTTTGTAAATAGTATTTGCCGTGCAAAAATCCGTTGCGGGATGTTGCGGCTTTGAAAGGTGCAGGATGCCGAAGACAACCATGCAGAGGGTTGATCTGGCAAAATATAATAAGATGTATTTTGCTGTCGCAATTTGCGGAGAGCTATCCTTACTTATTTGATGGCCGTTTGAGCGGCTGTTTTTCAGATGTATCCCTTTGTTTTGTATGGGTACAGATTGATTTGTATGGCAGTTTGACGCATTTTGTGTATAACTGCCTTTTGTTTTGCTCGGAAATTAATATTTGTAAGGAGATACAGAAATGAAAAACACAGTATTTAAGGGCGCGGCAACAGCGATAATAACGCCGTTTGACAATGAAAACAGAGTTGATTACACAAAATTTGCCCGTCTTTTGGATTGGCAGATAGCGGAAGGAATAAATGCGGTAGTAGTATGCGGTACGACGGGTGAGGGCTCGACGCTTACCGATGAGGAACACAGAGCGGCTTTGAAGTTTGCCGTTGACCACGTTGGCGGAAGAATACCGGTTATTGCGGGCACAGGCTCAAACGATACGGCTTATGCGATAGATATGACAAAATTTGCCTGCGATATAGGCGCTGATGCTATGCTTGTAGTGTCACCGTATTACAATAAAGCAACACAGAACGGACTTATAAAGTCGTTTAGTGCTATTGCAGATGCAAGCACAAAGCCTATAATTCTTTATAATGTGCCGTCAAGAACGGGCTGCAACATACTTCCTCAGACAGCCGCCGTACTTGCGGATCATCCGAATATTGTGGCAATGAAAGAGGCGAGCGGAAATATTTCTCAGATAGCTCAGCTTGCGTCTCTCACAAGAGGAAAGCTCGATATTTATTCGGGCAATGACGACCAGATCGTTCCCGTTCTTTCGCTTGGCGGAATAGGCGTAATATCCGTTCTTTCAAATATAATGCCCAAAAAGACAGTGGAAATTTGCGACAGGTTCTTTTCGGGTGATGTAAAGGCAAGCACAAAGCTTCAGCTTGATCTGCTTCCGATTATAAATGCGCTTTTCTGCGAGGTAAATCCGATTCCCGTAAAGGCGGCAATGGCGGCTATGGGCTTCTGCGAGAATACGTTGAGACTGCCGCTTACTCAAATGGAAGAGGAGCATGAAAAGCATCTTCTCGACCTTATGCGAAATGAAGGTCTTATAAAATAAAATATACCGATAAAAATGTGTTTTCTCGGGAAAGGAATTGACATATGAAGATAATAGTGAACGGCGCCGGAGGCAGAATGGGCAAGGAAGTAGTAAATCTTGCACAAGCAGGCTTCAGAGGAGCCGAACTCGCTGCCGGAGTGGATATAAATATACAGCAGAAAACGGAATATCCGTGCTATAAGAACTTAAAGGACGTCAGTGAGACGGCAGATTGTATTGTGGATTTTTCAAATCACCAGGGAACGGCAATGCTGCTCTCATATGCCGTCGCAAAAAAGATTCCCGTTGTTGTTGCGACAACAGGTCACACGGACAGGGAAATACTCATGATTAAGGAAGCAAGCAAGCAGATTCCCGTATTCCGGTCGGCAAATATGTCGCTCGGAGTGGCGTTGCTTGTTGAGCTTGCAAAGGTTGCGGCAAAAACAATGCCGGATGCCGATATAGAAATAATAGAAAAGCATCATAACAGAAAGCTGGATGCTCCGAGCGGTACGGCACTTATGATAGCAAATGCAATAAAGAAGGTGCGTGAAAAGTCAAGATTCGTATTCGGAAGATACGGTCAGGCAAAACGCAGCAGTGATGAAATAGGCATTCATGCGGTGAGAATGGGTAATATCGTCGGGGAACACGAGGTGCTTATAGGCACTGACAACGAAACGATTACAATCAAGCATGAGGCTCACAACAGAGCTTTGTTTGCAGAGGGCGCACTTGCCGCGGCAAGCTTTTTGATAACCAGACCTGCGGGACTTTATTCCATGCAGGATATGGTGTCTATAATGTAAAAAAATTATGTGTTTGTTGAATCCTTATTTTTGAGGCGGATTCGGAAAGGTTTTTGTTTTGAAAATTGCTATATACGGTTACGGTAACTTGGGAAAGGGCGTTGAATGCGCCGTAATGCAGAACGCCGATATGGAGCTTTTCGGTATATTCACGAGAAGACCTGTGGAGGATATAAAGCCTGTCGGAGAAAATGTCAAGGTATATCCTGCAAAAGACGTGCTTTTATATAAAAATGAAATAGATGTTATGATAATATGCGGAGGCAGTGCCACGGATCTGCCCGTGATGACTCCTGCTCTTGCGGAAAATTTCAATGTTATTGACAGCTTTGATACACACGCGAAAATTCCCGAGCACTTTGCCAATGTTGATGCGGCGGCAAAGAAAGGCTCAAACATTGCGATAATTTCGGTAGGCTGGGATCCGGGAATGTTCTCGCTTAACAGACTTTATGCAAATGCGATCCTTCCGTGCGGAGTGGACTACACATTCTGGGGTAAGGGCGTCAGCCAAGGCCATTCGGACGCTATCCGCAGAATCGAGGGCGTAGAGGATGCAAGACAATACACCATTCCGGTTCCGACGGCGCTTGATGCAGTAAGAAGAGGAGAGAATCCTGTTCTTTCCGCAAGAGAAAAGCATACGAGAGAATGCTTTGTAGTTGCAAAGGAAGGCGCCGACAAAGCAAGAATAGAAAACGAAATAAAAACAATGCCGAATTATTTTGCCGATTACGATACGACTGTGCATTTCATATCAAAAGAGGAGCTTATGAAGCACCATTCGGGAATACCTCACGGCGGTCTTGTTATTCGCAGCGGAAAAACGGGACAGAACAATGAAAACAGTCATATTATTGAATATAGCCTCAAGCTCGATTCCAATCCGGAGTTTACGGCATCGGTTCTTGCGGCATATGCAAGAGCCGCTTTCAAGATGAAAAATCGCGGCGAAACGGGTTGCAAGACTGTATTTGATATTGCTCCGGCAGACTTAAGCGCTTTGAGTGCAGAAGAGATACGCGCTCATATGCTCTGATATACAAAACGAAAATAAAAAATTTATATAAAGGATGAAACAAACATGATTAAGGTAGTGAAATTCGGAGGAAGCTCTCTTGCCGACGCAAATCAGTTCCGCAAGGCGGCTGATATTGTAAAGGCTGATGATTGCAGAAGATACGTTGTGGCGTCTGCACCGGGCAAAAGAGATTCCGAGGACGTTAAAGTGACGGATATGCTTCTGAAATGCTTTGAGCTGGCATCGGCAAAAAAGAGCATTGATGAATTATTCGGAAAAATAAAGGACAGATACAATCAGATAATAAAAGATCTGAATGTGGATATTTCTTTGGATGAGGATTTTGCAAACATTCGCTTTGCGATCCTCAATCACGTGGGCAGAGATTATATCGCAAGCAGAGGCGAATATCTCAATTCAAAGATATTTGCGGCATTTCTCGGCTTCCCGTTTATCGATGCCGCGGAAGGTATATTCTTCTTTGAAAACGGTGCGTTTGATTCCGAAAGAACAAACGAGGCAATGCGCCTTATCCTCGCACAGCATGAGTATGCCGTAATACCGGGATTTTACGGCTCGATGCCCAACGGAACAATAAAAACATTCTCAAGAGGCGGCTCGGACATTACAGGCTCGATAGTTGCAAGGGCGGCAAATGCCGATTTGTACGAAAATTGGACCGATGTTTCCGGTATGCTTATGGCAGACCCGAGATTTGTTGACAATCCGAAGCCTATTGACGAGATAACATATGCCGAGCTCAGAGAGCTTTCTTATATGGGTGCATCGGTGCTTCATGAGGACGCTATATTCCCTGTAAGAAAAGCAGGCATACCTATCAATATCAGAAACACCAACCGCCCCGAGGATAAGGGTACAATGATAGTTCCGAGATCGATGGGTACGTCAGAAAACGTAATTACCGGTATTGCCGGCAAAAAAGGCTTTACCGCGATATTTGTGGAAAAGGATATGATGAACTCTGAGGTCGGATTCGGCAGAAAGGTGCTTGAAGTAATAGAAAATCATCATATTTGCTTTGAACATCTGCCGTCTGGCATAGACACGATGTCTGTTGTTGTAAATTCAAACGACATAAGAGATATTAAAGGCAATATTACGGCTGAGCTTGTAAAAGCGGTCGATCCGGATTCGATAACGCTTTTTGAAAATCTTGCGCTTATCGCAGTTGTCGGCAGAGGTATGATAAGGACAGAGGGTACTGCAATGCGTATTTTTACGGCGCTTGCAATGGCTCATGTCAACATCAGAATGATAGATCAGGGCTCAAGCGAGCTTAATATAATAATAGGCATAGAAGAAAAAGATTATGTTACGGCAATAAGAGCAATTTATTCGGAATTTGTAAAGTAAGCCGTTTATATGTAATGCAGTGCGGCGGCAGAATTGATTTTTGCGGCCGCTTTTTTGAAATTGTTAAAGCTTGTATACAAAAGAAAGGAAAGCCCTGTACGAGTTAACGTCAGAGGCGTGGAAATAAGTATGGTTTGTGATAACATAACTGTTAATGGAAAGGGGCATCTTTGCTTTGACGGTCAGGATACGGTAGAGCTTGCTCAAAAGTACGGCACACCCGTTTATCTTATGGACGAGGACAGAATAAGATATAACTGCCGCGTATACCGCAGAGCAATGGAAAAATATTTCGGCGGCGAATCTATGGCTCTCTATGCGAGCAAGGCGGCATCGTTTGCAAAAATATACTCGATAGTAAGCGAGGAAGGTCTGGGTGCAGACGTTGTTTCGTCGGGAGAAATTTATACGGCTATGGCTGCCGGCTTTGATATGTCGAAAGCGTTTTTCCACAGCAACAACAAAACAGATGAGGATATAGCTTATGCGATAAGCTGTGGAATAGGATTTTTTGTTGCGGATAACGTGGAAGAGCTCAATGCAATAGAAAGAATTGCCGCTCAAAAGAATGTAAAGCAAAAGGTTCTTTTAAGACTCACACCCGGAATAGATCCGCACACATATGCGGCTGTTGCAACGGGCAAGGTTGACTCAAAATTCGGGTCCGCAATCGAGACGGGGCAGGCAGAGGAAATTACAAAGTATGCGCTTTCATTGGAGCACGTTGTGCTTGACGGCTTCCATTGTCATGTGGGCTCACAAGTGTTTGATTCGGACGTATACCTCAGAGCATCAGATGTTATGCTTGAATTTATTTCGGATATGAAAAAGAAATACAATTATTCGGCAAAAAGGCTTGATCTCGGCGGCGGCTACGGAGTCAGATATATTGAATCGCATCCGCACATTGATATTGACGCGAACATAAAGCAGGTTGCGGATTCCATAAAGGCAAAGGCAGCACAGCTCAACATTGAAATGCCTGTTATTCACATGGAGCCGGGCAGAAGCATAGTTGCAGACGCCGGCATGACGCTTTATACTGTCGGAACGATAAAGAAGATCCCGGGATATAAAAATTATGTATCGATAGACGGCGGTATGACGGATAATCCGCGTTTTGCACTTTACCGCTCGCCGTATACGGTCATATTGGCGAATAAAGCCGACAAGCCCTGCGACTTTGAATGCTCGCTCGTCGGAAGATGCTGTGAAAGCGGAGATATTATTCAGGAGAATATAAAGCTTCCCGATGACGTATCAAGAGGAGATATTGCGGCAGTGCTTACAACAGGTGCATACAATTACTCTATGGCATCTAATTACAACCGCATTCCGCGCCCGCCGATAGTTATGGTTCGCGGAAACGAAAGCTATGTTGCGGTAAAACGTGAATCACTTGCGGATCTGGTTGCAAATGATGTGTTGTAAACATTGATTTCAATACAAACCCAAGCTTTTTAAATATTTTTACATTTTTCGGAATATAACATCGTATTTACCGTTAATTTAAGGAAATTCGGTTGACAAAAAAATTGCCGTATGTTATAATGATTATCGTAAATACGTTGATCGGAAAAAAGTAGTTTTTCTTTATGTATTACAGAGAGCTGTCGGTAGGTGCAAGACGGCATACAGAGGAAAATGAATACATTCCGGGAGTCGCATACCGAATTTTGAGTAGGCTATGCCGGGGCGCCCGTTACAGCGGTAAAGTATACGCATATTTGTTGTACTTGAGAGGCAGTTTTTTTCAAACTGCAATAGAGGTGGTAACACGGTAAATTATTATCGCCCTCTGCAAAAATAATTTTTGCAGAGGGCATTCGTCTTTCTGCAAACAAAAGGAGTTTTATAAATGCCCATTACAGAAATTTTAGCGCAGAATGCCAAGCGTTTCCCGATTGATACGGCGCTGGTGGAAATTAATCCCGAATTCGAGCCGTCCAGCCGCATTACGTGGAGGGAATACGCTCTCATGCAGCCGCAGGCAGGTGAACCGTTCAGACGTGAACTGTCATGGCTGGATTTTGATAAGAAAGCAAATCGTTTTGCAAATCTCCTGCTCACAAGAGGTTGCAAAAAGGGAGATAAGGTAGCAATACTTCTTATGAATTCTCTTGAATGGCTGCCGATTTATTTCGGTATATTAAAAGCAGGTGCGATTGCGGTTCCTCTTAATTACCGTTATACGGCAGAGGAAATTTTGTACTGTCTGAATAAGGCTGACTGTACGATGCTTGCGTTTGGCCCTGAGTTCATCGGAAGAATGGAAGAAATATACGACAGAATCCCACAGATAGCGCATATGTTTTATGTGGGTGAAGAATGCCCGAGCTTTGCCGACAGCTATGACCGCATGATACGCTACTGCTCTTCCCATGCACCGGATATTTCAATTTCAGATGACGATGACGCGGCTATATATTTTTCATCAGGAACAACAGGCTTCCCGAAGGCGATACTGCATACTCATCAAAGCCTTATGCACTCGGCTAAAACGGAGCAGAATCATCACAAGCAGACTCATGAGGATGTGTTCCTTTGCATACCTCCGCTGTATCACACAGGTGCAAAAATGCATTGGTTCGGCAGCTTTTTGGTTGGTGGCAAGGCCGTTCTGCTTAAAGGCACAAAGCCTGAATGGATCATAAAGGCTGTTTCCGATGAACAATGCACAATAGTATGGCATTTGGTGCCGTGTGCGCAGGATATACTCGATGCAATAGACAGAGGCGATATTAATTTGGGCAATTACAAGCTTGACCAGTGGCGTCTCATGCATATAGGCGCACAGCCTGTTCCGCCGTCTTTGATAAAACGTTGGATGAGCGTTTTCCCGAATCATAAATACGACACAAATTACGGCCTCTCGGAGTCGATTGGTCCGGGGTGCGTACATCTCGGTATGGACAATATTGATAAGGTCGGCGCAATAGGTAAGGCAGGCTACGGCTGGCAGACGAAAATTGTCGATGAAAACTCAAATCCCGTTAAGCAGGGAGAAGTCGGTGAGCTTTGCGTAAAGGGCCCCGGCGTTATGAAGTGCTATTATAAGGACGAGAAATCCACAAACGAGTCTCTTAAGGACGGCTGGCTCTACACGGGCGATATGGCTATGGAGGATGAGGACGGATTTATATATCTTGTGGACAGGAAAAGGACGTCATAATTACGGGCGGAGAAAATCTTTATCCGGTTCAGATTGAAAACTACATACGCCGTCACGATGCCGTAAAGGATGTTGCGGTAATAGGTCTCCCCGATGCGAGATTGGGTGAGATTGCCGCGGCAATAATCGAGCTTAAAGAGGGCGCTGAATGCACTGAAGAGGATATAAACGCATTTTGCTCTGGACTTCCGCGTTATAAGAGACCGAGAAAAATCATATTCGCCGATGTGCCGAGAAATCCGACAGGAAAGATTGAAAAACCGAAGCTGCGCGAGATATATTGCGGCGAGAGCGTTGTGGCGCAGCAGATAGAAAAATGATAAGGCAGTAAATCTGCTGCATAATTCCGAAGAAAGGAAATCTTTTGACGTAAAAGAGCATATGCCTTTTATTGAAGAAGATATTTTGTTTGATTATGAAAAAATTGTTATTGGGTAACGCCGCCGTTGCAAGAGGCGCATATGAGGCAGGCGTCAGAGTTGTCTCATCATATCCGGGCACACCGAGTACGGAGATTACGGAGAGCATAGTGCAGTATCCGGAAATATTCGTAGAATGGGCACCTAACGAAAAGGTGGCTGCGGAGGTTGTAATAGGTTCGTCGGTAGCAGGCGGAAGAGCAATGTCATGCTGTAAGCACGTCGGATTGAACGTTATGGCTGACCCTGTTTTTACGGTAAGCTATATTGGCGCAAACGCAGGACTCGTTTTCTGCGTTGCGGATGATCCGGGTATGCACTCTTCTCAGAATGAGCAGGATTCAAGACACTATGCCAAGGCATCAAAGACATTGATGCTCGAGCCGTCTGATTCATCCGAATGTAAGGAGTTCACAAAGCGCGCATTCGAATTGTCGGAGAAATTCGATGTTCCGGTATTCATACGCCTTTCCACAAGAGTATCGCATTCGCAGAGCCTTGTTGAATTGGAAGATCGCGAAGAGATAGAACTGAAGCCGTACGAGAAAAACATTGCAAAAAACGTAATGATGCCGGCAAATGCGGTAAAGCGCCATGTGCTTGTTGAAAAAAGAAATCTCGAGCTTATTGAATTTGCCGAAAACACCGATCTGAATTGCATCGAGAACAATAACGGCAAAATTGGCGTTATAACGTCGGGCATTTGCGATATGTATGCGCATGAGGCTCTCGGGGACAAAGTAAATTATTTGAAGCTCGGAATGGTATATCCGCTTCCCGAGAAAAAAATCAAGGATTTTGCCGCAATGTGCGACAAGGTTTACGTAATAGAGGAGCTTGACCCATTCATAGAAGAGCACTGCAAGGCAATAGGTGTTCAGGTTATCGGCAAGGATGTGTTCACGATGCTCGGCGAATATACGCCGTCTATGATAAAGAAGGCTGTTCTCGGCGAGGAAAGTGCCGAATCGATTTCAGCTGACGAGGCGATTCCGGTTCGTCCGCCTGTAATGTGCGCAGGCTGTCCGCACAGAGGCACATTTTACGTGCTGAAAAAGCTCGGACTTACTGTTTCGGGTGATATTGGCTGTTACACGCTCGGCGCGGCGGCTCCGCTTCAGTCTGTCGATACAACAATATGTATGGGTGCTTCCGTAAGCGCGGCACACGGCATGGCAAAAGCAAGAGGCGATGAATTCAACAAAAAGCTTGTGAGCGTTATAGGCGACTCAACATTCATTCATTCGGGAATTACGGGACTTATCGATATTGTATACAACAAGGGCATAAATACGGTTATAATTCTTGACAATTCCATTACTGGAATGACGGGACATCAGGACAATCCTACAACGGGCAAGACGATAAGGGGAGAGGCAACAAAGCAGGTAGATCTGGTACGCCTTTGCCAGGCTGTCGGAATAGACTATGTTACGGTTGCGGACCCGTTTGATGTTAAGAATTTTGAAAAGGTCGTAAAAGAAGAGATAAACAGACAGGCTCCGTCTGTCATAATAGCTCAACGTCCGTGTGCGCTTCTTAAAACGGTAAAGTACAAGGGACACTGCGTGATAACAGATGCCTGCAAAAAATGCAAAATGTGCATGAAGCTCGGATGCCCTGCAATTTCACTTGAAGGCGATGCTGTAAGAATCGATACGACACAGTGCAACGGCTGCGGACTTTGTACGAATGTATGTCCGTTTGGCGCAATCAAAAAGGAGGACTGAGCATATGAGTACATTTAATATAATGATCGTGGGCGTCGGCGGACAGGGAACTCTGCTTGCAAGCAGAATACTCGGCAACGCAGTAATAAGCGAAGGATACGACGTAAAGGTGTCTGAGGTTCACGGTATGAGCCAGCGCGGAGGAAGCGTCGTTACATATGTTAAGTTCGGCGATAAGGTGTATTCGCCTATTGTTGACAAGGGCGAGGCTGATATAATACTTGCTTTTGAGCTTCTTGAAGCGTACAGAGCACTGCCTTATCTTAAAAAAGGCGGAAAGATGATAATAAACGATCAGCAGATAAATCCTATGCCCGTTATAACGGGGGCGGCACAGTATCCGCAGAACATTAAGGAAAAGCTTTCTCAAGTGTGCGATATTACGGTTGTCGATGCGCTGTCTATGGCTGAAAAGGCAGGAAATATAAAGGCCGTTAACGTCGTACTCATAGGAGTTATGGCAAAGAACACCGATATTCCGTATGAAACGTGGACGGATACTATCAAAACAACGGTCCCTGAAAAGTTTCTTGAGGTCAACCTTAAGGCTTTCGATTTGGGTTATAATTCAAAACAATAACAGCATTTGCGGCTGAGTGAACAATTATCCGGTGAGGTAATAATGGCTTTTGATTATAAAAAAGAGTACAAGGAATTTTATTTGCCGAAAAACAAGCCCGAGCTTGTGAACGTACCGAAGGCGAATTATATTGCCGTGAGGGGAAAAGGCGATCCGAACGAAGAGGACGGGGAATATAAGAGGTCAATAGGCATTTTATATTCGGTAGCTTATACACTGAAAATGAGCTACAAGACAGATTATAAGATCAAAGGCTTTTTTGAATATGTTGTTCCGCCGCTTGAGGGCTTCTGGTGGCAGGACGGCATTGACGGAGTGGATTATTCCGCAAAATCGAGCTTTAATTGGATCTCGGTTATACGTCTGCCTGATTTTGTGAGCAAAAAAGACCTTGAGTGGGCAAAAGAAACCGCCCGAATAAAAAAGAAGCTGGATTGTTCGAAGGCTGAATTTTTGGAGCTTTGCGAGGGGCTGTGTGTTCAGATAATGCACATAGGCTCTTATGATGATGAGCCTGCAACAATAGCACTTATGGATGAATACATAAGACAAAACGGATACGAAAACGATTTCGGCATTAACAGACTTCATCACGAAATTTATTTGTCGGATGCGAGAAAAACAGCTCCCGAAAAGCTGAAAACGGTCATCAGACATCCTGTCAGGAAAAACTGATAAATTATTTTTTGAAATACTTACTGACAGTATTATTATACCAACAGAATTTATTTTTGAAAGGTGAAAATCATGATATTAAATCCCGAAAAAGAATGTATGCCTCGCGAGGAACTGAGAAAGCTTCAGTCTCAGCTTCTCGTAAAACAGGTAAAGCGTGTGTATGAAAATGTAGAATGCTACCGCAACAGAATGGACGCGGCAGGCATTAAACCGGAGGATATTCACGGCATAGAGGACCTGTCAAAGCTTCCTTTCTCTTACAAGAGAGATTTGAGAGACTATTATCCTTACGGTCTGTTTGCAGTACCGATGAAGGATATTGTTCGCGTTCATGCTTCGTCAGGAACAACAGGCAAGAGAATCGTTGTGGGATATACGCGCAATGATCTTGATATGTGGGCGGAATGCGTTGCAAGGATGATGACCGCAGTAGGCCTCGGCGCAGAGGATATTGTTCAGGTTTCTTACGGTTATGGACTTTTTACGGGCGGCCTCGGAGCACATCAGGGAGCTGAAAAGCTGGGCGCAACCGTAATACCTATGTCATCGGGCAATACGGCTTTGCAGATACAGACAATGGTTGACTTCGGAGCAACGGCTATATGCTGTACGCCTTCATATGCGCTTTATCTCGGTGAAGAAGCGGAAAGACTCGGCGTAACGAATCAGCTCAAGCTTAAAGCCGGAATATTCGGTGCGGAACCGTGGACGGAAGAAATGAGAGCGCAAATAGAGGCAAAGCTTGGCATAAAAGCATACGATATTTACGGACTTTCGGAAATTCTGGGACCGGGCGTTGCTTGCGAATGTGAATGTCAGGCAGGTATGCACGTATGGGAGGATCATTTCATTCCCGAAATAATAGATCCCGATACGGGCGAGGTTTTGCCTGAGGGAAGCACGGGAGAACTCGTATTTACGACGATAACCAAAGAAGGATTCCCCGTTATAAGATACAGAACAAGAGATATTTGTTCACTTAATTATGAGCCGTGTGCGTGCGGAAGAACTCACGTGCGTATGCGCAAGCCTACGGGCAGAAGCGACGATATGCTTATCATAAGAGGCGTAAATGTATTCCCGTCACAGATAGAAGAGGTTCTTCTGAACGTAAGCCATAATGACATAACACCAAATTACCAGATAATCGTTGACAGAGTTAATAATACGGATACGTTTGACGTCAATGTGGAAATGAGCGAGCAGCTCTTTGCGGATGATGTTAAGTCGATAGAAGCAATAGAAAAGACGATTACGGAAAAGCTGCGTTCAACTCTCGGCATCGGCGCTAAGGTACATCTTGTAAATCCGAAGTCAATACAGCGCAGTGAAGGCAAAGCAAAGCGTGTAATAGATAAGCGTAAGCTGTGATTTTATAAGCGGCATTCGTTCAATTTATATTTTATAAGGAGAAAGCATATGATCATCAAGCAAATATCGGTTTTTGTTGAAAACAAAAAAGGCAGATTGGCGGCTATCACAGACATTCTTGCAGAAAATGATGTGGATATAAGCGCTTTGTCACTTGCGGACACATCTGATTTCGGAATATTGAGATTGATAGTAGATAAGCCGGACGTTGCACAGGAAGCTCTTACCAAAGCAGGCGTTACTGTTAAGATAACCGACGTTATTGCGGTTGTTATGGATGATGTGCCGGGCGGCGTTGCACAGGCACTCAAGGTTGTATCCGACAATGATATAAGCATTGAATATATGTATGCGTGTGTCGGCAAGACAACGGGCAAGGCTCTCATGGTAATCCGTACAGAGGATACAAATCGTGCAGAAAAGATACTGTGCGAAAACGGATTCGGAAAAGTAAATCCGGCTTATATTTACAGAATATGATGCTGTAATCGAAAACTAAAAGGAAAGCTTATCCGAAAGCATGAATAAAAATAAGGAGGACAGCCGAAAGCGGCAAATGTCCTCCTTTTATTATTTTGATTTTTATATTGACGTATTATGCTGTGTAGAAGGAAATCACAATATTCCCGCAATGAGGCTTGCAACCTGATAAAACAGCGTCGAAACGAGCCATGCCGTGGCAATGTGAAGTCCTATGCTGAGCCATGTGTATTTGAGCGAATTTGTCTCTCGCTTTATTGTTGCGACAGTAGCTATACACGGCACATACAGCAAACAGAAAAGCATCATTGAATATGCGTTTATTGCGGTAAAGCCTGTTGCGGAAAGTGCTGTGGCAAGTGATGCCATGCCCTCTGCGGAGAGTATGTTGCCTATTCCGTAAAGCACGCTGAGACTCGACACAACGACTTCCTTTGCCGCGATACCCGATATTAATGCTACCGCAAGCTGCCATTGTCCAAGCCCTGCCGGTGCAAGCGCAGGAGCTATGAATTTGCCTATGTATGCGGCATAGCTTTCGTTTATATACGACGTCATACCGGACGGACCGAAGTTGAGCAGAACCCAGAGAACGATTGAAGCAATAAATATTGTGGTACCTGCTTTTGTGAGGTAGTCCTTTATCTTTTCCCAAACGTAAATGAATATCGTGTGGGCATTAGGCGTCTTGTATTCGGGCAGCTCTATGAGCAGTGTGTTTGTCTTTTTCTTGCCCTTGCCTATTTTAATGAATTTTGCTACCGCTATTGCAACTACTATGCCTATTACATACATTGAGTATGCGGCTATCATGGCATTGTGCGGGAAAAACGTTTCCGAAAGGAGCACGTATATAGGCAGTCTTGCACTGCATGACATAAAAGGCGTTGCAAGGATCGTGCGGATTCTGTCGGACTTGTCCTCGAGTGCTCTTGAAGCCATTACTGCGGGAACGGAACATCCGAAGCCCAACAGCATAGGTATGAACGCTCTGCCGGAAAGCCCGAGCTTTGACATAAGCGAATCCATTACATACGCAACTCTTGACATATATCCGCTGTCCTCAAGGAACGCAAGCGCAAGGAACAAAATGAAAATATTCGGCAGGAACGTGAGTATTCCGCCTACGCCTGCGATTATGCCGTCAACAACGAGCGAGCGTATCCAATCGCTTACACCGAGGCTTAAAAGCAGTTCCGATGCGCCGTTTGATACCCATTCGAGAGCTATTTCAAAATACCCCTTGAGGAAATCTCCGACTGTGAACGTAAGGAAGAATACAAAAGCCATTATTAACAAAAACGCCGGCACGCCCCATACGGGATGAGTAAGCACAGCATCGATTTTATCCGTTGTCTGACTCTTTTTATCCTTGTTGACGAGCACCTCACCTATTATTTCTTCAATAAACGAAAACTTCTGGTTTACAAGCTCTGTCTCAAGACTGTTTTCGGCAACGCCGCTCATGTCAATCGGATATTCTTTTAGAACTTCCTCGTCATGCTCGAGCGTCTTTATGGCAAGCCACCTTATATTTGCAAAATCGGGATATTTTTCCTTCAGGCGAGAGCTGAGTATATCGATTTTGTCCTCAATATCATCGCTGTATACCATGGCGTATTCCGCATGGTGATCATGTATGTGTTTTCCGCCGGCATGATGATGCTCTATCGGGTCTGCTTTGCTTGACTGAACGTGATGCAGTACGGCGTGCATGAGTATGTCAAGACCTGTTTTTTTACGAGCGCTTACCGGAATTACAGGTATGCCGAGCATTTCAGGCAGACGGTGCAGGTCTATTTCCATGCCGCGCTCTTCGACAATATCCATCATGTTCAAAGCGAGTACGACAGGCTTCCCAAGCTCTATGAATTGCAATGCAAGATAAAGATTTCGCTCGAGAGACGATGCGTCAACAACGTCTATTATTATATCGACGTCGTCGCCGAGAACGTACTGCCTTGAAAGCTTTTCTTCCATTGTGTATGACGTGAGAGAATATATTCCGGGCAAATCGACAAGCTTCATTTTCTGCCCTTCAAATTCAAATTGCCCCTCTTTTTTTTCGACGGTTACGCCGGGCCAATTGGCGACCTTAAGCTTTGCACCGGTATATGCGTTGAAAAGAGTTGTTTTTCCGCAGTTCGGATTGCCTATAAACGCAACATTAATAACATCTTTCATAAAATTACAAGCTCCTTTGCATTATGCTTCAACGTTAATGCCCATTGCAAATTCTTTGCCTATCGCAAATCGCGTTCCCCTTACTTTTATTACCATAGCGGAACCGCGTTTGCGAGTCAATATCTGTACAGACGTACCCTGTACCATTCCCAACACTTCAAGACGACGCTTTGCAGCCTCGTCAAGACATATGTTTTTTACTGTATACGAACTTCCGACAGTGCCATCAGCAAGACTCATATTTATCCTCCGTTTATTAAATAACAGCTTATGGCTTTTACCGATTTAATATTATACCACTTAACTATTATATTGGCAATACCGAAATAAATAAAACTTCAGAATAAATTTTTTCTCGATGCGGGTATGTATTCATCGTCCGAAAGCACATACTCAAGGCCGTATTTACGGCACATATCAAGATTTTTTATGCTTTCCTCAATCATGCTTTCTTTGTCGCACGAGTTATCGTTAAGCCTTGCTTCGGCATCATTTTCGTGCCCGATAATATCATCAAAATGCTCGTTTATGTACCTTTCGGTAAATATGAGACATTTATATTTAATATAAGGCAGATACTCCAAACTAAAATCCTTTTTCCAGTCGAAAGGTATGTAACAGCCCTCTATTATTATATCCTGTGAATTTTCTATGTTTGTCTTTATTATTTCACGTATGACAGGCCAAAGATACTCTGTCAGCTCTTCGTCATTGCTTTCGGGCGTCAATGCACAGTATCCGCTTCTTATCAGCCCCATTTTTATGTGGTCTATGGATAAACAAAAAAATCCGTATTCTGCAACAAGCCTTTGCGCAAGACGTGTTTTGCCCGTGTGAGTGCCTCCTGCAATAAGTATTACCATGGCAATGCTTTTTTGATGTGAAAAAATGACGTTATTTGGTCATTTTTTCCTGCTTTACCTTGTGGTCGATTATATGACGCGACTGAAGCTCTCTGTGTATATCTTCAACTGAAATTCCCATTTGAACCATGAGCACCATTACATGATAAGCAAGGTCGGCGATTTCGTAAATCGTTTCCTTTTTGTCGTCGGCTTTTCCTGCAATAATTACTTCGGTCGATTCCTCGCCTACTTTTTTCAATATTTTGTCGATGCCCTTTTCAAAAAGATACGTCGTGTACGAGCCCTCAGGACGCTGCTCTTTGCGCTCGACAAGCAGGTTGTACAGACCTTCGAGAGAAAACTCCGAATATTCATTGCTTTGCCATACTTTTTCGTTAAAACATGAATCACTGCCCGTATGACAAGCGGGGCCGTCCTTTTCTACGACTATCGTCAAAGCGTCTCTGTCGCAGTCGGCCGTGACAGACACAATGTGCTGATAATTTCCGCTTGTTTCACCCTTGAGCCAAAGCTCTTTTCTTGAACGGCTCCAGAAACAGGTAAGCCCTTTTTCAAGAGATATTTTAAGACTCTCTCTGTTCATGTAAGCAACGGTGAGAACCTTTTTGCTTATTGAATCAACAATAACTGCCGGGATAAGTCCATTTTCATCAAATTTCAATTCATTTATATCAAGCATAACAGTATAATATGTCAGTGCAGTGCAAAGACAGTATCCTCCATTTTTTTTCAAGCTTCACAAATCAAGTGAAGCACGTATTTCTTAAATCCTTACGGTAATGCCGTTGTCACGAAGCGTTTTCTTTAAGTCGGATATTTCTATTTCTCCGAAGTGGAATACAGATGCGGCAAGTCCTGCGTCAACCTTGTCAAGTGTTTTGAAGAGCGTCACAAAATCTTCTTTTGAGCCTGCGCCGCCGGATGCTATAACGGGAACGTTTACGGCGTTGCATACTGCGTCAAGCATTTCTATATCGAATCCGTTCTTTACGCCGTCTGTATCTATTGAGTTTACAACGACCTCGCCTGCACCCATATCAACGCATCTTTTTATCCACGATATTGCTTCCATCCCCGTATTTTCGCGTCCGCCCTTTGCAAAAACACGGAATACTCCGTCTACTCTTTTAATATCTGCCGACAGAACAACGCATTGATTGCCGTATTTTATGGCGGCGTCTCTTATGAGATTCGGATTTTTTATTGCACCGGAATTTACGCTTACTTTATCGGCTCCGCAGTTGAGGACTCTGTCAAAATCTTCAACCGTGTTTATTCCTCCGCCTACTGTGAGCGGAATGAAAATTTTGCTTGCAGCTTCAACAAGTATATCCGTAAACAGCGAGCGCCCTTCAGCCGAAGCCGTTATATCATAAAATACAAGCTCGTCTGCACCGCTGTTGCTGTAATATGAAGCAAGCTCGACAGGCGACGACACATCGGCAAGTCCGAGAAAATTTACACCCTTTACAACCCTGCCGTTCTTTACGTCAAGGCACGGAATTATTCTTTTTGTAATCATCGCGCTACCTCTATTGCATCCTTTATTTTTATTGCACCTGTGTAATATGCTTTCCCGATTATTGCGCCGTATATGTTCATAGCTTTGAGCGCTTTTACATCGTCAATGGAGGAAATACCTCCCGAGGCAATTATATTCATCGAGAATTTTTGCGATAAATCACTGTACAGCTGCCTGTTCGTTCCGTTCATTGCGCCGTCCTT